>NZ_JAGGKR010000001.1:680069-1020103 GCF_017873855.1 Methanolinea mesophila
AGTTTTTTATTCGTAACTCAACATTATAAAGAAGACTGTTTTGGGAAGGTAAAAATGTTCACTCAGATACTCGTGGCAATAGACGGATCGAAAATAAGTGACCGGGCCCTGAAGATCGCGCTGGATGAGGCGAAGGTCTGGAATGCGACTGTCAATGTGATCTACGTGGTGGAGACCGGCCTCTTTTCATCACTCCCCATGGACAACACCTGGGAGATCATGTACAGCATGCTTGAGAAAGAGGGACAGGATGCGCTCGATGCCGCAAAGAACGAGGCTGAAAAGAGGCACATCACGCTGAACGCGGTGATGAAGCAGGGTCATGCAGGAAACGAGATCGTGAATGCTTCAGAGGAACTGGGTGCGGATCTGGTGATCGTCGGGTCACACGGGAGAAGCGAGGTCGATCGCATCCTCCTCGGCAGCGTGAGTTCTTTCGTGGTCTCCCATTGCGCGGTGAGCGTCATGGTGGTGAGATCATAACCGAAATGAAAGTCGCCGATTTTATGACCTCGGACGTGGTTGCAGTGGAGATACCGGGCAACCGCGATGATGTACTGAAGATTCTGAAGAGGACCGGGATATCGGGGGTTCCCGTCCTTAAGGACAAGGTACTGGTGGGAATTATCACCAGGAAAGATCTCCTCCGGAAGGCAGAAGAGACCCAGCTCGGCCTGCTCATGACAGTCGACCCGATCACCATCGAGGCCGACGCGACCATCTCCGATGCCGCCCGGTTAATGATAAAAAACAATATCAGGCGGCTTCCCGTCGTCGAGGACGATACTCTGATCGGCCTGGTCAGCGTGGCGGACCTCATCGCGGCCATCGCCCAGATGAAGATACGTGTGGAGATCAAGGGCCTGTACACCAGCCAGACCTTCGCGCTCTGGGAGGATACTCCGCTTCCCCTCGTGGGGAGGATCATGGAGATCTCGGGGTTCGAGGCGATACCGATCCTCGATGCGGACAGCAGGCTGCAGGGGATCATCTCGGAAGGCGACCTGATCCGGCACTCTTCCATAGAGGACACTGTCGAGGTCAGTGACTTCTCCAACGGCACCGACGACGACGAGTGGACCTGGGAGAGCATCAGGGATATGCATACCATCAGCTACGGCATCTCCAAGATCCAGCTGCCCAACAGGGCGGTAAAGACGGCAATGGTGACCAACGTGGTGGCCGTGCCCCAGAATGCCGAAGTGAGCGAGTGCGCCCTCAAGATGAAGCGTGCAAGAGTGGACCAGCTCCCGGTGGTGAACGGGGACAAGCGGCTGGTGTCGATGCTGTTCGACCGGGAACTGATCAGGGTCCTCTGCAGTGAAGAGGCGCAACAATAAAATTTAAATTTTCAAACTACATTGTATACCGTGAAGCGCTTTTCCAGATTTTCACAGCGTTTTCCATTATATTTTGGGGTGATTAAATGGAGGAACAGTATAAGGAACCCATGAAAGGGACCACCACTGTCGGGTTGATTTTCAAGGACGGTGTAGTCCTTGCTGCCGACAGGCGGGCTACCATGGGATATTTCATCGCCAGCAAGAATGCAAAGAAGATATACCAGATCGCGGACCGTATCGGAATGACCACCGCTGGTGGAGTGGGGGATGCCCAGCAGCTGGTGCGGGTCATGACCGTGGAATGCAGCCTCTACAATATGAGGAGGGGAAAATCCATGACCGTGGGGGCGGTATCGACACTCCTCTCCAATATCCTGAATAACAACAGGTATTACCCCTTCTACGTGCAGCTCCTGGTAGGGGGAATGGACGAGAGCGGCCCGCACCTCTTCTCGGTGGACGCGATGGGCGGTGCCACCAGGGAGGACGATGTCGTGGCGACCGGGTCGGGGTCCCCGACCGCGTACGGGATCCTCGAAGACCGGTACAAGCCGGGTATGAACGAAGAAGACGCGATAAGCCTGGGGGTACGTGCAGTCAGGGCGGCGATGAAGCGCGATGTCGCCACCGGGGAAGGTGTCCACGTGGCGGTCATCACAAAGGACTCCTACCGCGAGATCCCTGAAGAAGAACTGCAGAAAAAATTCGGCAAAATCCTCGCATAAAACTTTTTTAGGACGATTTTAATGCTCATTGAAGAACGACTGAAAGAACTAAAGGATAAGATCAACGATAAGATCCCTTCCGGGATCACCGTCTCGGACGTGGAGTTCGAGGGGCCTGAACTGGTCATCTATACCGACGACCCCAAGAGATTCGCCGACGAGGCGGACCTGATCAAGATCCTTGCCAGGGACCTCCGTAAAAGGATCGTCATACGCCCCAACGTCCTGGAGGACCCGGAAAAGGCAGTGAACGATATCCGGTCGGTAGTCGCGGAGAATGCAGGCATCACCGACATCTTTTTTGACCCCGACACGGGAGAGGTCCTGATCGAGGCCGAGAAGCCCGGAGTGGTCATCGGCAAGAACGGGACCACGCTCCGGGAGATTACCAAGCACATCGGGTGGACTCCCAAGGTGGTCCGCACCCCACCCATCGAGAGCGGGACGGTGAAACAGATCCGCCAGTACCTGCGGTCCGTAAACGAGGAACGAAAGACCTTCCTCCGGACCATAGGAAGGAGGATCCACCGTGACGTGATCTCCAAGGACCAGTGGGTCCGGGTCACCATGCTCGGTTGCTGCAGGGAGGTGGGAAGGGCGGCATTCCTCCTTTCCACGCCCGAGAGCAGGGTCCTGATAGACTGCGGGGAGAAGCCCGACAATACGAACAGCACTCCCTACCTCTACGTCCCTGAGATCCACCCCCTGACCCAGCTGGATGCGGTGGTGCTTACCCATGCCCACCTGGACCACTGTGCCCTCGTCCCCCTCCTCTACAAGTACGGGTACGACGGCCCGGTGTACAGCACACCTCCCACCCGCGACCTCTCGGCCATGCTCCAGCTTGACTACCTGGACGTAGTGAGCAAGGAAGACCGGAAGATCCCGTACAGCTCGAACGAGGTGAAGAATTACATCCGGCACTCCATCACCCTGAACTACGGGAGCGTCACCGATATCGCCCCGGACATCAAGCTCACCTTCCATAACGCCGGGCATATCCTGGGATCTGCGATCGCGCACTTCCACATAGGAGACGGGCTCTACAACATCGCGTTCACCGGCGATTTCAATTACAGCAGGAGCAGGCTGTTCAACCCGGCGACCAACAATTTCCCCCGCCTCGAGGCCCTTTTCATGGAGAGCACCTATGGGGGGAGCAACGACGTGCAGCCCGCCAGGGGCGACGCAGAGGAGAAACTCTACGAGACGGTCCAGAACGTGGTGAGCCGCGGCGGGAAGGTCATTATCCCGGCGTTTGCGGTGGGCCGTTCCCAGGAGGTCATGCTCGCCCTCGAAGAGGGGATGCGCAGGGAAAAGATCCCCAGGATGAAGATCTATCTCGACGGGATGATCCGGGAGGCCACGGCGATCCACACCACCTACCCGGAGTACCTGAACTCTGACCTGCGAAACCAGATCTTCAAGGAGGGCTTAAACCCGTTCCTGGCGGAATGTTTCGTCCCGGTCGATTCCTCGGACCTGAGGGGAAGGGTCATCGCAGGGGACCCCTGCGTGATCATCACCACCAGCGGGATGCTCAACGGCGGACCGGTCATGGAATACCTGAGCAACCTCGCGGCCGACGAAAGGAATGCGCTGGTATTCGTCGGATACCAGGCGGACGGGACGCTCGGGAGGAGGATCCAGAAAGGATGGCGCGAAGTGCCCCTCGGCCGTAGGGAGAGCATCGTGATCAACCTCGAGATCGTGACCATCGACGGGTTCTCGGGGCATTCGGACCGGAGACAGCTGATGAATTACGTGTCCCATATGCAGCCGAAACCCGAGAAGATCTTCACCATTCACGGCGACGAGAACAATACCATCGATCTCGCGAGCTCGATCTATAAACGCCACCATATCGAGACCCACTCCCCCCTGAACCTTGAGACGTACCGTATGATATGAAGTCCCGGATCCCGGTCTTCCTGGGTGTATTCACCGTAATGGCACTCTCCAACGCGATCGTGCCGGTCCTCCCCGGTCTCGCGGAGGGCACCGTTGCCCAGAGTGCACTCTACTCCTCGTATTTTTTCGGAGCGCTCATCCTCGTGCTCCCTGCAGGTATTCTCGCCGACCGGATCGGCGAACTGCCGCTGATCCGCGCAGGACTCCTGCTCACCACCCTCTCCGGGGTGCTGCTGCTCGCGAGCAGTTCCTCGTATATGCTCCTCTTCTCCCGCTTCGCCGAGGGGTTCGGTGCAGGACTCTTCGTGGCTTCCGGCCTGGCATTTCTGAATGCAAGGCCGGATGACGCCCGGGGGAGCGGCATATTTCTTGCCATGCTGAACGTGGGGCTGGTGGTCGGACTGATCGGGACAGGCTGGATCGTCGATATGACCGGAGACCGGTATGCCGGAGTGATGCTCTTCACCGTCTTATCCCTGCTTCCCCTGCTTGCGAGCATGCTGATGAAGCCCGACAGGGAAACATCCCGTCGCGGGGAGGCCGCCGCCGGATCCGGGCATTCCGGGACGGAAGGAAATCCGGGAGGAAAATCGGATCTTTCACGGAATACCCCGACGGAACCCGAGACTTTCCGGGAGATACTGGCCCGGTCAGGCCGGGTGATCCGCCAGTACTTCTGGCTTTGGGTCTCGGCGGTGATAATGATCGGGATTACCGGGGCCCTCACCGCGATCTACCCCCAGTTTTCCGGACTGTCCCCCGCCATCATAGGGCTCCAGATCGCCGCGATGAATGTCTCTACCGCAGTGGCGGTGCTGATAGTCCCCCGGGCGAACCTTCACCCCATCACCGCAATCCGGGTATCCGCCATTCTCATGGCGGGTGCGGTGCTGCTCTCCTTCTACACCCCCTGGGGCTTTATCCCCGTAGGCTTCCTGGCAGGGGTGGTGATGATAGGCCAGCTCACCTTCCTCTCCCGGGTGGAACCCCGGCAGGGAGCGGTCATGGGCCTGTTCAACGTGGCAAGTTACGGGGGTATGACCATTCTCCCGTTCATCGCCGGGGTTGTTGCACAGGAAGTATCATTCTTCGCCGCCTTTGCAACCTCGATGCTGTCCGCCCTTTTCATCGCGGCGACGATAGGACGATGCGGATGCAGCGATCCCGGGAAGAAAAGAGATGGCCGGAAAACCGGGGATTGACCCCGGGATCCGGATGCCGGTGCATGACGGTTCGTGCCGTTCCGTGGGCAGCCGGATACAATCTGATCTCTTTATGCCTGCACGGGTGAATGAGGTGTTCATAGAAATGCAGCCGCTTCGTGCAGGTTCTCCTCCTGAGTATTCCTTTGTGGTGAAACCATGAACCGTTCTCCGCAGATACCCCCGGAAGGGAGGGTGGTGACATTCATCGACCTGGGTACAAACTCCATCAGGGTCCTCGTGGTACGACTCTTTTCGAACTGTACCTCAACGGTCCTCTCCCGCCAGAAGGAGGTGATCCGTCTCGGGGAGGGCGAATTCGACACTTCTCTTATCTCCGAGGCGGCGATGGACCGTGCGGTCACGGTATGCCGGAGGTTCGTGGAGATGGCCCGTTCGTTCGGGACCGAAGAGTATCTCGCGGTGGCGACCTCGGCCACCAGGGAAGCGCGGAACCAGAACATTCTCCTCTCGCGCCTCCGGCACGAGTCGGGGCTGGACGTCAGGGTCATCTCCGGGAGGGAGGAAGCACGCCTTATCTATGAGGGAGTGGTCAGCGGAACCCATCTTGACGACCGCCTCGCCCTGCTCGTGGACGTCGGAGGGGGGAGCACCGAGATCGCGCTCGGGACCAGGTCCGGGTACCTTTACCTGGAAAGCCTGAAACTCGGGTCAATCCGGCTCACAAACCTCTTTTTCCCGGGAGGGACGGAGAAGAGCGTATCCCGGAAAGAATACGAGCGAATCCGGCAGCACGTGAAGAACGAGATGGTAAGGCCGGTCCAGGAACTACGAAAATACCAGATCGACCTCACCCTCGCCAGCTCGGGGACCGCACAGAACCTGGCGGAGATCGCGGCGCGTACCGCAGAAGGAACGAAAAACGGGCAGGGAACAGAAATTTCACGGTCGGAACTCTCGCGGGTGGCGAACCTTCTCTGCTCGCTGTCTCTGGATGACCGCCGGAAAGTCCCGGGTATCAATCCGGAGCGTGCCGACATCATCGTCTGCGGGGCCGCCATCCTCGAGACCCTGATGGAGGAACTGAAACTCGGGAGTATGCAGGTCACGAGCAGGGGCCTGCAGGACGGCCTCCTCACCGACTACCTCTCCCGGCTCGACGACTTCCCCCTTCTCGGGACGCTCACCGTAAGGGAGCGGAGCGTCCTCCAGCTGGGACGGTCCTGCGGGATCAACGAGCACCACGCCCGGGCCGTCGCCCGGCTCGCGCTTGACCTCTTCGATTCCGCCCGGGATACGGGGATCCACTCCCTGGGCGAGGAGGAGCGGGAACTTCTCCTGTATGCGACCTTCCTCCACGATATCGGGTCGTTCATCTCCTACAACAATCATCATGCGCATTCCTACTACCTTATCCGGAACGCCGAGCTCCTCGGATTCGACCAGAAAGAGATCTCGGTCATGGCCTACATCGCCCGGTTTCACCGGAAGAAGCCGCCGAAGAAGAAGGCCCTGGAGACGACCGAGCTTGGGAAGGGTACGAGGGCTACGGTGAAGATGCTCTCCCTTTTCCTGCGCATGGCAGAGAGCCTCGACCGGAGTCACGCAGGCCTGGTGCACCACGTGCGGTTCATGAAGGCAAACCGGAACAACGAGGTCCGGCTGGAGATCGCGGCCGTCGAAGACTGCCAGCTGGAGATCTGGGGGGTCGAGAACGAGGTCGAGAACTTCTCCCGGGTCTTCGGACGGCGGCTGGTTCCCGTTGTACGAAAGATCGACCTCGGGGAGCTGGCCGAGTGCGGTACGGCCCGGCCCGTCCCTCCCCTTCTCGATCATTCCGGGAAACAGTAACCGAATTCCCGGTCTGAGGCACTAAGGACCCGCGGAAAAGCAACCCACGACACCGGGGTGCCCGTTGATCTCCATTTTCATTCGCCGGCCGGAGTCCTTTAAAATGCATCGCCGGGTATATCTTGGAGGAACGTGACATCTATCCGAGCAGACAATGAAACATTCCCGTTATGCGCTTCTCCTGTTCTTCGGTTTTTTGAGCTGGCTTATTCCTTTCCTGGTCTCGATCCCGTTCTATTCGGTCCAGGGAACCCTTCTCGTCGACGTGTTCCTCTTCAAGAGCATCATGATCGTGGTCGGGTCCGTAGTCGGAACCCTCCTGATGGTGTGGCTCTTCCTCCGAATCAGGGAGGGCTATCTCATGGAAGGAATCCTGATCGGGTTCACCTGGCCGGTGATCAACTGGGTCATGGACGGGCTGATCCTCCTGCCAATGAGCGGGATGGACGTATCGGCGTACTTCGCCCAGATCGGGATCCGTTACCTGGTCATACCGGTTATCTCGGTCTCCATGGGATATGTGCTGGAAAAGTCCCCGGGATCCGGGTCAGCCTCGGGATCGGGGTGAAACCCGAAAATTTTTACCCGGACCGGGCATTGCGCCCGATCAGTCCCAGCCTTCGTTCTCCGAGGACCGCGAGGTATACCGCGACGCTCACCAGTATGATGGTCGCCCCGGAGGGAATGTCGAAAAGATACGAGAGCCATATCCCGGAGAAGGTGAAGATCATCCCCCCCGCCACGGCGATGACCATCATCCGCTTCATCTCGCCCGCGTATTCTCGGGCGATGGCGGCCGGAAGGGTAAGCAGGGCTATCACCAGGATTATTCCCACCACCCGGATGAGCATCACGACGGTGAGGGCGGTCAGGCACAGGAGGAGGAGCATCAGGGCGGTTACCGGGAGGTTCATCACCCGGGCGTACTCCTCGTCGAAGGTGACCGCAAGAAGCGGGGAATACACGATGATGACGGCGCCTATGATCACCATTGCAAGGACACCCATCAGGAGCAGGTCCCCCTGCGGCACGAGCAGGATATTCCCAAACAGGTAAGAGAACAGGTCGGGCGCGTACCCGGGGGTGAGGGATATGAAGAGGATACCGAGCGCCATCCCCGCCGCCCAGACGGCGCCGATGAGCGTATCGAGGTTCTGCACCGCCTTCTCCCGTAAAATCCCGATCCCGGTCGAGACCGCGAGGGCGAACCCCACCGCACCCAGGATCGGGTCGAACCCCAGGTAATATCCGAGGCCGATACCCCCGAATGCCGCATGGGAAATCCCCCCGGAGAGGGCCACCATCCGTTTCACCACCACGTAGGAACCGATGATGCCGCAGGCGATGCTTGCGAGCAGCCCTGCAAGAAGCGCGTTCCTGAAGAATTCGTAGCCGAGGATCTCGAACATTATTCATCACCTCCCCGATAAAGGGTGTACCGGAGGACCCGGCGGGGGACACCGGGGATGATCCGATCCGACGAACTCCTGCAACCGGCGATCGTGGGCATCACTCCTCATCTCCTTCGTGCGGGTGGTCCCTGAGCACCCGGTGGGGGACCCCGTGGGCGATCAGGTCCACCGGGCACCCGTACCCGAACGCGAGCATCTCATCGGTGATCTCCGCCCCCCCGTGGGTGAAGATACTATGATTGAGGCAGGCGATCCTGGTCACATGAGCGGGAAGGACCCCGATATCATGGGTCACCATCACCAGGGTCTTGGTCTTCCGGAGCACGTCCAGCAGGTCGAGGAACTGGAGTTCGGTAGGAGCGTCCACGTACACGGTCGGTTCGTCGAGGATGAGCAGGTCCGGGTCTCCCACCAGCGCCCTGGCGACGATCGCCCGCTGCTGCTCACCTCCCGACAACCTCCCGACCTGCTGCGAAGCAAGCCCGGAGAGTCCCAGGTCTTCCATCACCCGGTCGACTTCCTGCTCCTGATCAGGGCCGATCCTCCTGGATACCCCCCTCCCATGGCCCATGAGGCCCGAGCGGATCATCTCCCTCACCGTGATAGGGTAGGAGAAGTCGAAGGTCTTGAACTGGGGGACATACCCGATGAGTTCCCGTACCTCACGGGGAGGGCGGCCGAACACCGCAACGGCGCCGGTGTCGGGAGCGAGCAGACCGAGCATGATCCGGAGCAGCGTGGTCTTCCCCCCTCCGTTGGGCCCGATTATTGCATAGAAATCCCCGCGGTCCACCACCAGGTCCACGTGCGAGAGAATCTCCCTCCCGTTCTTTGAATACGAAACATCCCTGATCTCGATTGCCGGCTGACTCATGAAGTTGTGTCCTCCCCGGCAAATGCCGCCGCGACCCTGCGCATGTTCTCAAGGTATTCCTCCGAAAGGGGATCGACCAGCACGACCGTCCCGTTGATCTCTTCGGCAAGGACCTGGGCACCGCGGATCGAGAACTCGGGCTCGGCGAAGATGACCCGGATATTCTCCGTCTCGGCCAGGTTTACCAGGTACTCCAGTTCGCGTGCAGTAGGCTCTTTTCCTTCCTCGCCGATCGCCACCTGGGTAATCCCATAATCTCTCGTGAAATAGCCCCACGACGGGTGCGTAACCAGGATATCATGCACCCCGCTCCCGGCAAGGACCTGTCGGATCTGCCCGTCGGTCTCGTGGAGCCGGGAGATATAATCGTCGCTGTTTGCCCGGTACTCGTCTGCATGGGCAGGGTCGGCCTCTATGAGTGCGTCCCTGACGTGGGCGGTCATTATCTCCGCGTTCCTGAGCGAGAGCCAGATGTGGGGGTCCGGGGCTCCCCGTTCATCGGGATCGGTCCCTGCAAGCAGGGCGATCCCTTCCGAAGAATCGATCACCCTGATCCCGGGCTCGATCTCCCGGAGCCTGTCGACGAGGACGTCCTCGAAAGGAAGGAGGCCGGGGCCGACACGGAAGTAGAGCGTGCTGTCGCTCAGCCGGACGATCTCCCCGGCCGTGGGCTCGAACGTATGGGGATCCGCCCCCGGGGGGACCACGATCTGTACCGTCACGTGGTCGCCTCCCACTTCCCTCACCATCTCGGCCTGCGGAGGAAGGGTGACCGCGACCTTCAGGGGCTCCGCTCCGGTCACTCCGGCCGGCTGGGTGCACCCGGCGGCGAGGAGCGCACACACGACCAGCAGGAACACACATCCTGCGATTCCCACCGGCAGGTTCCTCCCCGGGGACCGCGCTTCCGGACCTCTCCCGGATATGTTTGGTACTCTCCCAAACATTCGGACCCCCATTCAGTCATCTCCCATGCACAGCGGCCCGTGGGTGATCTTCCCGCATATCCCGACGGTCGGATGGCCCATCGCCCGGCACATCTTGTCGATCGCCTCCCGCGAGGCATAGCACTCCATACGGGAGGCTTCCTGGCATGCCTCCTCGTCCGACAGCCCGTAATGGGAAAGGATGAGGCCCAGGATACGGTGGCGCCGGAGGATGAATTCCCCGTATTCCCTCCCGTACGGGGTGAGGACCACCCCGTGGTAGGGCTCACGGGCGATGAGCCCGATCTCCTCAAGTTCCTGGAGTGTTTTCGTGACCGTCGAGGGGTCGACCCCGAGCGCGGTGGCCAGCTCCGAGGTCTTTACCACGTCTCCTTTCCCGGCGATACACTTCAGGTACTCAACCTTTTTCGGGGTCAGCTCGAGCCCTGTGAATGCCATAATCCCATGAGTAGAGGTCGGGCGTGCTCAAAAATATTTTGGGTACAGTACCAAAAAAGCGCCGACGCAGGTGGATGGGTCGCAATGAAAGTGGGTGAAATTGATTCCTTCCGGACTCCGCCCGACGGCGGGCGTAACGCCCCCGGGATCGTCTCCTATTCTGTGCCGTAAATATCAACAAGATGGTTCCGCCGTCCCCGAAGAGCGCCCCGGCGGCGGTTCAGGGACTGTTCTCGTGAAATATTTTCAGGATAGCACTTCGCTATAATTTCAGCAGGGTCGGGTTCATCCGACGATTCAGGTTCTATCCCATTGGGGTTCGCCCAGCGGCAGGGGCGACAGCCCCTGGGAGCATCCTCCTATTCTGTGCCGTAAATATCAACAAGATGGTTCCGCCGCCCCCAAAGGGCGCCCCGGCGGCGGTTCAGGGACTATTCTAGTGAAATTCCTTTTCCATCCAACAGTATAAATTCTATCCCCATTGGGGTCGCCCAAACGGCAGCCCCGGCATGATATCTCCGATAAATGTTTAAACCTGGCTGATATCGCTGATACACAAAAAAAATCCTGACCTATGACAGTCAAGGCATATCCTGTAGGGGCGCCGCAGCGGCGGGGCGCAGCCCCTGGAGCGTCAAACAAAGAAAAGTAAGACCTCTTTGATAATCCTGGCAGGATATTTTTCAAAGGGTAATTATGAGTTCGCATTACGTGATGGAGGCGGAAGAATCCAACAAATCGAAAATAAACTATATTTTGAATACTTTCGACCCGAATGCGAGATCGTAAGGGAACAGGGGGATCATGGTGACGTAGACCTCGACCGTCTGGCCCGCCGAAGGATACTGTTTCAGGGAGCCCTTATACGGCTTGTATCCTTCCGCATCGATCTGGAGGTTCCGGTAGGGTGTGCCGGTCACGTATACCGGGACCGTGAGATTGCCTCCGTTGATGCGCCCCATGACGATTCCGTCCATCAGGACCGAGGCGTTCTCGACATTGCAATACACGGTATAGTATCCCACATCCCCTCCGACAGGTCGCGGATACACCGTAATGCAGTCGGGGACCGCGAGCGTGTCATTCACGGTACCGTTCCACACGGTGAGATTCACGCCGTACGTCCCCGGCTCGCCGAATACATGGACCGGGCGCTTCTCCGTGGAATTTTCCCCGTCACCGAACTCCCAGAGCCGCCGTTCCGCACCCTGCGAGAGGTCGGAAAACTCTACCGCGAGGGGGGCCGGTCCCTCGGTGATGTTCGACGAGAAATTCGCTTCAACCGTGGGAAGCACGGGCAAGACCTCGATTTCCAGTTCCGGGCTCTGGTTGGTCACACCCTGCCCGCAGGATATCACCAGCGAGACCGAGTAGTTCCCGGGTTCCCCGTAGGTATGGACCACAGACTGGCCCGTGGAGACCGATCCGTCCCCGAACCGCCAGTTCCACGCCCTGATCTCGGGCCCGCCTGCCGCCTCAAAAGCCACGGTGAGCGGGGCCGCGCCGCCGGTGGTATTCGCATTAAATTCAGCGACGGGGACGAATTCCTCGTCCGGCCCGGCCGGGACCGGGGTCATCTCCCCGTCCGGCTGCCGCTCCGCCGGGATGGGAACGAAACGGACATTGATGCGGTGATCTGCCTGTAGGTCGCGAAGGGTATACTCCGCGACCGGGCCCACGGAATCGCCATCGAGAAGGACGTCATCAACCCGGCTCCCTGTCCCCGGAGCGATCACGAGGGTGAGATCGCCGCCTTCAACCACCTGCACGTTGCCATCCGGGCTCACGTCTCCCTCGCCCTCGGTCGATATCGAAACGGTGTACAGGGGCAGGGGGAGAAGAGATATCGCCGCCGGTCGGCGGGCCTCGTTCGCGACCACGCGCACTTCGCCATGGTAGGGCTGGTACCCGGGACAGGTCAGTTCGACGGGATACACGCCCTCGTCCAGGGATACCATCAGGGGTGTTGCCCCGTAATATACACCGTTAAGGCGGATTTCCGCCCCCCGGGGGACGGAATCGATGGTGATCGTCCCGGTCACGGAGACCGGGGTGAGACCGATGCCGGTGATCCTTGTCACCTCCCCTGCCTTCACCCGGACTACTCCGTACACCAGGTCAACGAAACCCTCCTTGGAGAGCGTGAGCGCATGGTCCCCGGTGGAGATATGGTCCAGAAGGAGGGGAGTCGTTCCCGCGGACTCGCCGTCGAGGTAAATCACTGCCCCCTGCGGGATTGAATCGATGTACAGACCGCCCTCTGTGAGTGTAGGGATGGTTGTGGGCGGTATCGTGTACCGGGCCTGATCGGCAGATTCGTATTCCGAGGCGGAATCCTCGGTTGGGGCAGGTGTGGGAGTCGGGAAGGTGACGAACGGGACGACTCCTCCGGGAATGTCGTTTGCGGGGGTCTTTCCGACCCCGGACCCGACCTTCACCGTTCCGTCTGCGGCGGTGGCAGTGTACACCGCACCGGCATCGTCCTTCATCCTGTTGACGGTCACTTTAAGCCGGGTGGTCCCGTCGGCAATTCCCCGCAGGGTGATCGTGGCCAGGACCACGTTCCTGTCTCCCTGCCGGATCTTGTTCCCGGAATCGGCCCCTTTAAGCGTCAGGGTCGCTGTCGGAGTTTTTCCCCTTGAGTTCAGCCCGGCCCAGGACGGGAACTGGATACCGGTGATCTCCGCAACGCCCGGGTCCTCGATCGTTACGGTGATATCGTACTCCGAGAGCCCCCGGCTCACGGTGTCCATGGCAAGGGTACAACTCGCCGATTCCCCAGGTGCAGGAATGGTGCAGTCCCCGCCCCGGACCACACCCTCCCCCGAGCCGGACGCACACCCGACCAGCACGATCATGCATACGAGGAATAGTGCCAGATATCGATTCCACATACACTGTGTCCTTCCCTGAACGGATCAGGTCAAATTATTCTCTATTTTCAATAATAACCTTATGAGTTTATAACTTTTCCCCAAAAAAACGTCAAATAAGAGAGAAAATAGTTCAGCCGAACCACTGCCGGTGGAAGTGTCCCGATGCCGCAGGAGTCGTTTCCCTCCCCTGGGGGGTCCTCTTCAGAAAGCCGATCTGGATCAGGTAGGGTTCGTACACCTCCTCGATGGTCCTCGTGTCCTCTCCCACGGAGATCGCGATGGTCTTCAACCCCACCGGGCCGCCGGAGAAGTCATCCATGATAACGTGCAGGATCCTCCTGTCCACCTCGTCGAGTCCCAGATGATCGATCCCGAGGAGGTGTAAAGCCTGGTCGGCGGTCTCGCGGTCGATGGTCCCGTTCCCCTTTACCAGGGCAAAGTCTTCCACCCTTCGAAGCAGCCGGTTCGCGATCCGGGGCGTCCCCCTGGACCTTTTCGCGATCTCGGCGGACCCGTCGGGGGTGATGGTAATCCCCATCAGGCCGGCGCTCCTCCTGACGATAGCCGCGAGGTCTTCGGCACCGTAGAGGTTCAGCCTCGCGACCATGCCGAACCGGTCGCGGAACGGCGAACCGAGGAGCCCTATCCTGGTAGTGGCACCGATGAGGGTGAACCGCTCGAGGGTGAGCTTGATCGACCGGGCGCTTGGACCTTCCCCGATCATCACGTCGATCTCGAAGTCCTCCATGGCCGGGTAGAGCAGCTCCTCGATCACCACGTGGAGCCGGTGGATCTCGTCGATGAAGAGCACGTCCCCGCGGTTGAGCGTGGTCAGGATCGCCGCGAGGTCCCCGGGCTTTTCGAGGACCGGCCCGCTGGTGCTCTGGATCTCGACTCCCATCTCGTGGGCGACGAGGTTGGCGAGCGTGGTCTTTCCAAGACCCGGCGGACCTGAGAAGAGGATGTGGTCGAGCGGCTCTCCCCGCATCTTCGCCGCACCGATCGCGATCTTCAGGCTCTCCTTGAGCGTGTCCTGCCCGATGAACTGGTCGAACGTGGGGGGGCGGATGGTGCCCTCAAAACTCTCCTCCCCTTCCTGGTCCCCGGACACGATCCTCGCCTTATCCATCGCTCACCGCTCTTTCAGCACCGACAGGGCCGCTTTGATCACCGTCTGCACCGGAAGGTCGCGACCGCCGGAAAGGGCGCTCTCCACCGCGGCGTACGACTCCTTCTCCCCGAATCCCAGGGCAATCAGCGCACTCACCGCATCGTGCCGCACCTGCTGGGCGGGAACGGGGGCTCCGGCGGGCACCCCGGCCTTCTTCTGCATCCGGTCTTTCAGCTCGAGGATAAGCCTTTTGGCGTTCTTCTGGCCGATTCCCGGGACCCGGGTGAGCACTTTCTCGTCATCCCCCAGCACGGCCGCGGTAAAGTCGGGGATGCTCACCCTTGAAAGGATGTTCATCGCCAGCGCGGGGCCCACCCGGTTCACCCCGATCAACATCCGGAACATCTCCAGCGTGCTCTGGTGCAGGAAGCCGTAGAGGAACAGGCCGTCTTCCCTTACCACCAGGTGGGTGAGGACGGTGACCTCTTCCTTTCTCCGGGAGACCTCCTCGAGTTCGGGTGCAGGCATGGCGACGTGGAACCCAATCCCGCCGACCCGGATGATCGCATAACCTTCCCCCGTCCTCACCACTTCACCGTTCAGCTGTGCGATCGTATCCCTTCACCTCCCTACCTCAACACGTGGATATGGCACAGGGCCACAGAGAGTCCGTCGGCGACGTCGTCGGGCTTCGGGATTTCTGAAAGGCCGAGCAGCCGCCGTATCATCTCCTGCATCTGCAGCTTGTCCGCCTTCCCCGAGCCCGTGATCGCCATCTTCACCTGGGTGGGGGTATATTCGCTCACCGGCACGCCCCGTTGCTGTGCGGCGAGGATGATCACTCCCCGCACCTCGGAGACCCCCATCGCCGAGGTGACGTTCCGGGAGAAGAAGAGCTTCTCGATGGCCAGGTGCGAAGGTCGGTACCGATCGAGGAGATCCCCGACCCGGAGATGGATCGTCTCCAGTCGTTCCGCAGGGGTCATGGTCTTCGCGGAAGTCACGATGGAATCATAATCGAGGGGCACTACCCGGTTACCGTTCTTTTCAAGGACGCCGTACCCCGTAATCGCCAGCCCCGGGTCTATACCCATCACGATCATCTGGCGGTCACTTCCCGGTGGATTCCCATTCAGGGAGAAATAGGGGCTCTCTCCTCTTATACCTTCAGAGGGGAGGGCGAAACTGCACCGTTCGCGAGGGGGCGGGACACGTTCATTCCCGTTCTGGAGCCGGATCGCGGTAACGGACTACACATACCCGGCCTGTTACAGGATCAGCTATCGAACTACATATCCCGGCCTGTTCCAGGATCACAGTATGGAACTTCAAATTCCCGTCAAGGTACAGGTTCAGCTAGCGAACTACACATCCTGGCCTGTTCCAGGATCACAGTATGGAACTTCAAATTCCCGTCAAGGTACAGGTTCAGCTAGCGAACTACACATCCTGGCCTGTTCCAGGACCACGGTATGGAACTACACCGGGTCATCGAAAGGGAGTCCCCGGAGGTCATAGGGAGGAATTATTTCAATATTTTGTTCCACTCACCCAGTACAACTCCTCCGGGTAACCTGCAGGTGATTCGTCGTTATCTTTCCGGGAATCGTGAAAGAACGACAGGTATCTCTTCCAGGACCCGTTCGAGCCGGATACTCTTCCAGTACGCAACGAATTCTTCATAGAGTTTCTGTCGTTCACGCTTCCTGTTCTCCAGAAGATACGCGATACCGGTGCCGGGGTATTCAGGGAAATCCGGCAGGAGGGCCCGATCTCCCGTCCGGTTTCCTTCCTTCTCCATGAATTCCGGAAGGGTGGAGATCCACACGTCGCAGTCATGGATCCCCCCCAGGAGCTCCTGGACGCGTTTCACGCCACGGATTGACTCCCTGAGGCCGGTCCCGTAGAGCGGGGCGAATATCTCCAGGGTATACCGCAGTTGTTTCGCGGCGATGCGCATCCTGTGCTGCTCTTCGACCGCATCCTCGACGAAGACCCAGGGTTCGAACGCGAGCAGCACCCCGAGGTGCCGGGTGATCTCGCGGTACGCCGTGGAGTAGATATTTTTCTTTTTTCCACCCCTCTTCCCGATAGTTTCCCCCGGAGTCGCGAAGCGGTCCTCCATCTCCCCGATCACGCGGGACTCTTCCAGCTCGTCGAGCCGGCGGCATACTTCGGGCTGGAGGGCATCTCTTTCGGCCTGCAGGGTCTCGATCAGCCGGTCGAGCCCTGAACCCCGGTGACTCGCCGTCTCCGTTGACCCGCCTCTTCCGGGAGAACTCTCCGCCTGTTCGTGACCTTTACGGAACTGCATGAGAAATTCGATCTGTACGTCGAGATCCCGCGCCCTTCCGAGCGCCCTGGTGACCCGCCGCACCTCGGAAAACCATCGTTTGTACTTTTTCTCCGGGATGCACGGGGAAAAAAGTGGGAGTGCGGCCCGCAAACGCCGGGAGGCGACCCTCATGCGGTGGACCGGTTCGATATCCGCACCCTCTCTCACCCCCGCGATCTCGCCTGAGAATGCGGGAAGCAGCCGAAGAAGGTATTGTTCCCCGTAGGTACAGAACCCGGGCCTCTTTCCCGCCCGCCGGTCAGACGCCGCGCTCATCCTGCCAGGACCCCCGGTGTTGTATGCACCACTTCTGCGCATTGCATGCCGTTTCCCCGGGTCCGGTCTCCACACGGACGTACGTTCCGTCAGGAAGGAGCCTCCGGGCCTTAGTGGTATCCCTGAGGTGCACGGGAATGAGGGTATCCGCGATCGCCCGCCGTATGTGGGGGTCTTCAACCGGGAAGAGCACCTCCACTCTCCGGTCGAGGTTCCTCGGCATGAGGTCGGCGCTCCCCAGGAAGACCTCTTCATCGCCGCCGTTCCTGAAGTAATAGACCCTGGCGTGCTCCAGGAACCTCCCCACGATGCTGGTGACCGTAATGTTCTCGGAGACCCCGGGGATGCCCGGGCGGAGGCAGCAGATTCCTCTCACCTGGAGCACCACCCGCACCCCTTCACAGGAGGCCCGGTAGAGGGCCATGATGCATTCCCGGTCGACCAGGGCGTTCATCTTGAAGACGATGCACCCGTCCCCGCTGCTCCGGTGGCGGAGGATCTCCCTCTCGATCCTCGCGATGATCTCGCTTCGTATGGTCAGCGGCGCCACCAGGAGTTTCCGGTATTTCCTGATCCTGGCGCACCCGGTGAGAGAGTTGAAGAGGTCCGCGACGTCCGCCCCGATCACCGGGTCCGTGGAAAAGAGCCCCAGGTCGGTATAGACCCTGGCGCTGGAGGCATTGTAGTTGCCGGTGCCCATGTGCATATAGCGGACGATTCCCTGCTTCTCCCGGCGCACCACCATACACACTTTTGCGTGGACCTTCAGGCCCACCAGCCCGTAGACCACGTGCACACCGGCCCGTTCGAGCGCCCGGGCCCAGCCGATATTGTTTTCCTCGTCAAAGCGCGCTTTCAGTTCGATAAGAGCTGCCACGGCTTTCCCGTTCTCCCTCGCTTCGAGAAGCGCATCGACAATCGGGGAGTTCGGGCCGACCCGGTAGAGAGTTATCTTGATCGCGAGCACGTCCTCGTCCCTCGCCGCCTGGCGGAGGAAGGCGATCACCGGGGAGAAGCTCTCGTAGGGATGGAAGAGGAGCAGGTCCTTTCCCCGTAACCCGGAAAAGATCCGGTCTTCCTGTTCCACCGCCGCAGGAACGGAAGGAGTGAAGGGAACGTCCTTTAAGTCCGGCCGGTCGATCGAGAGGAGGGCCATCAGGTCGGCCATACCCAGGGGGGCACGCTGCCGGTAAAAACAGGACTGGGAGATCCCGAGCATCTTCGCCATCATGGCACAGATGGGCCCGGGCATATCGGGGGTGACCTCCACCCTCACCGGGGAGCCGACCCTCCGGAGTTCGACGCTCTCCTCGACCGCGGTGAGAAGATCAGAGGCTTCGTCCTCCTCGATCTCCAGGTCCGCATCACGGGTGACCCTGAAAGGATACGATGCCACCACCTCGAGACCGGGGAAGAGCAGGTCGAGATTCGCGGATATGAGATCTTCTAAGAATATCCTGGTCTCCCGGCCCCCCCGTTCGTCCGCGCCGGGTACTTTCATCAGACGGGAGAAGAGGCTGGCGGGGATTTTGACTCTCGCAAAGTGCTCCTCCCCGGTCTCATTGTCCCGCACCACGGCCGCGAGGTTGAGGGAGAGGTTCGAGATGAAGGGAAACGGGTGACTCTTGTCGAAGGCAAGCGGGGTAAGGACCGGGAATATCTCCCGGATAAAATAGTCCCTCATCGCCATCTTTCCGATGGAATCGAGGTCGTGATAGAGGCATATACGGATGCCTGCCTCCCCGAGGGCGGGGACCAGGTCGTCTTTCCAGAGAACCGACTGCTGTTCGAGGAGTGGCGCAAGAGTCTCCTTGACCGCCTCGAGCTGCCGCGACGGGCTCATCCCGTCCGGGGGGAGCTCCCGGACCCCCCTCTCCACCTGCCGCTGGAGACCGGAGACCCGGATCATGAAGAACTCGTCGAGGTTATTGGAAAAAATGGCCAGGAACTTGACCCGTTCGAGGAGCGGGTGCGAGGTGTCCTTCGCCTCTTCGAGTACATGGCGGTTGAACTCGATCCAGGAGAGTTCGCGGTTGATGAACAATGCAGGAGACTCTTCGAGAGCACCGGTGCGTTGTTCCGGAGGAGGTCCGTTCGGCATGGCCCGACACTTCACCCTGACCCCTGATCTTCCGGGGTTTCTCATAACAATACGAATCCGGAGAATTATACTTTTCCGGTAAATTAACCGGATCCGCTCACAAATCTGAAGGTATTCCCGGGGATTCGAAATCCTTTTATCACCGCGGCGTAATATTGCCCTGATGTACTATGGGATCATCCGAAGACGTGATGCATGATTTTGCCCGGAGGGCAGTGAAGAACAAGTACCCGACGGTTGACGGCTGGCAGTACCGCCATGCGGAGGACATCAGGGGTAAGGAGATGTTCGTGGTCAGCCGCCGGATCCTCGGCCGCTCCGAAGGGGCGTACGTGCTGGTCTCGTTCGACAAGAAAATCCCCGCCTCCGACGCCGGACTGATGGATTCCATGAGCGCCAGCCACCCGATACCCGGCGTCGCCCGCCCTGACAAGGTCCTTATCGTCGCCGGAGGATCGGATTCCTCCGTGCTTCCGGAAGATATCAGGATCCTGCATCTCCAGGGGTTCCATTTCGAGGGCAAAGACCTGATCTGGAAGAAGAGGAACGCCCTCACCACTGAGGTGGAAACCTCCTGAAGAACTCGGTATCGAGGTAAAATAACTCAAAAACTTTTCTTTTTCTTATTTCCCGGTCAACCTCGGCACAAGGTGTTATCGACACTCCCGGGCATGTCCCTGGAGGGCTTGGTTTCCAGGCGAACTGTCTTGATTGCTCATTCTCCCGACAGCCCGTCTTTCAACCTCTTTTCGAGGTTTTTCCCGTGACTTCCCAGCCAGTAGAGCTTGCGGCACCTCCGGCACCAGTAAAAGTCGAGGTGTTCCCGTTTCCGCGGGGCGTACGACGCGGAGCTCACCTCGTCCGCGCTCGCGGGACGGAGGTACTCGTTGCATATCGAACACCGGTTGAGCCGGATGGCGGGGACGATCACGCCGGCACTTACCAGTTGCCTGAGTTGGGCCATCACGTCTTCCCCGGTGATCAGCACCGCCTGGTCCCCACCCCTCCTCGCGAGTTCCCTGTCACGGGTGAGGAGGAGCCGCTGTTCTTCCCGGGCCCGGAGGAGGAGCAGGGTGTCTTCTCTCCGGTTTCCCTCTGCATACGCGTTCGCGCTCGCGGTGTCGTATCCCATGAGCCGTAGGTAACGGCAGAGCGTCCCCAGCATCCGGTCGACGATGAAACGTGCGGAGGGTTCCCTGTGCTCAGACATGGGAGACATACGGGATTTCGTGGCCGCATTTCTGGCACCGGTGGTCCTTGAGGTTCCGGATGCGTGCTGCGAACCCGGAACGCTCGATCAACAGTTCCCCGCATTCCGGACAATAGGTGTTCTCCCCGCGGTGCTGGAAGACGTTGCCGAGGTAGGGGTACATGAGCCCCATCTCCCGGGCCATCCGGTAGATCTTTTCGAGCGTCTGCACAGGTGTCGGCCCGCGGTCCGTCATCTTGTAGTCGGGATGGAAGCGGGTGATATGGAGCGGCGTCTCCGGGCCGAGGTTGTCTATGATCCAGCGAATCATCGCTTTCGACTCTTCCGGGTCGTCGTTCAATCCCGGGATTACCAGGTGGACCACCTCGATGTGCATCCCGAGTTCCCTGGCCTTCACGCTCGCATCGAGTACCGGCTGGAGTCTCGCTCCGCAGGTCTTTTTGTAAAATTCATCGGTGAAGGCCTTGATGTCCACCCGGAATGCGTTCAGCATGGGAGAGAGCTCCGTGAGCGCCTCCTCGGTGATGTACCCATTGGTCACGTACACTGTGCCAAGCCCTTCCTTCCGGGCGAGGGTCCCCATGTCGAGGGCGTATTCGTGCCATATGGTGGGCTCGTTGTAGGTCCACGCGATGCTCGCGCAGCCCCTCTCCTTTGCCCGGGAGACCCCGGTCCCCGGGGCAAGGTCCATGAGGCCCATGGTGTCGACTCCCGCCCGGGAAATGTGCCAGTTCTGGCAGTGTTCGCAATGGAAATTGCAGCCGACGCTTCCGAGCGAGTAGGAGAGGGTGCCGGGCAGGAAGTGGTACAGGGGTTTCTTCTCGATAGGATCGACCGCTTCGGCACTCACCCTCCCGTAGGTCGCCGCATAGAGGACCCCTTCGCGGTTCAGCCGTACCCCGCAGATGCCGTGGCTCCCTTCCTTTATCAGGCACCGGTGGGCGCAGAGCGAGCATTTCACCTTCCGGTCTTCCGTCTTCTCGTATTGAAGGGCCTCGTGCATGGTGATCACTCCATTGAATATCGGATCACGCTGATAAAGGTACCCTTACCCTTCGTCCGTATCCGGTCCACGGTCGGACTCTTTCCCGGGCTTTGTCTCACGGGAGTCTGTGTCCGGGCCTTTTTCGTGATCTTCGTCTTCGGTCTCCAGGACAAAAGACCCCCGGTACCCGCATTCCTTGCACCGGTAGATCTGCCCGAATACGCCTCCGGTCACCGGATAAATGGTGGTGCTCCCGCACACAGGGCAGCGAAGCATGATACGAGGGTGTGGGCGTGGGGATTAATAATACCGATCTTGCGGGTATCGATCCTCCCGATTGCCGCCCGGTATCTGTTTTTCACGGATACTGCAATTCGTTACGGATATCGGATCCCTTCCGCCCTCATCGAATGAACACACCCGCCTGCTCCTGTCCGCACCGGGGTTCAATTAGGTATATGTGGACTTTCGTGAAATGAATGGAATAATGACACGCGTTGTCCTCTCCCTGGGGGGATCGATCCTCTTCCCCACGCTGGAAGAGAACCGGCTCGCCGGGTACCTCCCCGTGCTCCGCCGGCTGGCGGAGAAGATGCAGGTTTATATCGTGGTGGGCGGCGGCGGCGAGGCCCGCCGGTATATCGGGGTCGCCCGGCAGGCAGGAGTGGACGAGGCGACCTGCGACGAGATCGGGATCCGGGTCACCCGGTTGAACGCCCTCCTCCTGGTGAGCGCCCTCGGGGACTCCGCATTTCCGGCGGTCGCAGAATCCCAGACCGAGGCCATGGCAGCCGGTGTTTCGACCGGGAAGATCGTGGTCATGGGAGGGATCACCCCGGCGCAGACGACCGACGCGGTGGCGGCGGTCCTCGCGGAACGGGTACGGGCCGACCTGCTGGTGAACGTCACCTCCATCGACGGCATTTACAGCGCGGACCCGAAGAAGGATCCCGACGCAATCCGTTTCGAGTCAATGACCGCCGATGACCTGATGCAGATCGTGAGCGGGGACTCTCTCTGTGCGGGTTCCAACACGGTCATGGACATGGTCGCGGTGAAGGTGGTGCAGCGGAGCGGGATCCCCATGGTGGTCGTGGACGGGCGCGAGCCCGGGAACCTCGCCGCCGCATTGCTCGAGGGGCGCCTGAAGGGAACGGTCGTCATCAGGGACGGCGGAAACCCCCTCCCGCTGAAGACCTGAAGGACCTCCGGTCGGCAGGTATTTTGAGATCCCTGCCCCATACTATATCTCTCCCGGGGTAGTAGGGTAGCCTGGTCCATCCTAGAGCGTTTGGGACGCTTTGACGGCAGTTCGAATCTGCCCTACCCCATCATCGGATCGCGAAACAAACATCTTTTCCCCCGGCGGGCACCCATGGATCACGCAACCGCAGACCGGATATATCGCGTTCTTCTCGCGGCATACCCTTCCGCCAGGGACAATCCCCGGCACCGGGCCTCTCCTTTCAGGATCCTGATCCTCACTATCCTCTCCGCCCAGACCACCGATGCATCGGTGGACAAGGTCAGCGGGGAGCTCTTCAGGCGCTTCCCCACCCCCGAAGCCCTCGCCTCGGCGGAACAGGGTGATGTGGAGGAGATCATCCATTCCACGGGCTTCTACCACGCGAAAGCCCGGCACATCATCGGGGCGGCGAAGACCCTCCGGGACGGGTTCTCCGGGGAGGTCCCGGATACCATGGAGGAGCTGCTCACCATTCCCGGGGTGGGGAGAAAGACCGCCAATATCGTGCTCGACCACGCATTCGGCATGAACGAAGGCGTTGCGGTGGATACTCATGTGCGCCGGCTCGCGCAAAGGATCGGGTTTTCAGACCACAGCGACCCGGCGGGGATAGAGCGGGACCTGATCGCCCTCTTTCCCCGGGACCGCTGGGGAATGCTTACCGACATCCTGATATCGCACGGGAGGGCGGTCTGCACCGCACGGGCGCCGAAATGCCCCGGCTGCCCGATCAGGGAAGAATGCAGGTATTATCACAAGGTGTTCCTGCCCGGCGCCCGGGAAAAGGACCGGTAACACCACCCCGTCGGAGGCTCTTACTATCCCAGGGGCAGACAGCCTGCCCTGTCACATGCGTGCGGACCCGCGGGTTACAAATAGGATGGTTCCGCCGCCCCCGTAGGGCGCCCCGGCGGCGGATCTTGAATTTGTTCTGTCGATTTTCCAGAGGATGACGTGCACTCGACAGTCCAAGTTTATCCCGTTGGGGTCGCCGCAGCGGCGGGGCGAAGCCCCGGGAGCGTCCAGCGTCAGTATAAGTGAGAGGATGGTTCCGCCGCCCCCGTAGGGCGCCCCGGCGGCGGATCTTGAACTTGTTCTGTCAATTTTCCAGAGAATCCCTTTGTATTCAACAGTCCACTTCTATCCCGTTTGGAGGCGTCGTGGCGGCTGGGTGTGAGTTCTGGGAGCGTCTGTGACGAGATTCTCCCCTTATGAACAGGCACGAAAAGGTTGTCATTTCAGGAGAATGGCTATCCTATCCAGCTTGGGGGCGCCGCAGCGGCGTGGCGTAGCCCCGGGAGCGTCTTTGTGATGGTCTCTAATAGGATGGTTCCGCCGCCCCCGAAGGGCGCCCCGGCGGCGGATCAGGAACTTGTTCTGTCGATTTTCCAGGGAATGCCTTTGCTTTCATCAGTTCCGGTCTATCCCGTTTGGGCCGCTGCAGCGGCGGGGCGCAGCCCCGGAAGGTTCGGTTGTTCCATAAAAAAAGAATTCACAGAGAAACAGTCTTTTAACCCTGCGGAGAGTCCTTCCCCCGTTCCACGAGGTCCTGTGCAACTCGGGCGGCCTCTTTCAAGACCTCCGCCTCGCCGGGGATGAATCGGTCGAGCATGAGCACCCGGCCGTCACAGAGAGTGGTCTTCACGGAATCCCCGTTACACGCGTAGACCACGTTGGAATCCGGGTGGTGGAGCGGGACCATGCAGCTCCGGGCGGGGTCAAGGATGACCAGGTCCGCCGGGGCTCCCACCGTGAGCGTGCCCGGACCGATCCCGAGCGCCCGGGCTCCCGACTCGGTAGCCATCCGGAGGGTCTCGCCCGCAGGGAGCAGGGTCTGCGAGTTCCAGTAGAACTTCTGCAGCAGGGCGGCGAACTTCATCTCCTCCATCATGTCCAGGTTGTTGTTCGAGGCGCACCCGTCGGTCCCCAGCGTCACGCCTGCTCCCGCTTCACGGAGCCATTCGTACGGCATGGCACGGTTTACCGCGAGCTTCATGTTGCTCGACGGGTTGTGCGAAGCCCAGGCCCCCCGTTCTCCGAAGAGGCGGCAGTCTTCCCGGTCGAGCCAGCAGCAGTGGGCCGCAACGGTCCGCGGGGTCAGGCACCCGCACCGGTCGAGGTGCACCGGAGGGCGGGCATTGTACCTGGCCACGCACTCGGTGATCTCCTGCTCGGTCTCACTCACGTGGATGTGGAGGCAGATGTCCTGTTCCTTTGCATACTCCGCGCACCAGGTGAGCCCTTCCGGCGAGACGGTATAGACCGCGTGCGGCCCGACGGCGGTCCTGATCCGGGGATTTTGCATAGACCTTACGTGCGAGACGAGGTGCTCCGTGGCCCGGATCTCGGCCTCCCTTTTCTCCTCGAGCGAGAGGTCGATGAACCCGTGGGCCAGGGTGGCCCGGATCCCCGACCTGTCGACCGCTTCGGCCGCCCGCTCCATGAAGAAGTACATGTCATTGAACGCGGTGGTCCCGGTGCGGATCATTTCCATGCAGGCGAGCAGGGTCCCCCAGTAGACGTCGTCCCCGGTGAGGTGCGCCTCCAGCGGCCAGATCTTCTGCGCGAGCCATTCCTGGAGCGGCATATCGTCGGCATACCCCCGGAGCAGGGTCATTGCCGCGTGGGTATGCGTGTTCACCAGGCCGGGGAGGGCGACTCCGCCGTTCCCCTCGATGACGAACTCGGCCTCGCCCCGGAACTCTTTCCGGGTGCCTCCCCCCATTCCCGCGATCACTCCCTCGCGGTCGATGAAGATATCCGTCAGTCCCTCGCCGACTCTCACGTTCCGGACAAGAATTGCCCCTTTCGCATCGAATATTTCCGTCAAGATCTCACACCCGTGTTCCCGAAAATTTCCCCGTCATCATACTTCTCCATGACGTCCCGCACCTCTTCCGGTTCAGGACAGGCCCGCCACGATATCCCGCAGGATGCGGTCCATCCGGTCCTTGTACCGGTTTGCATTCTCCAGCATCAGCTCGTAAGAGAGTCCCTCGTCCCCGAGCCCGTTCGCGTAGTTGTCCACCGGGCAGATCGCGGCGAATTTCATCCCGAGTTCTAACGCAAGGGTGGCCTCGCTCGCAAGGGTCATTCCCACGATGTCCGCGCACCGGGCAAGCGCCGCGACCTCGGCCACCGTCTCGATCCGCGGCCCGCGGGTCTGGACATACACTCCGCCGAGTCTCGCTTCGGGGACAAGGTCCGAGAGTTTCCCTGCCATGTCGAGGGGGAGGCCAGGCTGGATATGCCGGATGGCGTGGTCATGAATCGAGGGGATCGCCGCATCGCTCATGTAATCCGTGGGGATCACCAGTGACCCCGGGGGGATATCCATCTTCAGCGAACCGGCACTCCCGATGGCGATTACCCGGTCCACTCCCAGGAGCGCGAGCGCCGCCATATTGGACCGGAAGTTTATCCGGTGAGGGGGCCTGTTGTGCTGGTGGCGCAGGAGGACCGCGATCTCCCCGCACAACACTTCAGAATTTCCGTATGGGGTGGAGATAACCTTCTTTTCCAGGTCCGGGAGCCGGGAGAAAAGGAGGCTCGTCCCCCCGATGATACCGAGCATTTGTTCCTACACCTCCACGACCATATGCAACGGGTGGAGCGCTACGGTCCTTTCCACGCCTGCATTAGGGTAAGCCATTATATCCATTGGGACGCGGGCCCCAAAAAAACCCACCCTCCCCACCTGACACGCGGAGCGGCAGGTGTATGACGATTCCGGCCGATACTCCTCCATGGGCAGGTTCCAGACGGTGGATGAGGAGACTATTCGGAGCGGCGGGTGTACCGACATCTATTTCGTGCGGAGCGGGGAGGTGCTGGAGACAGACCAAAAAAACCCCCGGGTGGTCATGGAAGTGACGGCGGGGACGCTCCCCGATGCGTGGGCCATATTCTGCGGGTTGAACGATGTCGTATCCCTGCTCGAGGGGGTGCCGGTAGACCTCGACGCGATGCCTGAAGGGACGGTCTTCCTCGCCCGGGAGCCGGTCATGAGGATCTCGGGGAGGTACCGCGACTTTGCCCGATACGAGACCGCGATCCTCGGTTTTCTCTGCCACGCCTCCGGGATCGCGTCGGCCGCGGCCCATATTAGGTGTGTGGCAGGAGACCGGCGGGTCTACTCCTTCGGGTCCCGGCGCCAGCACCCTGCGATCGCGGCGATGGTGGAACGTTCGGCGTGGATCGGCGGGGTGGACGGGGCGAGCAATACCGCCGCCCCCGAGGGGATACCCCTCGCGGGGACCATGCCGCATGCGTTCGTGATGTGTTATCCGCGTCCTGCTGATGCATTCCGGGCGTTTGCCCTGCATGCCCCCGCAGGTGTCCCCCGGATCATGCTCTGCGATACCTTCTGCGACGAGAAACGGGAGTCCCTCGCCGCTGCCGGGGTGGGTGCCGAGGGGGTGCGGCTCGATACCCCCCGTTCCCGGCGGGGGGACATGCGGGAGATCCTCGAGGAGGTGCGCTGGGAACTGGACAGCGCGGGATACCCGCAGGTGGATATCTTCCTCTCCGGGGGTGTGAACCGGGAGGACATCGTCCGGTACCGGGACATCGTGGGCGCGTTCGGGGTGGGAGGGGCGATTGCAAACGCCCCGGTGATCGATTTCGCGATGGACATTGTGGAACGCGAGGGCGTGCACTGCGCGAAGAGAGGGAAGCGGGGGGGCGTAAAGCAGGTCTACCGGATGCCGTCCGGGGAGCGGGTGCTCCTGCCCGCAGCGAGGGAACCGCCCGCGGGGGGGACGCCTCTGCTCCTCCCGTTCGTGCGGAACGGAGAAGTTGTCCGGGAGGCGGATATGGGAGAGGCGCGCCGGAGGGTCCTTTCGGCCATCCCCGGGCTTTCCGGGAGCTCCTGATGGCTCGCGACCTCGGTTCCGGGAAAAGATTGAGGCCGGCCGGAGCGCACGGTAAACAATCCTTTTAAGCTTTCACGTCCTACAAAATAGGAGTCGGGCCGATAGATCAGGGGTAGATCGCTTCCTTGGCATGGAAGAGGCCGCGGGTTCAATTCCCGCTCGGTCCATTCCCGCGAACAAACCCATACGTTTTTCCCTGCCCGGGACCTAATTTCTCACGATCACCAGTGGGCATTAAAGAATGGCTTATTCCCCAGGATAAGGTTTTTTTCGACCTTTTTGACCGTATGGCAGCACTGGTAGTACTGGCTTCGTACCGGCTGGTGGACCTTGTGGACGACTTTTCGGACGTGAAGAACAAGGTGCACCAGATCGAACAGATGGAGCACGACGGGGACCGGATCACCCACGAGATCTACGAGCAGCTGAACCGGACGTTCATCACCCCGCTCGAGCCGGAGGAGATCTCGAAACTGGCGTCGGCGCTCGACGATATCCTCGACTATATCGACGGCACCGCCCAGAAGATGCTGAACTACGGGATCGAGGAGACCGATACGCATATGAGCGAGCTCGCAAAGCTCGTCCAGCTCTCGGTGGTGGAGCTCGAAGAGGCGGTGAAGTCCATCAGGGCCATAAAGGAACCGCGTATGATCGAGGAACGGTGTATCGAGGTCAACCGGCTGGAGAACCTCGCCGACGACGTGCTTGCCCACGCGATCAACGAGATATTCCGCACCAACGACCCGATCGCCATCATCAAGTTCAAGGATATCTACGAACACCTGGAGATCGCCACCGACAAATGCGAGGACGCGGCAAACGTCCTTTCGGACATTGCCATCCGCCATTCGTGAGCCGAAATGGAAATCGTAATTATCGCCGGGATAATCTTCGCCATCCTGTTCAATTTTGTCAACGGCCTCAACGATGCGGCCAATTCCATCGCGACGGTGGTAGCGACGCGGGTGCTCACCCCGCTCCAGGGGGTGCTCATGGCCGCGGCTTTCAACATGATCGGGCCGTTGATCTTCACCACCGCAATCGCCAAGACGATCGGACAGGGGATCGTGGAGACCGGGTTCCTCACCACTGACGTGATCCTGATCGGGATGATCGTCGCGGTGATGTGGGTGTTTCTCTCCTCCTACCTGGGGATCCCCATCTCTGCGAGCCATGCGCTCGTGGGGGGACTCCTGGGTTCGGCGATCGCGTACGGAGGCCTCGCCGTAGTGATCCTGCCCGCACTGTCGGTGGTATACATCCTTCTCCTCGCCATACTTGCCGGAGCCATCGGGGGGGCGCTGGTCCTGGGGGGGCTGGCACGGTACAAGGGCGAGGAGAAACTCGCGGCGTATTTCGGCCTCGGTGCCCTGTGCGGTGTGACGATCTCAATTCCCTTCGCGATCGTTATCGGTATCCTGCCGATCAGCGGACTCCTTGCAATTCTTGTCTTCATCGTGGTCTCCCCGATGCTCGGGATGATCGCCGCGTTCCTCCTCGGCATGCTGATCATAAAGGTATTCCGCCATTCACAGGGGAAGACCATGAACGCAATATTCCAGAAACTGCAGGTGTTCTCGGCGGCGTTCTATAGCATCGGGCACGGGAGCAACGATGCGCAGAATGCGATGGGAGTGATCACCGCGATCCTCGTGGCGGCAGGAATCCTCACCGAGTTCGTGGTTCCCCTCTGGGTCATCATCATCTCGGGGGCATCCATCGCGCTCGGGACGTTCCTCGGGGGTTGGAAGGTGGTGGAGACCATGGGGACCAAGATCACCAAGCTCCGTACCTACCAGGGGTTCTGCGCCGAGACGGGAGGCGGCGTGGTGCTCTCCTTCGTCACTGCGTTCGGGGTGCCGGTCTCCACCACCCATGCGATCTCCGGTGCCATCATGGGTGTGGGTGCGACAAGGGGGTACTCGGCGGTCCAGTGGGGAATAGTCCGCAGGATCGTGACCGCATGGGTGATCACCATCCCGCTCACCGCTGGGTTCGCATTTGCATTTTTCCTGTTCTACGGGGCGATATTTTTATAGGCCGGGTCACTGCCGGATCATGACGACGGAGACAGAGGTATCCGCTCGTTTGGGTTCGTCCCGGGAAACGATCGCCAAAAAAAAACCGAAATCCCGGTCCAGCGAAAAGAAAAATCTATTCTACGGGTTACATCACGGCCCCGACCCCGGAAATGCCCGGGTCGGGGTTGAAATTCCCCTTCAAGGTATCCGCTGAAAAGATGATGCCGGGTTCATAGTGCTACGAAAAAAATTCAGGTCCCCCGTCATTCGCACGAATAGATTGCGTTCGGGATCATGATCTCGAACCGGGCACCCTTCCCGTACGTGCCCCGTTCCTTTATCGACATCCCGGTGATAGAGAGGATCTCCCTGATAAGGAAAAGCCCGAGACCGGTGTTCTTCCCGAATCCACGTATGAATATTAGTTCTTTTTCGGCATCCGGTATGCCGATCCCGTCATCTTCGCAGACCACGGTGACCCCCTCGGTATGCCTGTGTGCCGAGAACGTGATCTTTGTGATCTTGCCCCCGTGAGCGACGGCATTCTGGATAAGGTTGTAAAAGACCTTCTCGAGCATGGGGTCGGCGAACACCTTGAGGTCGCGGAACCCGATCTCGAGCGTGATACACTGCATGTCGATGAGCTGGGCCGCATTTTCGATAATTTCCCGGACGTCCTGCCATTGCGGCGATTTCACCCCGATGTCCTGGTAATCGCTGGTAAACGAGATCTGGTGGGTGATCGAGTCCGCGATAATCAGCATCTTCTCGAGGTAGCGGAGCTGATCCTGGCCGGGGTCGTCCATCATTGAGAGCTCAACATACCCCCGGAGTGCGGTGAGGTTATTGATAATGTCGTGCCGGGTCAGGCTGGAGAGGAGGTTGAGTTTCCTGTTCGCCTCAATGAGGCTCTTTTCCGTCATTTTCAGGTCGGTGATATTGGAGGAGACCACCGTGACCGCAATGACCTCGCCGCTCTTCCGGTCCCTGACCGGGCAGAAGCGACGGGAGAAATGATGGTTGCCGGCCTGGTACTCGTCCCACGCGACCTCCCCCGTCTCGAAGACCCGTCCCACGATTCGCGAGAATGCCTCGGTTTTCCCCCTCATGTGAAGGTCTTCATAGGTCTTTCCGAGGTAGGTCTCTTCGGCGGTGATTCCCAGGCGTTCCAGATGACGGGGGTTTATCGAGAGGTAGCGGCAGTCCCGGTCCACCATGTAGACCGAATTTTCGCCTTTGCCGGGGAGGTTTTCTGATTTCCTGTAAGGGAATGCAAATTCTACACTAAGGGGCACTTTTCTCGATATTACATTCACCGCCACGATCGTATCGTCATCGATGTTCCTGACAGGCTCGAACGACCGGAGGAACTTTGTACCGTCCTCCGCATCCCGTTCTTCATCGACCCTCGCCCCGGTCGAGAATACCTGCCGGACCTGCGCTTCAAAGCGGAGAGTTTCCTCCTCCGAGTGGAAATCCCGGTAGGTCTTACCCTTGTAGAGTCCGGAGGACCGTCCCAGCCGGGAGAGGTGTTTCTGGTTCATGAACAGGTAGCGGCAGTCCCGGTCCACCATGTAGATCGAGTCGTCCATCGATTCGATGACCGAGAGGTACTTTGCCTCCTTCTTTTCCATATCGTCACAGTATCTCTTTCTTATCGCGGCTTTCCGGAGCATGTTCCTGATGTTCTCCGTCTCGAGCGCGAGGTCGCCATGCGGGATGAGGATGAGGTCCATCCCAGAACTGACGGCTTCAACCGTCAATATTTCGTTCGATTCCCCCGAAAAAAGCACGAGCGGGATTTTTTTCCCTTCGAGTTTCATTTTCTTTGCGAGTTCGAGCCCGGACGGGCCTGAAGCGACCACATCGAACCGCTGGCTCCGTGCCTTTTCGAGCGCCTCGGGGAGCCCGCTGCAGGAGACAATAAAAAATTCATTATCCCCAGAAAGGCCCGCAGCAAACTCTTTCAGCCCGGGGACATCCTCGATAACCAGCACCGATATCATACAGGGTCGAAATCCGAAAAATGAGCGGTCAGGCCGTCTCGATCTTCGAGGCGGTCTCCAGCCCGAGCTCCCTGATCGAGGTCTCCCGCATCTTGTACTTCTGGATCTTCCCGGTCACGCTCATGGGAAACTCGGTGGTGAACTTGACGTACCGGGGGATCTTGTAGTGCGCGATCTTCCCCCGGCAGTATTCCTTGATCTCTTCTTCGGTGAGGGACTGGCCGGGTTCCACCATCACCCAGGCCATGAGCTCCTCGCCGTACTTCTCGTCGGGGACACCGACGACGTACACGTCCGAGATCTTCGGGTGGTGGTGCAGGAACTCCTCGATCTCGCGGGGGTAGATGTTCTCGCCCCCGCGGATGACCATGTCCTTCAACCGTCCCACGATCTTCACGAACCCTTCCTCGTCCATGGTCCCCAGGTCACCGGTATGGTTCCACCGGTTGGAGTCGATGGTGGCGTGTGTCGCGCTGGGATTATTGTAATAGCACTTCATCACCGGGTAGCCCCGGGCGCAGATCTCCCCGATCTCGCCCCGGGGGACGATCTTCTTGGTGGCCGGGTCCACGATCTTGAGCTCGGTGTGCGGGAACACTCTCCCGACCGTGGAGACTCTTCGCTCCAGGGGGTCCTTCGTGGTGGTCATGGTGACCCCGGGCGAGGTCTCGGTCTGGCCGTAGACGATCACGATCTCGGACATGTTCATCTTCCGGTTCACCTCTTTCATCACTTCCACCGGGCAGGGAGAACCCGCCATGATACCCGTGCGCAGGGTGGCCATGGAGTAGAGGGGGAAATCGGGGTGGTTCAGCTCGGCGATGAACATGGTGGGAACCCCGTGCAGCGCGGTGCACCGCTCGTTCTGCACGGTCCGGAGCACGTCCTCGGCATTGAACACCGGGGAAGGGAGGACCATGGTCGAGCCGTGGGTGACGCAGGCGAGGTTGGAGAGGACCATCCCGAAGCAGTGGTAGAAGGGTACAGGGATGCAGAGCCGGTCCTTCTCGGAAAAGCCCATCCCTTCCCCGATGATGTACCCGTTGTTCATCACCCCGTGGTGGGAGAGGACCACGCCCTTCGGGAACCCGGTGGTGCCGCTGGTGTACTGGATATTGATCGGGTCGTCGAAGTCGAGGGACTCTTCCCGGGCCACCAGCTCGTCGGTGGTGATCTCCCACCCCTTCTTCATGATCTCGTCCCAGGTGAACATCCCGTTGTAGGGGATGTCCCCCATGAAGATCACGTTCCGGAGGAAGGGGAGTTTCTCCAGGTTGATCTTACCGGGCCTCGCCTCGTATGCCTCGGGGCAGGCCTCGTAGAACATTCCCACGTAGTCCGAGGTCTTGAACCGGCCCTGGACGATCAGGGTCTGGATCTCCGCCTGCTTGAGCACGTACTCGAGCTCGTAGGTCCGGTAGGCGGGGTTGATGTTCACCATGATCGCCCCGATCTTGGCGGTTGCGAACTGCACCACGACCCACTCGGCGTAGTTCATGGCCCAGATCCCCACCCGGTCGCCCTTCTCCACCCCGAGCGCCATGAGTCCCCGGGCGAGGCCGTTCACCTGGTCGAGAAATTCCTTGTATGTCCAGCGAATACCCTGGTGGACCGAGACCACCGCGTCTGTCTGGGGATACCGGCGGGCGATGTCGTTGAACATCTCGCCGATGGTCTGCCCCAAAAGAGGATATGAGGAGATTCCGCAGTCGTAGCTCCCGAGCGCCATCCTATAGTAGAACGTGCCCGGATGATATATGCGTACCGTTCTTTTCCACAACAGTTAAATCGCCCCGGTTCGATGTACTACGATACGGGGTCGTGGCCTAGTCCGGAATGGCGACGGGCTCCAGCGGTCTTTCGCGTCCGGTGCGAATGATGAACAATGGGTCTGCTGATTTGGTGATGACCCGTTGGAGCACTGACGCATGTCGGAGAGACCCGTCGATCGTGAGTTCAAATCTCACCGACCCCACGTTTTTGAACGTTTCCACGCGGGAGCGGGGCGTTTTCTACGAGAACCTCACCGTGCAGGGTTCCATTCCGGGGGTGTTCCACCCTGTTCCTGTATCCGTCCCTTAACGTGAGATCCATACTTGCGGCCCGTACCGGTTCCGGACCGTTCCGGTTATCCGCTCGCAGTTCCAATGTTCGCTGATAACCCATGACCGATGAACGGTACGCATGTGGAAAGGCACAGCTCGAGAAGATGGGCGGCGGCTCAGTGGAAGAGATGCTCGACAACCTGAAGGGCCTCTCGCCCGATATCGAACGAATGGCGGTAGAATTTGTGTTCGGCGAAGTAGTATGCCGCCCGGGGCTCGACCTCCGGACGAGGGAGATCGCCACCGTCGCCGCGCTCACGGCGCTCGGGACCGCCCAGGTCCAGCTCCGGGCGCACATCGACACCGCCCTGAACGTGGGCTGCACGAGGGACGAGATCCGTGAGGTCATCCTCCAGATGATGGTATACGCAGGTTTTCCCGCGGCCCTCAACGGGATGGCGGTTGCGAAGGAAGTATTCGGAATGCGGGATGCGAAAGGACAGTCCTGAAGGTGTTCCCGGAACGGGTCGGGATGTTGCGGAACAATCCTTCTTTCCCGGGGTTCTGAACGGAAATGACCGCGATCCGGACGATCTGAAGAGGTGCCCGCAGCCCGCAGGAATTCCCGGAAATCCTGTTTGTTCGTCGAGGGTGCTGCAGGAAGGACTCGAGGTTCCGGTGGTTGCCACGGGGACGCCCGGCAGGATGGCGTGGTCGCGCTGATCCTGCAGGCCGGGGGCGTAACCGCGGTCCTCTCCCGAACGGGTCCCGTCCCGGTGCCCTATTACGGGGGAGCCTGCGACCCGGCCACACTCACGCTTTTATTAATGGCCCGCACATAATTAACACAACAAATTGGGGATTTTCATGTATCTTATTGGAGAAGCACTTGTCGGGGACGGCGCGGAACTCGCTCACGTCGACCTGATCATCGGGGAGAAGGAAGGGCCGGTCGGGACCGCGTTTGCGAACGCACTCTCGCAGCTCTCCATGGGCCACACGCCGCTGCTCGCGGTCGTCCGCCCGAACCTCCTGACAAAGCCGGCCACGCTGGTGATCCCGAAGGTCACCATCAAGAACATCACCCAGGTGAACGAGATGTTCGGCCCGGTCCAGGCAGCGGTCGCGAAGGCGGTCGCAGACTGCGTCGAGGAAGGCGTCTTCGCCGACGCGAAGGTCGACCTGGAAAGCGTCGTCATCCTCGCGTCCGCGTTCCTCCACCCGGAGGCGAAGGACTACAACCGGATATACCGGTACAACTACGGCGCGACCAAGCTCGCGATCACCCGTGCCTTCGAGAAGTTCCCGGACGCAAAGACCCTGCTCTACGAGAAGGACCGTGCCGCCCACGCGGTGATGGGCTTCAAGGTGCAGCGGCTCTGGGACCCGCCCTACCTGCAGGTGGCCCTCGACCTGGTGGAGATGAACAAGGTGGCGTCGGTGCTCGCGAGCCTCCCGAAGAACGACCACCTGATCATCGAGGCGGGGACGCCTCTGATCAAGAAGTTCGGGCTCTCGGTCATCTCCGAGATCCGGAAGCTCCGCCCCGACGCGTTCATCATCGCCGACATGAAGGTGCTCGACACCGGGAACCTCGAGGCCCGGATGGCCGCCGACTCCTCGGCCGACGCGGTGGTAATCTCGGGACTCGCCCCGGCCTCCACCCTGGAGAAGGCGATCACCGAGGCGAAGAAGACCGGGATCTACTCCGTGGTGGACATGTTAAACGTCCCCGACCCGGTGAAGGTCATTAAGAGCCTCAAGGTCAAGCCCGACATCGTGGAGCTCCACCGGGCGATCGACGCCGAGGACACCGCCCACGCCTGGGGCAACATCCCCGCTCTGAAGAAGGCCGCCGGAGGAAAACTCCTCGTGGCGACCGCCGGCGGTATCCGTGCACCGAACGTGAAAGAAGCCCTGAAATCAGGTGCGGACATCCTCGTGGTCGGTCGTGCGATCACCGCGAGCAAGGACGTGGCGAACGCAGCAGAGATCTTCCTCGAGCAGATGAACAAGGAAGAGATCGACCAGTTCCGGGTTATGACTGACTTTTAATACAATATTTTTTATCAGACGAAACAGAGTCTCCGAAAAATTTTTATGTAAATTCTGTTAAAATACCTCAAAATACCGATATCGTTTTCTCGAAAAAAAGAAGCCTTTGCCGGGATCGGGAACAGATGCCCCGCTCCCGGTAATGTTCCCACTCCTCCGGATGACATAAGACTATAAATAGCCCCTCGTGCATTTCCCTCTATCCTTACTCTCCTCCCGGAGGAGAAGAAGGGGAACGGAGCGAGAAAATATGCGATGTATTGTCGAATGCGTGATCCCGGCCGAAACCGGTAATCGCAGTATCCTGGACGGGTCACTGCCCCTGAAGATCAAGAACTACCTCGACATCGTGAAACCCGAAGCGGTATATTTCACGGTCAAGGAAGGGCAGCGGACGATGATTGCCGTGGTGAACCTACCAAGCGAGGACAAGATGGTTGCATTCAACGAACCCCTCTGGCTCGACTGGGGAGGGTCCGTCTCCATTACACCCGCAATGTCCCTTGCAGATCTCCAGAAGACGGGGAAGGATATGGAAAAACTCGCAAAGGAGCGGAAATAGCGGGAACAATATTTTTTTGCGGATTGATCAGGGATTGGATCCCACCGGGGCGAGCCTGTCGGAGTTATGGAATTTTCTTGATCTCTTCGCCGTGTTTATAAATCCTGATCCCGCCGCTCTGGGACACGACGACACTTACGGAATTCGAACTCTTCGTGATTGCGGCGGCGAATATATGCCTGGCCCCTCCGGAGACCCCGAGATTCCTTATGTCTGCCGCAATAATCGCACCTGCGTCCATTACGAGCCCGTCCCCCGTGATAATAACGGCTCCGTCCAGGGTGGCGTAACGTTCGACGAACTCGAGCGTGTCGCGGTCGAGGATCCGGTGCCCGGTCTCCTTGAAGGGGTTCGTCGGGTTTTTCACGATATGCTGCTCGATCTCTTCGTAGTTCCCGACGACGAACGAGGTCCCGATCCTCTTCCCCTCGTACCCGTACTTGTTGAGTTTCTCCGCGATCTCGAGGACCCGGTAGAAAATCATGTCGTCGACATCGGTCCCCGCAAGAATATCCGCGGTCTCTCCCGGAGTCAACACACCCGGATATTTATACTGTGCGTTAGGGTTGTCCCGATAGGACCCGCCGTCCGGGGTCCCGTTTCCTGCCGGTTCCTCCAGTTCGATAAGAATATCCTTGAGCATGTACCCCATCGACCGTATCAGCGGACTCAGTACTGCCTGCTTGAACTCGAAGATCATCCCGATATAGTTGGTCTCCCCGAAATACTCCGTACAAAACTGCTTGAGATCGATCTTTCTCTCGAATATTCTGAGGACAAGCTGGTACAACAGGGCATCTTTTTCGAAATCACCGAGGGGGAGCGTAAACTGTTTCGACCCGGGCGCCTGACCTCCGGCGTCCCGGCCGCGGTTCCACCAGTCGTCAAAGCGAACATCGGCATTTTTCAGCCGGGACGAGATGATCTTCATCACCTCGTCGTTTTCGCAGAAATAGACGAAACTGTCAAATCTCGTCTGGAACGTATTGTTGTTGGACATCTCCAGATCGAACGAAATATCGGAAAATTTCCTGATGTGGTGAATTATTTTCCTGTTTCCGGAGCGATCACCCATGATTATCATTCAATACTTTTCATAAACAATTATTCTTTTGTATAGCAAAAGTTCAAAACTACGCCCTTGTTTTTTGATCCTTCTACAGATATCGCTTCACCCCTCGGATCCGGCGGGAGCCCGGGTATCCATTTTTTTGGGGGTCCTGTACCGGCCCCGGGGTTTCCTTTCGGGACCCTGGCGGGATTGCCCCGGGAAATCCCCTGAATCCCCTTCCGGCGACAATGCTTGTCAACAACCTCTCAATTCACCCGTTCTCCTCCCGCATACGAGCGAAAGAGAGATATTCTGCCTTTGGACAATATCGCGTACCGATACTGTATGGCAGAAAATTACATTTCCCGGCAACTGGGCCGCTTCGAGGCAGGATACCTCCCGGACTTCGAGTCCAAGCTCTTCTTTGAAGGGGAGCGAAGACACCGCCAGGTGACGAACTTTACGGTCCTCCTCCTCCTTGCGACCGTTATCGCGACCTATGGTGTCATTACCAATTCGACCGCCACCGTGATAGGCGCGATGATCATCGCTCCCCTCATGACCCCGATCATGGCCACCGCCGCCGCGGTCATCCTCGGTTCGCCCTCTCGGGCATTCAAATCCCTCCAGCTCGTGGTGCTCGGGGTGATCGCGGTGGTCCTGTTGTCCCTGGTTCTCACGTTCTTCGTCCCCGAGGTGTTCATCTCGTACTCGTCGAATCCGCAGATCACCTCCCGGGTCTCGCCGAGCCTGCTGGATTTGATCATCGCGCTCGCCGCAGGCGCCGCGGGGGCGTTCGCCATCGGCAGGAAGGAGATCGCGGATTCCCTCGCCGGGGTCGCCATCGCCATCTCCCTCGTCCCTCCCCTGTGCGTGGTGGGAGTATCCATCGCGAACGGGTATTTCGTCCAGGCCAGCGGGGCATTCCTGCTCTTCCTCACCAACTTCTTCGCCATCCTCGTCGCCGGGAGCACGGTCTACAGTTTCATGGGTCTCCAGAAGTATTCCACCGCCGATGTCCACGGAGAGATCCGCCAGAAGGCGGTCCGTTACATTCTCGCCGGGACCCTCGTCATCACGGTCCTGCTGGTCGTTACTTCATTCAACGCGTTCCAGACCACCAATAACCAGTACATCGCGAGCACGACCGTGACGGAATGGATAGGGAACGCACCGTTCCAGGTCTCCAGCGTCACTACCAACGGTGTCGATGTCTCGGTCACGATCGTGGGCAATGGTGACGTCCCCCCCGTGGCGAATCTGGAGAAGATGCTTTCCCAGGCATTCGGCCATCCCGTCGTCATCAGCCTTCACGTGATCCCGCAGACCAGCGTGGTCTACCCGGAGCCGGCGACATGAGGAATCTCTCTCCCGGGGGGGACCCATCCGTGTTCGCACGTCCGGTGGAATAATCAGGACCCGATGAAAAGGTATTCTCCATGGAATCCCCCTCTGCAAGTGCCCTGATCGCCCCCTGCGGAATGAACTGCGGCGTGTGCATCGCCCACTTGAGGGAGAGGAATCCATGCCCCGGGTGCAGGGGGCCGGATGCCGGAAAACCGGTCACGAGGACCCGGTGCAAAATTAAAACGTGCGGGACGCTCCGGGAACGTAACGCGAAGTACTGCTTCGAGTGCGAACAATTTCCCTGCGAGCGGCTGCAGCACCTCGACAAGAGGTACAGAACGAAATACCACGCGAGCGTTGTCGAAAACCTGGAAACGATAAAAAAATCTGGCATCAGGAAATTCCTCGCCGACGAAAAGAGGAGATGGACCTGTTCACGTTGCGGTGGGACGGTGAGCATTCATGGTGCACGCTGCAGCCGTTGCGGATACCAGGAGTCTCCCGAGGGAGATTCGCTTCCGTGAGAACAGGGTCTCCATCCGGATGCGAGAACATTTCATTTTACAGATCGCGACAGAGACCGTACGGTCCTCTGTCCGGTCATGTCCCGTTCGCAACCCAGCTCATGGAATTCCTTCCCTGCGGGTCGCCGGGGTGGGCGCTGATATTCAGGAGGGAGAGCGGGGAGGCCCCGTCCAGCCCCGCGAAAATCGAGAGGATCGCCGCTGCCAGGACCAGCACGATGACGATCAGGAGTGCGAAATAGAGCATTACAAAGAGCAGATTGGTCGGTTCGTAGGTGATTTTTCCGTATCGCATCTTCTTTGCAGTGGTATAGGCGTCGTAGATCCCGAACAGCCATATCACCACCCCGGGTATGATCAGCAGCGCGAGGCCGAATATCGTCCCGGCCAGGATCAGGAACCCCTTAAAGTTCTGGCCGTTGTAGATCTGGCCGAGCCCGGCGAAGAAGAAGGCAACGACCCCGGCGACCGCCGGGCTTTTTTTATCCCGTTCCAGCCGTGCGTAGTCTGGCGGATGCGTCTCGTGCCCCGTCTCCTCCGGGAGCGGAGGTTCACGGGCTGCCGCTTCTCCCGGGCCTTCACCCTGCAGGTCTTTGACAAAATGCATGGCCCGGCCCGCCTCTTCCGTCCTCCCCATTTTCCGGAGGGCTGCGCTCAGGCTGTTCCAGGCATCGAGATATTCCGGGTTGAGTTCGATGGCCCGGACATAATTCATGGAAGCCGCTTCGTAGTCCCCTCTCTGGAAAAACCGGTCCCCTTCCTGTTTCCATACTGCCGGGTCGTCCAGGTCCTTCTCCGGGACACGTTCCGCCATCGCGCTCCTCACCCGATAACGGATGAGAATATTATCCCTTATATAAAAGGATTATCCTTTATAATTCATTCTTGATTTTAAAAAAAAAACAATCTTATCGGTGGCGACCGAAAAATTTCCCATTTTTTCGGCATAGTTATGGCTCGGCAGTGAAAGGGTGCCGATCCCTGATCAACCGGCATATTTTCCCGGGTCCGGAAATTAAAAATAGACCCATCGTAAAGCAAAATAAAAGGGAAGACCTCCCCCGCCCTGAATATACATCGGGAACGTCGCAGGGGGGTTTATTTGAGTGCGTTTTCGACGATATCCCCCACTATCGGCAGTTTGTATCTCTCCCCCTGGTATGCTTTGATCATCAGTACGATCCACAGGATAAACATGATGATACCCACGATAATTGCCAGGATGTATGCGACGCCGGTCCACCAGAACAGACCGAGGACCCAGTAGAGTATGTTGAGAGGAAGGAACGTTAACACAGATTGTAAAGCATGGAATTTTACCGTCTTGTTATCTTTTTCCACCAGGTAAAAGATGATCCCCGTGATCCAGACGACCAGGTAACAGAGCAGGGAAGCAATGTTCTCATCCAGTCCGAAAGTTGCCTTAGGATTAGCCGTTTCTGCCATAACCATCACTTCATTGTTCTTTTAAAGAGTAGCATAATTTTTGACTATTTAATTATTTCTTTCTGTATCGGGTCCGAATAGAGAGAATACGGTCTGGGCCTAGTCGTCTTCGCAGGGTATCCGTCAGGAGGATTTTTAGGAGAGGAGCGGAAACTGGGTTCTCATGGCAGAACTGACCTTCAGGGAGATCGGGGATCGCCTCGTCTCGGCCTTCGGGTTCACCGCGAGGCCACTGGCAGTATACGGCAGCGATACGAAGCCTGCGGGCGCCGTTCACCTCCCGGCGGTGAACCGTTGCATCGCGATGTCCATGTTTCGCATGGCAACCGAACACGGCGTGGATGCAGTGTACATGAGCGGGGACGAACCGGAAGGGTGTTGCATGGGCGGGCTCACCCACATGGGATTCATCGCCACGCCGGAGGATATCAAGTACTTCGTATCCACCGGGAGGGCGGATATCCGTGGAGGCGCCGCCGAATTCCTCAAGGCGGACCCCGGGCTCGTCGAACGGTCCTTCGCGGCCGAAGGGACCATCACCCCGCCCGGCCGGTACCTGATCATCAGGTCGTGCGACACCCTGGACGGGAAAGACCCCGGGGTGAGGTCGATCTGCTGCTTCGGAAATGCCGAAGAGATCCGGAACCTCGCCGCCCTGGTGCATTTCGACCGGGACGACCCGTTCACCGCGGTGGTCGTGCCGTGGGGCCCGTCCTGTTCTACCTACATCAGTTACCCGGCCGGGATGGCCTCAAAGGCCCCGCAGGACACGGCGTTCATGGGCCCCCAGGACCCTACCCAGAACTACGCGTTCCCCCCCGACATGATGGCGCTCGGGATCCCTGCCGGTATGGCAAGGCGGATGGTCCGCAACCTGGACACGTCGTTTGTGATCAGGAGGCCGAAGGTGGCGTTCCCCGACCACGAGAAGATTGCGGAACGTAAAAAACGATGATCTTCCCGGAAAGTTACGAAAGACCGGCACGGAGAGATCGGCAGATGAGCTGGGCTGACCGAGAACACGCCTATTCCCGGAATATGCCCCGTCGGGAGCCGGTGATTTCCGGGGTATCCTCCGGGACACAGGTCACTATCGTGGCGATTCGCCCGGACCGGTTATCCCTCGGAGACTCGTCGCTCTCCCGGCATGGGCGACCGGACCAGGAGTCACTCTTGGACCTGTCAGCACTCCGGCGTGCCCCGACCGGGGGTATCCACCTCACCTGTCGTTGCTCATGACTCCGGGGATATCACTCGAGAGCTCCTCGATGATCCTGGTCTTCACCAGGGACCGGTCCCTTGCCGAAGTGATGTAGTTTACCGTGAGCACGGTGCCCCGGTCCGTCAGCTCAAGATGGAACGAGGGCCCGGTATCGAGGGAGGGGAGATATTTCCTTTGCCCGAGATTCCTCAGTTCTTCCCTGGCTTTTTCCTCGATCTCCCCGGTATATTTCTGGATCGCGTCTATCAGCAGGTTCCTCACACGGTCGATATCGGTGGTGAAGGGAACGGTGATCCTGATCTCGTCGGTGACTATCGAGAGGTGGCGGGTGGTGTTGGTCACCACCTCCCGGAACAGGATGCCGTTCGGAATGGTGATGATCTCGCCCGTCGGTCTATCGTTCGAGTCGTAGTCGAGCTCCATGAGGGTGGTCCGGAACACGCTGATATCCATAACAAGGCCGTATACCCCTTTCACCCGGATATGGTCGCCGATGCGGTAGACCCCGGTGAGGAGGAGCATGAGGCTCCCGACTACGTTCTGGATCAGATCCCTGAGTGCGACGAGAATCGCCCCCCAGATGATCCCAATCGTGATCAGGATCTGCGACGGGTCCTCGCTCCATACCGTAAGTGCAAGGAAAAAACCGAGTCCCAGGAGGATGGCGATGAATATCCTGGTCGCCGTCATGCGGGACGCTTCGTCCGGCATCTTCCGTACCAGGACCCATGCCCCGATGCTGTACGACACGACGACAATCAGGGCCACGATGTACGTCGCCAGCACGTTCTCGAAGAACACGTCCTCGAGGATGACGTCGATTGCGAAGAATACCGCAAAGAACAGGATGAGGAGGAGCACGTAGCGGGCGGACAGCCTGATTTTACCCATAAATGACAAGAGATATGCGAGAGCGATCTCATCAAGCCAGTGGTTTATTCCGCCCGGCAATCCGGGTGAGGGAGACGCAATCTTTCGCGGAACCCTAATCCGCCGGATCGATGATCTGCAGGGTTGACCTGACGATCAGGTTCCGTGAACCGCGTCTGACCCGGCATCCGGAAATGAGCAGGGTTCTTTCGCCCCGGGCCTTTCCAGGAAAGGGATTGACGAGATTTAACAATACTTTTCTCCGAAGAAACCGATTTTTATCCAATGGAACCGTCCGCAAAGAACACCCCGTATTCGAACCGGGACGACCTGACCGGAAACGAAAAGGAGGCAGTCGGGTTGTACCTGGAGAACTGGGATTACGTGAACGATACGCTGAGAAAACCGAAAGAGGTCAAGGAACTCGAGGAATGGCAGTACCTCCCGAACCTCGTCTACCATATCGACAGTGCCATCTCGAAGTCTTCTCCCGGGGAGGCCCTCCTCTTCCGGGAACTGCACGGGGACTTTGCGACACGAGCCCTGTTCTGCCTCGCTATCCCGCCCGGGAATCCCGGTGATTCGGAGTATGGCCCCGCGGTCCCCCACCTTATCCGGGACAGGGGATACTGCTCCTTTTCCGGGGACCTCGACATGGTACTGGAAGACGAGAATGAGACGAGGGGCCGGAAGGTCATCCTGGTGCATAAACCCCGGCAAGGGGAGCCCGGGCTGTATATCGACGAACAGGGGGAAGTGCTCTTCCCCCGGGAAACACTCTGGATCACGACAGGGTACTCTTACCAGGACCGTAAGGACTGTAGCGTCGTGTTCATCAGTGTGGACAGGTTCAGGACAGGGTGAGTCTATGAGCGAAAACGAACGAATGCAATGGAAACAGAAGGATATCCGCATCGAACGGGCTCCGGTTATCGTACATGAGGACCCGATGGACACGGCGGGACCGGTCCTGACCGAAGCGGCGGTACGGTTGAAGAAGTCAAAGCAGTGCGGCGGGAAATAACCCCCCTATCCCGGGATTCGCTCCCGATCTTCGGAACCACTTTTTTCTTTACCTTAAACAATAAAATCCCGGGGTCTGTATTGCGCGGCTGGCCGGGAGTAACCCTTCCCGTCTCGCCTTGATCTCCTCCCGCGTAGGACTTCCACTCACAAATTCAATCCGGGTTCGGGGAGTAGTTCTCCGGCATAGTCCTGCCACTCATGAATCAGGCAGGGTGCATGCAGGATTGCGCCGACAACCTGTACCCGGGATCCGGCGGGATACGGGGAGGCAAGAGCATAGGACTCCTTCTCACAATTCCGACACTGCATCGGGGAGTACTTTCCCAGGCTTCACGCGAGGACTTTTGGGCCTCTACGTTCTCAGGGACGCATACCAGGCAATCGCGACGACCGCCGCGACGGCGATGACGACCGCCGCATCGGCCCCGGAGAAGCCGGGGCGACGGTAGACCGTGGGCCTGGCGGAAGAGGAAAAACCCCTGCTTTCCATTGCTGCGGTAAGGCTCCGCGACCTGCGAAGCACGATCACCGCCATGGGGACTGTCAGGGTCATCAGCTTGTTCCGGTTCCGTGTCAGGAGCCCGCGGTCGAACTCCATTCCCCGCGAACGCTGGGCGTTCATGATCTTCGAGGCGTCCTCGGCGAGGACGCTCATGGTCCGGAACGCAGTCCCGAGCGAGAACGCGATCCCCCCCGGGAAGCCCGCGGACCTCAGGGCACGGACGAACGCCGTGTAACTTGTGGTGGAGATGAAGAGTATCCCCACCCCGGAGAGGGCAAGGAGCCTGAATCCCATAGCCAGGGCGAAGAGGACCCTCCCGGACACCAGTTTTAACGTGACGAATCCCGCCTGCCAGGTCACGATCACCACCCCGGCCTCGGGGCCCGCGAAGAACGCATCGGTTACCACGACGAACACGATGAAGGGGACGATGATCAGGTAACCCCGAAAGAGCGGGCGGATCAGTCCCGCGAGCCATGCTGCCGCCAGGACCGAGCTCCAGAGGACCAGTCCCGGCAGGGCCTTCCCGAACGCGAGTGCCGTCCCGGTGAAAATGATGAGTATTGCGAGTTTCGTGAGGGGATTCATCCGGTGGATGAAGGACTCGCCCGGGATATAGGCAAGAAATCCTCCTCTTTTCCCGAATATCCTCTTTTTTATTCCCTTCCTACCCGCCACCGTTCCTGTCTCCGGGTCCGTCCCGGGCGGGCCACCGGCCTTCCGGCCGTCTTCGCGGGCCATCACGGCCTCCCCGGATCACGATCTTCTTCACGGCCGATCTCTTCCCGGTTATCCGGGACGATCCTGCAGCGATCTTCCTCATGACCGTTCTCATCCCTGCTATTCAAGACGGTCCTGCAGTGATCTTCTTCATGGCCGCTCTCTACCCGACTATCCGGGACTGTGCTGCAGCGATCTTCTTCATGGCCGATCACTTCCCGGTTATCCGGGATGATCCTGCAGCGATCTTCTTCAGGGTGGGGTCCTCCCCGCGTATCCGAGATGACCCTTCCGTGATCGAGGACTATCACCCGGTCCCGGATGAGACGGGCGAATTCCTCGTCATGGGTGGCGACGATCACCGCCGCCCCCGCGTCGCGGAGCTCGCCGAGCACCTGCCCGACGATACGCTTGCACCTCCGGTCGAGCCCGAGCGTGGGTTCGTCGAGCACCACCACCGGGGTCTCCATGGTGAGCACACTACCAATGGCCACCCGCTGCTTCTCCCCGGATGAGAGGCCGAGAGGCGGCGTCTTTAAACCGAGGCTGGTAATGTCCAGCCGGTCGGCGACCTTCCCGACCCTCCGGTCCGTCTCCTCAGCCCCCACCCCGAGGTTCTCCGGGCCGAAGGAAAGTTCCTCTGAGACCGTCTCGGCGAAGAGCTGGTAGTCCGCGTGCTGGAGGAGCACTCCCGCCTCCCGGGAGAGCTCCGCGGTGCTCCTCCCCCACACATCCCTGCCCATCACCCGTAGTTCTCCGGAATGCGGTTTCTGGATACCGTTCAGGTGCCGGATGAGGGTGCTCTTCCCTGAGCCGTTCTGCCCCCGGATGACCGTGATCTCCCCGGGAAAGATATCAAGGCGTTCTATCGCGATCGCGGGCTCCTCCCTCTCGGGATAATAAAATACAAGTTCCCTGACCGAGACCGCAGGCTCCCTCCCGCAAGATTCCTTCATATGCTCTTCATGGCTCTGCCCCTGTGCATAGACCGGGTCCTCCATGGTATACCACCCGGGGAGCGTATCGGGCGGACCATCGTAGACGACCCGCCCCCGGTCAAAGACCACCAGCCGCCCGACGAGCGGAAGCAGCAGGGAGAGGCGTTGTTCCGCGAGGATCACCGTAGTTCCCGTTGTCCGGTTGAGATTTGCAATGAGGCCGGTCAGCCTCGCGGATGTCTCGTGGTCTATCCCTGAAAACGGTTCGTCAAGGACGAGGACTTCGGGGTGCACCGCAATTGCGGCGGCGATCGCCACCCTCTGGCGTTCCCCCCAGGAGAGTTCCCCGGTATCCCTGTCCCGCAGGTGCGCAATATCGAGTGCGTCGAGCGACGCATCGATGGTCTTCCCGATCTCCTCTTCGGTCCAGACCATCTGTTCCGGGCCGAACGCGATCTCGGACTCGACGTCCGAGGAGAAGATCTGGTCTTCGGGGTTCTGGAACACGAGTGCCACGTGCGCCGCGAGGTCGGTCACCCTGCAGGAACGGGTGTCCATCCCGAGAACGGTGACCGTTCCCTCCATCACCCCGGGGAAGAGGTGGGGGATCAGCCCGTTCAGGCAGTAGCAGAAGGTCGACTTCCCTGAACCGCTCATCCCGGCGTGCCCTACCAGTTCTCCCCGGTGGATGGAGAGGTTCACGTCGTTGAGGGCGGTCACGGTCCTCCCGGATACCGTTGTCGGGTGGCGGAACGAAAGTCCGCGGACCTCGATGATCGCTTCGGTTTCCTTTTGCCGCGAGGTCCCCCGTTCCTCCTCCTCATCAATCGATCCGGGTTTCACCATCCGGGATGACCCCCGTTTCCCCTTTTCACGCTGATCGTTTCGGGTTCCCTTTCCCGCGAGGTCCTCCGCACCCTCTCACCATCAAACCATCCGGGCTTCGCCATCCGGAACCCCTCTTTCCCTCTTTCCACGGTGATCGGTCCGAAGTTCCCGGTCTGCAAGATATTCCGTTCCTTTTCTCTACTGAACGGTGCGGGATCCGGGGTCCGTGATGATCCCTGTTCTATCCCCGCTGCGTTCGGTCCGGGAATTCCGGCCCGTGCTGACCCCCTGTCTCGTGTTCCAAAGGTCGGTTCAGGTTTCATGGCCCGCGATGATCCCCGCTTTCATCAGCCTGGCGATGATGACGGCGGCGATGATCCCCCCGATCCCGCCGAACACGAGGTGGGTCACCGAAGAGATGCCGATCCCGAGGATGATGAACACGGGAAGGACGCCGAGCGCCAGCTGGATGGCATAATTCACCAGCATCTTGGCGATATTCGAGGACGCACCTACCACGAACCCGATCGCCGGGTGGTCAAACCGGTAGCGGAAGATAACCCCTTCGATATCCACCGCGACTCCCAGGGCGAGGTAGGTGATCGAGTCCATCATCCCGAGCGGGTCCATCCCGAAGAACGCCGTGAGCAGCCCGGATATCACTCCCACGTAGGTTCCCGAACCGGGTTTTCTCACCACCGCAACCGCGAACATCACCGGGATGACCCAGAATATTCCCGAATGGCCGGGGAGGTGGAGCGGGATCTTGAACGCGGTCTTGAGGACGAATATCAGCCCGCCGCAGATCGAGAGGACGGAGAGTTCGTAGAGGGAGAAGTAGGGCTTCCGGGGTTTCATACGGTCTCCCCGACAAACTCCGATTCGAGATGAAGCCTGAAATCGTCCGGCTGGCCCGGTGATACCGCCACCAGGAGGAGGAGCAGCCTGACGGGGTTGCCCCCCGTGTGGGTGACATAGAAGGTCCCGTCCTGGAGGGGCGTAGTGATCACCTCACCTTTCTTTCTCGTGAGGTCGGTGGTGATATGGAGCGAATCGAGCCCGGAACCAGGTCTCTGCGTGAAGTAGAGGGTGATCAAAGACGGATCTATCCCGTCAGTGCCGGCGGGCAGGGCGGAGGAAAGGCGAATGGTATAGTTATCCGGGATCTGGCGAAGGGCGGTCGGCAGGATCGCGTCCCCGGGCGAATCGGCGCCGAGCACGTAATATGCCGAAGTCCCGAATTCTTCCTGCCGGTTCGTCGCCCACAAGCCGTCCAGCTGCCGGAACCCGTACACGTGGAACGCCGCTTCACCCGTGAGGTTCTCGAAGGTGTAATGCACCCGCACAGCCCCTCTCTGGTGCATCGCGGGGTTCCCCCCGTACGGCGTCCCGTTCAGGGGGACGAACATGAGGACCCACATACGGTCCGGGTCGGAAGAGTCGGCGATGTCAAGCCGGGTCTGGTAAGGACGCCAGGACTGGGGGCCGTAGATGAAATCTGAAGAGGAAAATACGGATTTTACTTCGAGCCCGGCGGGGGTCTCCCCTCCGGGTCCTGACCCCGGGGAAGTGAGATACTGGGCCGCGACCTGGACGATCACCGCCGCGGCTGCAAAAATCCCCAGGAGAAGGATTGCGACGAACAGTTTTTTCCGGACCGCGGGGTTTACCATGGTGTCAGTCACGTTTCACTGCATGAAGTGCCCCTTCCCTTTCTTCCACGAAAAGAACGGTTTTTCCCTTAACCGGGCAGGCTTTTACCGATTTTCCTTCCGGGGACACGATGATGCCGGTGGTGACCGGGACCCCGTCCACAGTGAGGATCATGTCAATTCCCGCCTCGAGCAGCGTCCCCGCCGGTGCAGGGCCAAGGATCTCGCGGATTCTTCCCTTCTGGAGGTACCGCCCGTCGAAGCCGGTCGAGGCCAGCCCGAGCCCGGCCATGGCGCCGATCACCCCGTCTTCGGTCCCGCCCAGCCCCTCCAGGCGGATCGAACAGTTCTTCGCAAGGGTCCGGGCCCGGTCCTGGGTGAGCACCATCCTCTTCGCGTCCTGGCCGAACGTGACCATGGCGGGTGTCACCTCCGTGATGTGGGCGAGGGCGATCCCGGGATCGCTCCCTTCCACGAAGTCGTCCATCATCACCTGCCGGGCTATGGAAAAGATCCTCTCTGCATGGTCGGGTGCGCAGGGACCGATATGGATCACCGCACAGCTGTTGTGGGACGTGTAGGGGATGGACTCGTGCACGAACAACTGGTGCCGGGTGACCGCAGTCACGGGGTATTCCTGCCCGAGCCTGTCTGCGATCGCCCGGGCCAGCCGGCCTGTGCCGCGTGAGTTGAGGGAGTCGGTGTCGTCGATAGAGAGAAGGAATGTCATTTCTGGTCTTCCTTTTCCTGTACTCCACCAGGCGTAATACCCTTTGTCATTTTGCCTTTTGTCAATATAATAAAGTTATTATGATTAACAATCCGGAGAAAAACAACAACTATATTTCAATTATTCATGAAGTATCCATAGAAAAACGGATGTTACGGGGGGCCGGACCCCCCCGACCCACCCGATTCTGGATTGGATCACCATGGCGCGCTTACACATACCTTCCGGGGCCCGGGAGAAGGACGCCCGCGGTAGCACCTCCCGGGAGAGGATCTTCCTGCAGGTTTCTGCCGGGGTTCTCCTCCTCCTCCTCTCCCTGGGAGGATCCGCCGCTTCAGCGTCCGATGTCGCGGGAATCATCCTTCCCGATTACCACCATATCGACATCACCCTGGCACACAACGCGGGCAGCAACTACATCAAGTTCGACGGCGGAGGGTTGAACGCGCTCCACCTCACCACGAGCCCGTCCGAACCCTACGGGCAGGTCACCACCACACAGTCCGAATCGGGCACGTTTTATGTCTCTGACACCGGCGGGCGCGGGTTCTTCGACGACCTGATCCTCATGGTCGCGGTGAGAGGCGACGTCCCCGACGACTATTCGGTCCGCATCAGGGCGAGCGGGTACCGGTGGACCCCCACACCGGTACTGAACATGCCTCCCACCGCTGACAACGTTTCCTATGCATACGCATCGATCGACGACACCTTCACCGCCTCAGATTTCATCTACGGGCCCCAGTCGTGGAGGCCGTATAACGGGCCCGACTACCCGTTCTACAACGGCCAGGATCTTTCAGCGAGCGACGAGACGTTCAGGTTCATGTTCATCGACCTGAACGTGGGCGCGATCGGGCCGAACAGCCAGCTTCCCGGGCTCACCGACAACGGGATGGCGAAGATCGAGTACCAGATCACCGGCGAACCCTGCTTCACGGTCTTCAACGTGTACGGGTGGTGTAACCAGTCGAACCAGGGGAAGGGGATCTCCTGGACGAACGATGTCGACGGACTCTCCCAGAGCGGGGTCTCCGGGTATTCGGTCCTTCCCCCGGAAGCTGCGTCAACGGGAGGGGACCAGGCGGGATCGACGGATTCGACCGCAAACTTCGAGAAGGGGACAGTCGTCAACGGGTATGACGGGACCACGCTCGCCCAGGGAGAGCCCTCCCTGGTCAACGGAAGCGTGCTCCTCTTCGTTTCCGAAAGCCCCGCGGCCACGCTGGACGGGCTGAAGTCGGCGGAATTCCCGTTCAACGTCACCCTGCCGCAGGGCGTTCGCGCGCAGGACGGATTCCTGGCGCTTTACGCGACCGGTGGAAAAGATACGACGTCCGGGCGGGGTGTGCTTCCCGACCTCGATGTCGCCTTCGACGGAACCACAATTACCGCACTCCGGACCTACAGGGATACCGCGGGGGGGACCGACGGAACTGTGGCGGCGACCTGGATCTATTCCCTCCCTCCGGAGTTGACCTCCGGGCGCCATGTGCTCGCGGTGAAAAACAGGAATACCGGGACGAAGATCACGATCCCGGGGGCGGTAATGGCGGTATTCCCGAAGGACGATTCCGGTACGGTCAGCCTGGTCTCGTTCACCGAGGGATGCGACATCCTTCGCGCCGAGCCCACCGGGATCGGCGAGGTCTCCACCACCTCGGTCTTCAGGGACGGGACGGTTCCGGGCAGACCTGACCGTGTGACCCTGTATCTGGTGAACACCGGGACCTTCCCCCTGGTTTCCTCGCCGTTCCGGTTCTATTTCAACCGCGAAGCCGTGAATACGACCTCTACAGGTACCCCGGGCCCGGTCGAGATCAGGACGTTCGACGTCACCGGCCTTGCACAGCCCTCGATGAACTCACTTTCGGTCTCGGTCGTTCCGACCGACCAGAAAGAGCGGTCCTACACCGAGACCCGGAACGCGATCCTGGTCTTTTCCTATGCCCCGAAACATCAGCAGGCAGGTGCGCCGGCTTCTGACCCGGATATTGTGGTCGCGGAAGAGACTCCGATCCCGACCACGGCGCTCCCGGCCACTACCGCAACACCCGGGGCGACGTCCACCCCGGCGACCAGTCCGGAAGACCCTGACGGGGGCATCTTCGGGATGCTCCCCGGGCCTGTCCGTGACTTCCTCGACGGGATCTTCGGGGCGATCTTTGCTATCGGCGGCGTGGAAAGTGCCGCACCGGGGACCGGAGCGGGAATGGTCGTCCAGGCCGGCGGGAATCCTGACCCCACCTCTGGGGAACGAGGGGTTGACCTCCGGGATGATTCCCCCGTGGCCGCGATATCGGACACGGTCCCTGAAGATGACTCTGCCGGGACCGTTGCCGCCGGAAATCCGCCTTCCGTGGCGGACGACGACCCCGGAAATCAGGAGACCCTGATAGTATCGGAACCCGGTGACCAATGGGTATCAGGGGCAGCGGCCCCCTCTTCGCCATACGGGGGTATCTATATTAAATCAATACCCGGCGGTGCGGGGATCACCATCGACGGGAAGGCACTCAACGCGGATACCCCGAAGGCGGTGTTCGGTCTGCGGGAAGGGTCGCATACCGTGAGGATCTCGAACGATAAAGGCCTGTTCTCGGTCACCGACCAGCAGGTCTGGGTCTACCGCGGCCTGATCTCCATCGCCGCCTTCGATACCGCCCCGGGGATGAAGAAGTCCGTCCAGGTGGTCTCGGAGGTGTACCCGGGCGACCAGTTCACCCTGAACGGGAGATACCCGGCCTACAAGATCCCGGCCGGTATAACGCTCCGGAAGTCCGGGTCGTACCTCACCGTGCTCCACGACGGGCACTATATCTCCCGGGAGATCTCCGACTTCCTGAACGCGGGGGGCACCGTTGAGATCCGGCCCTCCGCCACGTCGTACGGGACACTCGCGGTCAGTTCCGACCCGGCGGGCGCCGACGTGCTGGTGGACGGCTTCCCCTACCCGGAGAAGACTCCCTGCACGGTGGAGAACCTCTCCGAAGGACGGCATACCATATCCGTCTCGATCCTGGGGTACATCCCCGGGGAGCAGACGGTGACGGTGCTCGACGACCCCTCGGAGCAGATCGACGGAGAGGTCATGCTCAGGCTCTCGCCCTATGCCTGCGGCGAGCTCTCCGTGGAGAGCACGCCTCCCGGCGCCTCGGTCCAGATCAACAAGGTGAACTCCCGGCAGACCACCCCGTGCGTCTTCCCTTACATGACCATCGGGAGCTACGCCATGACGGTCTCCTACGGGGGCAAGGTAAAGAACGTCGAGTTCGACATCACCCCCGATACCCGGATCGAGTACGTATTCGACTTCGACAAAGACACGTTCCTCCACAGGAGCGTGAGAATGTAACCGCGGAGAAATCCGTGACGAGGTTTTCTAAATGAAAAAAACAACTTCAATCATTTCTATCCTGGTGGTCCTCACCGCCCTGGCGTCCTGCACTGTGACAGGCGCTCCCCTCCCGGATTACAACAACATCTTCATTAACGTCGCAAACGACGCGGGGGCGACCTACGACGCCTTCGGAAACGACACCTATAACATCCGGTTCGAAGGCATCGACCGGGGCTTAAACGCCCTGCACATTTCAACCGACCCCGCGGCCAACTACGGGCAGGTGACGCTCACGGAAGCCCTGTCGGGAACATTCTATGCTACCGATTCCGGCGGGAAAGGATACGAGGACGAGATCCTCCTCATGGTGGCCGTGAACGGGACGATCCCCGACGACTTTTCCCTGCGAATCACCTCGGACGGGTACACGTGGCCCCCGAACCCGGTGAGCAATACGGCCCCGCCGTTCGATACCGTGTCCTACCAGCCGGTCGCCCTCGACGAGACCTTCACCAAGGCCGATTTCATCTACGGGCCCCAGACCTGGAAGCCGACCGGGAACGAGGTCGAGTATCCGATCTACTTCGGGCAGGACCTCGGCGCCACCGGCAATACCTTCCGGCTGATGTTCGTCGACCTGAACGCCGGGGTGCTCCGCCCCAACGCGAGCCTCGAGAACCAGGGAGCGGTACGAATCACCTACGAGTTCCGGAACCTCGAATCCTTTGCGGCATTCAACGTGTACGCGTACTGTAAAACCTCCAACAACGGTGACGACATGGTCGCCTGGTCCAACGCCCTCCTCCTTCCGAAAACGGTGAGCGGATACTCGGTGGTCCGTGTGCCGGTTCCCTTCCCGGGGAAGACCGATCCGCCCACCGACCCCGACGGGGACGGGATCATTGAAGATATGAACGGGAACGGGTATTCCGACTTCAACGACGTGGTCCTGTTCTTCAAGCAGATGGAGTGGGTCCAGGCCAACGAACCGGTCTCTCGGTTCGATTTTAACGGGAACGGTATCATCGACTTCAACGACATCGTGAGGCTGTTCAAGGAGCTGTAAGGGACAGGAAAGAAGCTTTAAGTTATTGAGCGAATCTCCCCTGATAAATCCTGTACACGGGAGAAGAAAACAATCCTTTTCTTTTAGCAATTCCGGTTATGTATCTTACAACCGTACTCTTCTGCATGATACGGTTTCGATTCGATACCATCACATTCAAATTGAAGGTTCCGCCACAGTCCTTTCCAGGTTAAAAAGTACCTTTAAACGATTGAACCAGGTACATCTCTTGAATATATATAATGCATGAATAAAAGCCGGTTTTGGTAAGCGAGGGTCCGGCAAAGTCCTGGTCAGACGGACGGGCCCCCGTTGCCCGTAGGCATAGGAGAATGGCATTCATACTTCATTAAGTCTTTTCTTGTGCCTCGTTACGACGGAAAGGAGGCGATTTACCTATAAATCAGGCATTTCGGGAGGAAGAACCGGTTTCCGGATCCGGCGACCGGTTCGTGAATCGAAGGAGAACACAAATGACTGCGCACCGGTGACCGCGGTGCACAGAACGCGAAGGAATGAATATAGTATGAAAAATACGCAAGGAAAGGCCAATGCCTTCAAGAAAGCCATCGGGATGATTGCCGCGTTATTCCTGGTCTCGACCCTTATCGGCCCGGTAACCGCTGCGGATCCGATCGACCCGTACAAGCATGTCTGGCTGGAGATGACGAACGGTGCGAGGTTCGCCGACCTCTCGTCGGGCGGCGCAAATCAGTCCTACTACTTCAAGTTCGACGGCGGGGGACTGAACGCCATGCACATCTCCAACTCGTCCGACCTTCCGTTTGGACAGGTGACAACGGACGCTCCGACATCGGGGACATTTTACATTACCGACACGGGGGGGCGAGGGTTCAACGACGATATCATCCTCATGGTCGCTGTCCAGGACCCCCTCCCGTCAGGGCTTAATATCCACATCAATGCGAGCGGGTACCGCTGGGAGCCGACCGCGGTCCTGAACGAGATCCCGGATGAGGAAGATCTGACGTATTACGCCGGGTCGGTTGACGAGGACTTCACCGTCGATAACTTCACCCTGTACGGAACGCAGGACTGGAAGCCCTGTTCTTCGGAATATTACCCGCTCTTTGTTGATTTGGAACCGGACACAGTTTATTATCTGGCGTTTATCGACCTGAAAGTGGGCAACCTCGGGTTAAACTCGACCACAGGATATTCTGAGTCGCTCATCGACAAAGGAAGTGTCAATGTGACGTATGAGATCACCGGCACAAATGGGGAAAATATTGCCTTTAACGCGTACGGGTGGTGCAATCAGTCGAACCAGGGAAAAGGGGTATCCTGGACGAATGCGCTTACCGGGACCGGTGCAAGTGCATGGGAAGTCAATAACTGATCTCTTCCCCTTTTTTTGCAGTCTTCATCGTGTCATGATACGATCGGTAGGGATCCCCTATTTCCATTCGGGGGTGCAGAAAACAAAACCGGGAATTGAAAAAAATTGCTTATTTTTTCCGCGAGATAGAATAATTAATTAAACTAATTTAACAACTCACATCAAAACCTAATTTTTATTTATCATATTAACTTCTCCATTAAGTTATATATCCACTTATTTTCGTGAGGGTAGGTCATGACCAAAAAAGCAACAAAAATACCAGCAATTTTGATTCTTGCCGTTTTTGCATTGACATTCAGCGCCGCAGGGCCGGCAATGGCAGGACTTGTTCTACCGGAAGAGCAAGTGCAGGGAATCCAGTCGGATACCATGTTCCTGCCGCTGTTGTTCATACAAAACCAGGGTCAGGCTCCGGACGATGTGAAGTATCACGCTTCTGCGGCGGGGCACACGATATCCTTCATGCCGGACCGGATCGTACTCAGGGCGATCGTCAACGAGGGAGAAACACCCCGTGATACAGAGATATCGATGAGTTTTCCCGGCGCATCGGCCGCGCCCGAGATAACAGGCCTCGATCCTCAGCCTGGCGACGCGAACTTCTACCTGGATAATGATCCATCCCGATGGCGGGAGGGCGTTCCGATATTCGGTTCGATAGAGTACTGCCAGTTGTATCCAGGGATCGACCTTCGCTACCGTGGCACCGAGGGAGTACTGAAGCGAGAATTCATCGTCGCCCCGGGAGCCGATCCGGACCGGATTGCTATCGCCTACGACGGTATCCAGGGCCTCGCACTCAATGAAGACGGATCTCTCGCGATCACTACTCCTCTCGGAGTACTGACCGAAGAGGCCCCGATCGCGTACCAGGATGTTGACGGTTCGCGGGTGCCGGTCTCGGTTTCCTATCGCCTTATCAACGACAGGACCGTCGGTTTTACTATCGGAGAATATGATCCTTCCCTTCCGCTCGTGATCGACCCGACGCTCATCTATTCGTCCTTTTTCGGAGCGTCGGGAAGCACATATATCCACCGCGTTCGCGTTGACGGGAACGATAACATCTGGATCGCCGGCAGGACCAGCGCGAACGATCTCCCGGTCCAGAATCCCAACCAGGGATATGTATCAGGGAACGATGGTTTCGTGGCTGAGCTGAACCCCCAGGGAACTTCAGTGCTCTACCTGACATACATCGGGGGAGGTGCAGAGGACTCCATACAGGGTTTAGACCTCGATACCTCCGGCAATGTCTACATCTGCGGGGCAACGAGTTCCGATAACTTTCCTCTCCAGTCTCCCATAATGGACACAAGAAACGCACAATCGGCCGGGTTCGTGACGAAACTGGACCCGACAGGCCTGCCCGGTTCGCAGCTTATCTATTCTACATACCTGGGCCATAACGGAACATCTCCTTCCTATAATTATACGACCGTCAATGCAATTGGCGCTGATACGTCCGGAAACGCCTGGATATCGGGATACACGATGAGCGAAACCCTCCCGGTCACCCCCGATGCTGAACAGCCGAACAAGGCGGGAGGGTGCGACTCATTCGTCGGAAAGATTGCAGCCGATGGATCGCTGCAATACCTGACCTACCTCGGTGGCTCCGCAGACGACGGTGACTCCTCCGCTGCAGCGGGTTACAGTTCGTTCAAACCTATGGGGCTCGGCCTTGATTCGGCAGGAAACGTCTACATTGCCGGTTATACAAAGTCCAGTGATTTTCCTGTAGTGAATGCCTATGATTCGACCTACGGAGGCGGCACCACTGCGGACATATTCGTTGCCAAATACAATTCGAGCGGGGGGAAGGTATATGCAACGTATATTGGCGGATCCAACCTGGACAAGGCAAATGACATTGCCGTCGATGCAGGGGGATCAGTCTACATTGCGGGCACGACCTATTCCAACGATATCCCGGTGATTAATCCTGCACAGGGGACATTAAAAGGTACATATGACAATTATATTGCCAAACTCGATTCTTCAGGAACAAACCTGGTCTATTCGACCTATTGGGGAGGGGCGAGCGGTAACGATGACGGTGCATTTGGTATCGCTGTCGATGATAACGGGAACTCGTATACGGTGGGAGAAACGAGAGCTTCGGACTTCCCTCTCATCAATGCGACCCAATCGACGATGACGAGCTATGAGGGATTCATTGTCCGTCTTTCGCCTTCGGGGGAGGCGCTTTACTCAACCTACGTAGGTGGAGCGAACTATGATTACCTCTATGGTGTTGCAGTCAATGGTGAGGGAAATGCAGTGGCAGCTGGTGATTCAAACAGTGCCACGTACCCGATTGTCGGTTCACCCTATCAGGATACAAAAACCGGGACCTATAGCGGAGTCATTACTATAATCTCACCGCTCAATCTCCCGTCCGCATCCTTCACCGCCGACCCCCTCTCGGGTGATGCTCCGTTGGAAGTCCGGTTCACCGACACGTCGACCGGGGACCCGACCTCCTGGTCCTGGGCCTTCGGTGACAGCGGCACCTCGGACGAGCAGAACCCTGTCCATACCTACACTTCGGCCGGGCTTTTTACTGTTAATCTGACGGTTACGAACGCCGGGGGGAGCGACTCATTTGTTCGTACAGATTATATCACCGTCGCGCTCCCGGAAGGTGCCGGTCTCGCCTCCAGCGCCTGGCCGAAGTTCCAGTTCGATACCCGGAACACTGGACAGTCCCCGAATGCAGGTCCGGAGACGGGCACATTATATTGGACTTTCCCGGCTAACGGTGAATTCATCGCACAGCCTTCGATCGGTCCGGACGGCTCCATTTATATTGAGAACTACGACGGAGATCTCTATGCGGTAAATCCGGACGGGACGCTGAAATGGAACTATACCCTGGGTGAGCAGCTTCACGGTTCCCCTGCAATCAGTGCAGATGGAACGATTTACGTCGGCAACCGGGGTATTTCCGCGATTAATCCCGACGGGACTTTGAAATGGACCTACCCCGAAGGTCCTGCAGGGAACTTCACTTCTGCAACTATCGGACCGGACAAGACCATCTATGTCGGTTCTTTCGACGGACCGGTCGGTTCTTTGGTCGGTTCTCTGTACGCGATTTCGGACGTTGGGGACAGGGCTACCCTTAAATGGGCATACAATACGGGCCCGGTACTGGGTGTTCCTGCAATCGGAAACGACGGCACAATCTATGCCGGAAGCCTGGACAAAGATCTCTATGCGATCCGCCCGGACGGAACGCTGAAGTGGAACTTCACGACCGGAGGACAAATGGAGCTCGCCTCTCCCGCCATCGGATCGGACGGGACCATTTATATCGCGAACAATGATACAAACCTTTATGCAGTTGACCCGATGGGATCCCTTCGGTGGACTTACGCCATTGGAAATTATGTTCTCGGTACTCTCGCAATCGGGTCCGACGGAACCATATACATTGTATGCGAGGATCGTAACCTCCACGCGATAAACCCTAACGGGACCGCCAGGTGGAGCTTTGATATCGGGGGCTCGGGCGCACCGGTTCTCGCCGCCGACGGAACCGTTTATATCGGAAGCGACGACGGGAATATCTACGCGATTAACCCGGAAGGAACCCTGAAATGGTCATTTGCGACCGGAAGCTCGATAGTCTATTCCGCTCCGTGCATTGGTGAGGACGGAACACTGTACGTCGGTAACTTCGATGGCGACCTAATTGCGTTGAAGGATATTCCCGCTCCCGTCCCCCTCCCGGGGAAGACCGATCCTCCGACCGACCCGGACGGGGACGGGATCATCGAGGACATGAACGCGAACGGGATCAAGGACTTCAACGACGTATTCCTGTTCTTCAGGCAGATGGAATGGATCCAGGCGAACGAACCGGTCCCGCTCTTCGACTTCAACGGTAACGGTATCGTCGATTTCAACGATATCGTGAGACTGTTCAAGGAGCTTTGATGATGAAGTCCATTAATTTCGCCACATTTTTACTTGTGCTCGCCCTGGCGGCGTTAGCCGGAACGGCATCGGCATTCACCCTCTCCGGGGAGAACGCGAGCGTCGGAGCGCCCGGCGGGACCGCGACCATCGCGCTCTTCCTCGACGAAGCACCCGCCGGCCTCTCCGGGTTCAACATCTCGGTATCGCTCGCGGATCCCGCGGTAGGGGAGATCATGAGCGTCTCCTTCCCGTCGTGGGTCACCATGAGCGACAACACGACCTTCCCGGCGGATACCGTCTGGATCAAGTCGCTCGACACGGGACCGGGAGACTACGGGAATGTCGCGCCGGGGGCGACGGACATCCCGATGGGGACCCTCGCCCTCCGCGGCGACGCCGCGGGGACCACCGCGGTCGTCCTCTCGATCGTCCAGATGAGCGACGACGAGGGGATGAATATGACACCCGCCATAGCTCCCCTGTCCTTTACCGTGAACGGGCCGCCGGTGGCACAGTTCTCTGCGAACCTGACCGCCGGAGCCGCTCCGCTCACGGTCCTCTTCTCGGATGCCTCGACGGGTAACCCCGTCTCGTGGTCCTGGTCGTTCGGCGACGGGGGCAGTTCCACCGAGCAGGACCCGGTCCACACCTACCTGGTCCCGGGAAACTACACCGTGACCCTCACCGTGACGAATGCGGCCGGGAGCGACAACGAAGAGAAAACAGGATACATCAGCGTGACCGCCGCACTCCCGGACCCGCCGGTGGTGAACTTCACCGCGGATAACAGGTCCGGCCCGGCTCCTCTTGTCGTCCACTTCACGGACCTGTCAACCAACGGGCCTGCCTCATGGGCCTGGGACTTCGGCGACGGCACCACTTCGGGCGATCAGGACCCGGCCCACACCTACGCGGACCCCGGAACCTATTCGGTCACCCTCACCGCCTCCAACGCGGGGGGTTCCGGCGACGATGAGAAACAGGGGTACATCACCGTAACCGCACCGCTCCCCGACCCGCCGGTGGTGAACTTCGTCGGGGACAACAGGTCGGGCCCCGCCCCCCTCGTGGTCCACTTCACCGACCAGTCCACGAATAACCCGACCGCATGGGCGTGGGACTTCGGGAATGACGGGACCGTCGACAGCACGGAGCAGAACCCCACCTACACCTTCACCGTTCCCGGCACCTACCAGGTCAACCTCACCGCTTCGAATGCCGGCGGGAGCGGCAGCCGCCTGAAAGGCAACTACATCCAGGTCACCGTGCCCGGCAGCACCGACCCGGTGGTCGACTTCTCGGCCGATTCCAGGACCGGCACGGCGCCTTTCACGGTACAGTTCACCGATGCCTCGGTGACGGACCCGACCGCGTGGGCCTGGGACTTCGAGAACGACGGGACCGTCGACAGCTCCCTCCGGAATCCGGTCCACACCTACCCGGATCCCGGGACCTACCAGGTGAAACTCACGGTAACCAACGCGAGCGGCACGGCGAGCAGGCTCAAGGCGGACTTCATCACGGTAAACCCCCCGGTCACGGCACCGGACGCGGACTTTACCGCCGCGCCTCTGTCCGGTGACGCTCCGCTCGAGGTACAGTTCACCGACCAGTCCACCGGCGCCGGGACCTGGAACTGGGACTTCGGCGACGGCACCACCTCGACAGAACAAGACCCTGTCCATACCTACGGACTCCCAGGGAACTATACCGTCCGGCTCACCGTGGCGAATGGCGGCGGGACAGATACCGAAGTGAAGAGCGGGTATATTACGGTCTCTCTTCCACCGGACCAGGTCATCACCTCGATCGTGGTGGTGCCCGATACGGCCCTGATGGTACCGGGCGAATCCCTGCAGTTCGCCGCAACCGCGTATGATCACGACGGGGGTACGGTACCGTATTCAGGGTTCGCGTGGTCGAGCAGCAACGCCACGGTCGGTACGGTAAACAGTACCGGATATTTCAGGGCGCAGGCACCGGGATCCGCCACGATCACCGCGTCGAGCGGTGACGTGACAGGTTCCGCGAATGTGCATGTCGTGGCAGCTCCCGCGAACGGCGCCTCATTCACCGCAAATCCCGACACGGGACGTGCCCCGTGCATCGTCAGGTTCACCGACACCTCGAGTGCGACCGGTGTGACCGGCCGCGAGTGGGACTTCGGCGACGGAACTACGTCGGACGCTATCAACCCGACCCATATCTACCGTAAGGCGGGTCAGTACGTTGTCATTCTCCGTCTCTTCTCGGAGATCGGAACAGACACCGCGACCGGGACGGTACTCGTCACCGGAAGCGGGAGTACCGGCCCCGTTTCTTCCATTACGGCGCGGTTCTCCGCGAATCCGATGGCAGGGAAGGCTCCTCTCGAGGTACGCTTCACCGACCGTTCCACGGGGGCGGAGACCTGGACCTGGGACTTCGGCGACGGCACCACCTCGACCGAGGAAAATCCCGTACACGTCTTCACCGGTCCCGGCACCTATAGGGTGACCCTCTCGGTGACCGGCGAGGGGGGCAGCGCGTCCACGACCGGGTCGGTCATGGTAATCGGGGGCTCGTCCACTCCCGGACCCGTATTAAAAGCGCAGTTCTCGGCGAGCCCGATGTCGGGAAGAGCGCCTCTCGAGGTAACCTTCACCGACCGTTCCGCGGGGGCGGAGACCTGGACCTGGGACTTCGGCGACGGCACCACCTCGACTGAACAGGACCCGGTCCATTTGTTCACCGCCACCGGCATCCACAGGGTGACCCTCACGGTGACTCACGGTGATGAACTCGCGGCCTCCACGGCGTTTATCATGGTCATGAGCGGTGCATCCGGCCCCGTACTTCCTGCAACCGCACAGGTTACCGCGAGCCCGATGACCGGGAGAGCCCCGCTCGAGGTCAGGTTCACCGACCGTTCCGCAGGGGCGGAGACCTGGTACTGGGACTTCGGCGACGGCACCACCTCGACTGAACAGGACCCGGTCCACACCTTCGCGATGAAGGGGACCTACAAGGTTGTAGTACAGGTGAATACCGGAAATGCCGTGGAAGAAGCGACAAAGACGATCTGGGTGTTCTGAACTCCGGGACATAATATTAAATAAACTTATTTAACTTAAGACAAAAACCACCCATTTTATTTGCTGTCATTAAGATCTCCAATGGTCGAACCCCTACACCAACCCGAGGTCTGTTCATGCATAAAACCGCTGCTGTTTCGATAATTCTCCTGTCCGCCTTCCTGGCGGTCTCCTTCGCATCGGGCGCCCCCCTCCCCGCACCACGCCATATCTTTATCGACGTGGCGAACGATGCCGGAGTAAAATGGGACTGGGACAGCATCTATTACGGTGAACCCGGCGGCATCGCGAACGGCACCTACTATATCAAGGCCGACGGCGGAGGGCTGAACGAACTCCACCTCACGAACGACGTCACCTTACCCTACGGCCAGCTCACCGCAAGTAACAACGTCTCGGGAGTATTTTACGTCACCAACACCGGGGGAAGAGGGTACGACAACGAGATCATCCTCCTGCTCTCGGTTAAGCCCCCTATCCCGGACGACTTCGCCGTGCGCATCCGTGCGAGCGGCTATAACTGGACTCCCGCACCGCCGGGGCCCTACACGCCAGTCGAACTTCCCTCCGATTATTACCATATCGACGGCGCACTGGACGAAGTGTTCACCCGGAACGATTTCATGTACGGCCCGGAGACCTGGAAACCCGGCCCCGGGGATCTCCTCGTCCCGTCGCTTCCCCTCTACAACGGCCAGGACATCAGCGACGGTTCAACCGAGGAATACCTCATGTTCATCGATCTCTACGCCGGGAACATGTACCCCGAGAAGTTCGGAACGACGCTTGTCGATAACGGTGCGGTGAAGGTAGAGTATAGCTTCACCAACATGACCACCTTCGCGGCGTTTAACGGGTACGGCTGGTGCAGTGCCGCGAACCAGGACGAGGGGATCTCCTGGACCAACCGTATCGTCGACGTGGGAGCGAGCGGGTACACCGTGGAATACGTACCGCCATCCCCGTTGCCGTTCCCGGGAAAAACGAGTCCTCCCACCGACCCCGACGGGGACGGCATCTGCGAGGACATGAACGGGAACGGATTCAAGGACTTTAATGACGTGGTGCTGTTCTTCAAGCAGATGGAGTGGGTCCAGGCGAACGAGCCCGTGGGACTCTTCGACTTCAACCACAACGGGTACATCGATTTCAACGATATCGTGAGATTGTTCAAGGAGTTATAACCGTGACGACCGGAAATTCTGCGGGCCTGGTGATCGCCCTCGCCATTATAATCGCCATGGTCCTCCCCGCCTCCGCACTCACCATCTCGGCGGGAGAGGCGGTCGTGGAGGGGGGAGAGGACATCGCGAAGGTCGACCTTGTCCTCGACGAGGCACCGGAAGGGATCTCGGGGTATAACCTCACCGTCTCGCTCTCCGACCCTTCGGTGGGAGAGATCGAGGGGATCGGGTACCCGGACTGGGTCTCGCTGTCGGATAACTCCACGCTTCCCGCGGGCAAGGCCTGGATCAAGGCCGCGGACATGGGTGGCGGGGAGAACGGGAACGTCGCCCCGGGTGCGACGGGGATCGTGCTCGGGACGCTCACCCTTCGCGGGATCTTCCCCGGGACATCCGGGATCACCGTGACCGTCAACCAGATGAGTGACGACCTGGGAGAGAACATTGCCCCCTCCATCATTGCGGGGACATTTACCGTGACTGCCGTCGCGGCCGGGGAAACCCTGCCGGCATCTTCGGGGGGAAGTTCTTCCCCTGTTGAATATTCGGTCTCCGGAAGCGTGACCACCACGTCCACCGCAACGATCTCCCCCCCGGCTCCCGATGCCACCCTCACCGGTCCCGGCCCGGATCAGGCACCGGATTCGCCGGATGACGGGCTTACGGAGGAACCACCGTTCGGGAGCCCGGGTATTGTCGCGGATTTCTCGGCGGAGGTCCGAAGCGGCGTCGCGCCGCTCACGGTGCGGTTCATCGATCTCACCGGGGGGGGCCCCACGGGGTGGGCGTGGGACTTCGAGAACGACGGGGTCACCGATTCCGTCGAACAGAACCCCGGCCACGTCTACACGACCCCGGGAGTATACCAGGTCCGGCTTACCGCGTCCAATGCACAGGGAAGTGCGACAGAGATGAAGACCGCCTTCATCACGGTGAATCCGCCGGAGGCGGACGAACCGCCCCTTTTCGTTCCCTGGACCCTGGTGATCGCAGCCCTCGTCGCCATGGCCGGGGCAGGGGTCCTGGTGCTCTACCTGACGTTCACCGGGAGGATCTGACCCGGGACACCTCATGAATCCCGAGATCGCAGAACTCAATGCGTCGGCGGCCGGATACGCCGCCGCGCTCGACCGGGTCCGCACCGAGATGAGCAAAGTGATCGTGGGGCAGCGGGAGGTGATGGACAGGATGCTCGCCGCACTCTGCGCCGACGGGCACATCCTTCTCGAAGGCGTCCCAGGTATTGCGAAGACCCTCATGGTGCGCACCCTCGCGGGGTGCCTGGACTGCAGCTTCGCCCGGCTCCAGTTCACCCCCGATCTCCTCCCCGCGGACATCACCGGGACCAAGATCTTCAACCGGAAAGACTCGAGTTTTTCCACGGTAAAAGGGCCCATTTTTGTCAATTTCCTCCTGGCGGACGAGATCAACCGGGCCCCCCCGAAGGTCCAGTCCGCACTCCTCGAGGCGATGCAGGAACGGCAGGTCACCATCCAGGGAGAGACCTTTCCCATAGTCCGGCCGTTCCTGGTGCTCGCCACGCAGAACCCCATCGAGTCCGAGGGCACCTATCCACTCCCCGAGGCGCAGACCGACCGGTTCATGTTCAAGGTCATGATGGGCTATCCCACGCTTGACGACGAGATCGAGATCATGAACCGGTTCGCGGAGGAAGAGTGCAGCCAGGTGTGCAGGGTGCTCGCCCGTTCCGAACTCGACGGGCTCCAGGCATTCACCCGATGGGTGTACACGGACCCCGCCGTGAAGCGGTACGTCGCGGAACTTACCAGCGCAACCCGCGACCCTGCCTCGTTCGGGCTCGACCCCGCCGACCACATACGGTACGGTGCCTCTCCCAGGGCCTCCATCTTCATGATCCTCGGCGCAAAAGCGACGGCGCTCATGGACCGGAGAGGCTACGTGGTCCCGGAAGACGTAAGGGCGGTCGCACACGACGTGCTCCGCCACAGGATCGTCCTGACCTACGAGGCCGAGGCCGACGGAATGACCACGGACCAGGCGATCGACGCCATACTCCGGGAAGTCCCGGTGCCCTGAAGGAGGACCGATGCAGGACGCGACCTCACCCGGAGACCGGAGTTCCAAAAGGAGCAGGAGGTTCCGGAGACTCGAGCGCGCCATGATACCCATGGATCTGCGGTCGTCCGGGCTCGCGGCAGGAGTACATCGTTCGACCTTCAAGGGCCACGGGATCGAGTTCTCGGATCTCAGGGAGTACGTCCCGGGCGACGACCTCAGGGCCATCGACTGGAAGGTCACCGCCCGTCTCGACCAGCCGTTCACCCGGCTGCTCACCGAGGAACGCGACCTGACGCTGTGTCTCGTCGTGGACATCTCCGGTTCCACCGGCTTTGGTTCCCTCGCGAGCAAAGTCGATACGGCACGGGAGATCGCCGGCAGCCTCGCGGTCTCCGCGCTCCGCCACCACGACGCGGTCGGGCTCATGCTCTTCTCCGACGGGGTGGAGAAGTACGTCCCCCCCGGAAAGGGCAGACGTCACGTCCTCGAGGTCTTAAACACCCTCTTCGAGCACACGCCTGTTTCCGGGAGGAGCGATATCGCCCCCGCGCTCCGCCACCTCGCGCATTCGCTCGCGAGACAGTCCTCGGTAATCCTCATCTCGGACTTCCTCCTGCCACCCTGCCGGAGGGAACTCGCCGTGATGAAAAAAAGACACCAGGTCTTTGCGATAAGGATCTCGGACCCGAGGGAGGAGGAGATTCCCGACGTCGGATACCTCACGCTCGAGGACACCGAGACCGGCGAGCAGTTAGTCATCGACACTTCGGACACTTTGGCGATGGCCCGCTACCGCGAATCTTTCCGGGAACGTGAAGAATCGCTCGTACGCGCGCTCGGCACATTCGGAATCCCCCTCGCCAGGGTCAGGACCGGAGACGGGTGGGAGCCCGGGCTTCGCAGGTTTTTCCGGGGGTGAGGGCCTTGGCGGGATTCTATTCACCATTCTGGCTCCTCGGCCTCCTCCTGCTGCCGGTGCTCTGGCTCTTCTGGAGACGTTCGGTCTCCCGCAGAAAGATGGCCGCCATAGAGTTCTCGAACCTCTCTGCGCTGAAGTCGGCGGGCTCGGACGAACGCGGGAGGAGACGGGTCCTGCTCCTGTCGATCGTCCCGCTCCTTGCCCTGGGATGCCTGTTCATCGCGCTCGCAGGCCCCCACCTGCCCCTGGGGACCGAACGGGCGGGGACCAACGTGGTCCTGGTCATCGATGATTCCGGGAGCATGCAGGCGACCGATTACACACCGACACGGCTCGAAGCGGCGAAATCCGCGGCGGCGACCCTCATCGGCGAGCTCCCGGGGGAAGACAGGGTGGGAGTAGTGGTGTTCGAGTCCGGAGCATCGACCGCGGCATACCTCTCTCCCGATAAGACACACGTGATCCAGCGGCTCGAGTCGATCGGGCCGAAGACCGGGCAGACCGCCCTCGGCGACGGGCTGACCCTCGCGGTGGAGATGGTGGGTTCCATCCCTAGTGCGAAGCAGGTGGTGATACTCCTCTCTGACGGGGTGAGCAATGCGGGAGTGGTGAAACCTCTTACCGCCGCCTCTTTCGCGAAAGAACGTGGAATCCAGGTCTATACGATTGGGCTCGGTTCTGACGGCCCGGTCTCCCTGGGCACGGACGCGTTCGGAAACCCCGAGTACGCGGACCTCGACGAAGGAACGCTCCGGACAATCGCGGAAGAGACCGGGGGCAGGTACTTCACCTCGGTCGACGAGACCACGCTCTCGGGAATTTACCGGAACCTTTCTGGGGAGATCGTGAGCGAACCCGAAGAAACCGGCATCGGCTCCGTTTTTATCCTGGCTTCCGTCGCGCTCATCCTGGGAGAGTTCTGGCTCAGGTACGGCAGGGGGAGGATACTCCCATGAGACTCGCGATAGTGATGGTCCTCGGCCTGCTGGTCATGTCGGTCTCCGTCGCTGCCGACCCGGTCCGGCTATGGACCGATAACCGGGAGTACACATTCCCGGCGGGCGTGGAGGCGAAAATTCCCCTCCACGTGGAGAACAACGCCGGCGGGGAGGTCACGGGGGTTATCAGGGCCGTGTTCACCGAAGTGGCGGACGGGAGGGAGATCGGCCCGTGGACCGAATCCCGTTCCTATGCGTTCCAAGCGGGGGAGACCACCATCGGTTTCCCTGCGGGTACATCAGATACGCCATTGGTCCGTCTGGTCAGGCTGAACTTCGATTATACCGCAGGGATGACGAGGACCCTTTCCCTGGACGAGATCACGGTCCGGTTCGTCGTCACGGACCAGGGCGCTTCACCGCCGGCAACCGGCCCCGGTGTGGAAGCGGTTCCCGGGGTGGCAGACCCCACGAGCCCGGCGATATCAGGCCCCACGAACCAGGCCGGAGGAACGGACCCGGTCGGCGCTCAGGCAACCCAGGACATGGAATCCCTGCAACGTGACCTGCAGGCGTCGCAGGAGGAGACGGCACGGCAGAAAGAAGCCCTTCAGACGCGCCTCGTCCAGGACCCGGCGTATGTCGCGCTCAACGAGACCCTGGTCTCGGGGGGGTATTCCCCCCGGGAACCGTCCATCAATCCCGGCTCGGACACCGACGGGGAATTTACACTCCGGTTTACCAGTCCGACAGGCGCAGTCCTCCTCCAGGGGACCATAACGCGGGGGGTGATCACCTCTCTCGAGGCGAGTTCGTCCTCATCCCTCCCCGCCCCTTCTGAATTCACGAGCGATACGCAGTATCGCGACCAAATGACTCAGCTTGCGGAACAGGGGTTCACCCCTGCGGGAAGCCGGATCATCATCGCCGGAAACGAGCTCACCCTGAGCAGCGAATACTCGGGGAAGAACGGGGAACGTGCGGTCCTGACGGCGGTTTCGAGAAATGGCGTGGTGCAGTCGGTGGACCTCCAGACGGATTCCGGGATCATCGATATCCCCTCACTGATTGCGTTGATCGGGCTTCTTGCGGTCCTGGCCGTTCTCCTCGCATACCACCGGAGAAGAGGGTCCGGAACTGCACACACACAAGAGCAGGACCCCATCGTCCCCCCTGAAAAGCCGGATCCTTCCGTTACGGTAAAAGAGATGATCGCCGATGCCCGGAAGCTGGTCCCGGAAGGGGATCTCCCCGGGGCGTACCGGAAAGCCGGATACGCACTGCGGCATTACGTATCACTCCGTTTCGGTAAGGGAGACGAGATTACCGACACGGAGGCACTCAACCTTCTCCGCACCGCGGACAGTCCTTCGCTCCCGCCGGCGGCCCGGATCCTCGCGAGGTGCAGGGAAGTTGGATTCGCACGGGGAAAAGGTTCCGCGGAGGAATTTTCAGGCATCGCTGATGAGATCGATCTCCTTGTCGGACGCGGGCAGGGGCAGAATCCGTAACTTTTGTGAAACTCCAGGGATTACAATCCCGTTTCTGGAAAACCGGCCCCCCGCATATCGGCGTTTCCCGGTTAGATGAAGAGAAGTTAATCGTATTAATTAAACATATTCAACAAATAAAAACGAAATAGTAAGGTATTTCCGGCCACCGGGGCAGATCTCTTCACTTTGCCGGTAATCGGAGCAACCATGAACCGCAGCCGTATCGTCTTAGGGAACCGGGGGCTTTTCGAAAACCGGGTGAGCCCGGCCCGGGTGGGAAAGGCGCCCTTCTCTGCACCGGTTCCCTCTTTCCTGGCAGCCCTTCTTTTCGCGCTCGTGCTGGTCTCCGCGGTATCGGGAGCCACCACCTCCGTCCATATAATCAGGGAGGACGCTTCAGGGGCCGTTATCGCCGAAAAGACCGTCGACTATACCTGGATGGAGAAGAACCTCCCGGTCCTCGGCGACGGGACGACCCATTATTACCACCAGGGCCCGGTCTTCGTCGACGGGACCGGGGAGCGGTGGAACCCCGCGGAGGATCGCAACGTGCAGGAAAAGGACATGGGCGCCCTGAAAGGGACAAACCTCTCCCGCCTCTGCGACCTTGTCGGGGGGATGGCACCGGGCGACACCGTGAAAGTCTCGGCGGCCGACGGTTTTTCAAAGACATTCGCCTTCCGGAACGTATACGACCCTTCTCCCCGCCAGGGTCCGCTGGTGATCACCTGGTACCGGGCGGACGAGGGCTACGTGCCGGACTACCGCACCGGGATGAGGCTGGTCTTCTTTGCGGACACCTCGGTGAACCCCTGGGGCATCCACGCGTTCGGGAACCAGGACTGGCACGAATCGGCCGACCCGGAGTACTATTACTACTACGTGCAAGGGAGTGAACGCTATCCCACGACGACGGGCCTCTCCGTGCAGGAGGTCTCCACTATCACCATCATGGAAGGGGACGATCCGGGGACGGTCGCCGGTCCCACTCCGGCACCGCTCGGACCGGCGGCGGTGCTCACCGGGATCGGCCTCTCGTCCGTACTGGTTGCCCGGAGGCGGGGACAATGAGTCCCGGGAGAACGGTCCGGGGCGCGAGTTTCCGGGTCTTTTTAACCCTGTTCCTCGCCTCACTGCTCTGCACGGTCGTCTTTACGGCATCCGTCGCAGGGGAGCCGACCACCGGCCTCCGTATCGTGCAGTACGGACCCGACGGGATAACGGTGCAGAACGAGACCCGCGTCTCCATCGCGTGGATGGAACAATACCTCCCGGTCCAGGGTGACGGGGTGACCCATTACTACCACCAGGGGCCGGTCTTCGTGGATGACAAGGAGGCACAGTGGGACCCGGGTGAGACCGCGAACTTCAAGGACATGGGTGCCGTGAAAGGCACGGCAGTCAGGGATCTCTGCGATCTCGTGGGGGGCATGGCACCCGGCGACGAGGTGATGGTGAAAGCCGTGGACGGGTACCACGTGGAATTCCCCAGGGAAAATGTCTACGACCCCTCTTCCCGGCAGGGGAACATCACCGTGTGCTGGTACAACGGGGATGAATCTTCCGCGGGCGAACGACAGGGAACCGGGTATCCCTCCTCGTATAACGTAGGTATGAGACTCGTCTTTTTCGCGGATAATTCCACGAACAGCGCGGGAAAACACGTCTTCGGGAACCAGGACATGAGAGCGGTCATGCCTCCGGATACCATCCATCTTTTCGACGAACTCTACCCCTCCACCAGCGGATACACCGTGAAGTGGGTGGACGAGGTCCGGGTCTACCAGGGAGGATATCACGGATCGGCAGATCTCCTTCCCAAGTCGCTGGAATCGAAGATGGACGAGACTTTTCCCTCAACGCCCGCCTCGGCCGCGAGCGGGGCAGCCCTCCCGTTCGCCGCCCTGACCGTCATGGCCGGGGCACTCCTCTTCCGGAGGTGCGGGAGATGACGAAAGGAACCGGGTGGTGCGCACTTTTCGCGGCCCTGATCGTCATCATCTCAATCATGCTCGCGGGATGCACGACAGGACCCGCAAACGCGGAGGATGACGCCGCAAAGGACTGGCGGCTCACCCTCAACGGGACCGGCACGAAAGTGCTGACCATGGAGGATCTCCACAGTTTCCCCGCAGTCACCGGTCACGGCTATGCCGTATCCACGACCGGGGTGCGGTTCGGCCCCTATGTCTGCACGGGGGTGGACCTCCGGGACCTCGCGGCCGAAGTGGGGGGGCTTGCCCCTGGCGACCGGATATGGGTCTCGGCACCCGACGGCTACATGTGGGTCTTCGATACGGACCAGGCGGAAGGGAACGGGTTCGTGACGTTCAACGCGTCCCTCCGGGAGATCCCGTCGCCGCCCCTTCGCATCATCCTGATGTACGAGCAGGACGGGAGACCGGTCGGATACGATGACGGAGGACCCGCCCGAATCGCGATTATCTCGGAACAGCCCGGCGTCGTTACCGAAGGGAGTGCATGGGTGAAATGGGTGGACCGGATCGAGATAAAAAGAGAGTGAACTCTTTTCAGGTCAACGCGGTCATCCTTGCCATCGTCCTTACCGCACTGGTCCTGTGCTCCGGGTGCACCCAGCCCGCACAGGAGAAGACCACGCTCAAGGTGATAGCCGCCGGGAGTCTTCTCTCCCCTTTCGCAGAGGCGGAAAAAGAATTCGAGGCCTCACACGCGGGGGTCGACGTGGAGGTCGAAGGGCACGGGAGTATCCAGGTGATCCGCCAGGTCACCGACCTCCACAGGAACGCAGATGTGGTCGCGGTGGCGGATGAGTCCCTGATCCCCGACCTCATGTACCGGGAGGACGAAAAGACCGGGAGAAACTTCACGGACTGGTACCAGCCGTTCGCCACGAACGAGATGGTGATCGTTTACACCCGGAAAAGTCTTTATTCCGACGAGATCGGTCCCGGAAACTGGGTGGAGGTCCTCTCCCGGCCCGATGTGCGGGTGGGGTTCTCGAACCCGATGCTCGATGCCGCGGGGTACCGGGCGCTCATGGTCTTCCTCCTCGCCGGGGAGGAATACGGGGACCCCAGGATCTTCGACAGGGTGATCGGGAGCCATTTCGACCCGCCCCTCGATGTCAGCCGTTCAGGCACGGTCTCGACGGTGACCCTCCCGGAGATCATGAAGCCGTCCGATGGAAAGGTGGTGATACGGGACGGGAGTATCTATCTTCTCTCTCTCCTGGAAACGGGAGGGATCGATTACGCCATCGAATACCGGAGCGTTGCGGAAGGGATGGGGCTCGACTATATTCTACTCCCGGCCCCCGTCAACCTCGGCAGAGATGAATACGCGGAGAATTACCGTCGTGCGAACGTGGTCCTCGGCTTCCAGCGCTTCAGCAGTATCGGGAGGGAAAGGACCGGGCTACCCATCGTCTATGCGCTCACCATCCCTTCGGGCGCCGGACATCCCGGGCTTGCCCGGGAGTTCATCGATTACGTGAGCCGGCAGGCGGAGCTCGGAAGACCCGGATGGCCGGCACCCCTCCGGGAGGCCGGGAACGCATGAGTGGTAACGCCGGGCCTCCGGCAGGAAAAAAACGGTCGGGCATTGACACCTCGCTCCTGGCTTTCTGGCTCCCCGGCGCCCTGATGATCGGGCTGATCGTGCTTGCCCTGGCCACGATCGCCATTCCCGCGCTTTCCAACCCGGAAGGCCTGTCGGCCGCGGTAACCGACAGCGAGGTGATACACTCCCTCCTGCTCACCTTCGCGGCAGGGGCGAATGCGGTCTTCATCCTTTTCATCCTCGGCACGCCCCTTGCGTACGCGCTCGCCCGCACGGAGACCCGGTGGAAGGGGTTCCTCGAAAGCCTGGTCGACCTGCCCCTGATCCTCCCCCACACCGTCGCAGGGCTGATGATCTACCTGTTATTCATGGCCAGGGGGCCCCTGGGTGCGCCTTTCGCGGACATCGGGATCTTTTTCGAGGACGCGTACCCGGGGATCGTGGCGGCGATGACCTTCGTCGCGATCCCTTACTACGTCAACGCCGTGCGTTCGGGGTTCGACCAGATCCCCGTGCACCTGGAGAACGTGGCCCGGACTCTCGGCGCCTCGCGTCTCCGGGTCTTCCGGTACGTCTCCCTCCCGCTCTGCACCAGGCCGATCCTCTACGGGTGCCTGCTTGCCTGGGGCCGGGCCATCGGGGAATTCGCCGCCGTGATCATGATCGCATATTTCCCTCTGGTCATCTCCACCCTCATATTCTACCGATTCACGACCGGCGGACTCGCCGAGAGCACGGGGATCGCGTTCATCATGATCGTCCTCAGCGGGCTGATCTTCCTGGTCTTCCGGCTGCTGACCGCCCGGAAAGGGAGGTACGATGATAGGGCTTGAGGGTATCTCGGTGACCTTCGGCCGGTTCGCGGTCCGCGACGTTGACCTTTCGGTGAATCCCGGCGAGTATTTCTTCCTCATGGGGCCCTCGGGTGCCGGGAAGACCGTGCTGCTCGAGACGATCGCCGGGCTGCACGCCCCGGACAGGGGGGCCGTCCGGGTCGGGCCCGGTGAAGTCACCCGGCTCCCCCCGGAAGCACGCCGGATAGGGTTCGTGTACCAGGACTATTCCCTGTTTCCCCACTACACGGTGGAAGAGAATGTCGGGTTCGGGATGAAGATGACGGGAGTGCCGCTGGCGGCAAGAAAGGAGAGGACAGAGGAGCTCCTTGCCCGTTTCGGCATCCTCCCGCTCCGGGACCGGCTCCCGGGCACCCTCTCCGGGGGGGAACAGCAGCGGGTCGCCCTCGCCCGCGCTCTCGCTCCCGGGCCTTCGGTCCTCCTTCTCGACGAACCCTTCGCAGCGCTGGACGCGGGTTCCCGGGACCGGTGCATGAAGGAATTGCGCTCGCTCCACCGGGAGAGCGGCCTGACAATCCTCCAGGTAAGCCACTCCAGGGACGAGGCCTACGCGCTCGCCGACCGGGTGGCGGTCATGGACCAGGGCAGGATCGTCCAGACCGGGACCAGGAAAGAGGTGTTCGAATCCCCTTCCCACCCGGCGAGCGCGACCATCGCCGGCTACGAGAACATGATACCGGGCGTGGTCGTGGGAGCGGGAGACGGGATCGCGGTCATGGCCGGGGATCTGACCATCCGGGGAGAAGGGAACGTACGTCCGGGTGACCGTGCCCTGGCCTGCATCCGTGCCGCCAGGATCAAACTGATCTCCCCCTCCGGACTTCCGGGGGAAGATGAGATCCGTGTCCGGGGTACGATATCTTCGCTCATCCCCGGAGACAGCTCGACAAAGGTGGGGATAACGGGTCCCGTAGACCTGCAGGCGCTGGTCCCCCTCGAGGACCCCCCCGGACTGGTGATCGGGTCCCCGGTGACCGTTGCATTCTCCCCTGACGACGTGCACATCGTCAGGGTCTCCGATACCGGGAGGAAGGAGCGGTGAGGGAAATGTCCCCGCATCACCGTCGCGGTCGGGATAGCGGAAAAAGGGGGCGGCACCTCGCGGTAGTCTTTCTGCTTGCCTCCGTCGTATGCCTGGCCGCGATCCTCCCGGCGGCAGGCACCTCCACCGAACTCCATATCGTGAAACTGGCCTCGGACGGGTACACCATCCTGAGAGAGACCAGGGTCACCTGGCAGTGGATGGAACAGAACCTCCCCGTCAGGGGCGACGGGACCACTCACTATTACCTCCAGGGCCCGGTCTTCGTGGAGAACCAGGACGACCGCTGGAACCCTGCCGAGGACACCAACGTCCAGGAGAAGGACATGGGCGCCGTGAAAGGGACCGACGTGCGGGACCTCTGCGACCTGGTGGGGGGTATGGCAGAGGGGGATGTGCTCACGGTGAAGGCGAACGACGGCTTCTCCCGGGAGTTCGCCTATGAAAATATCTACGCCCCGTCATCCCGGCAGGGGCCGGTAGTTATCGCCTGGTACCAGGCTGCGCAGGGGTACGTCCCTTTGTACCAGGACGGGATGCGGCTCCTCTTCCTCGCCGATTCCTCCTCCAATCCGTGGGGGATCCACGCGATGGGGGTATGGGACTGGCACGAGAGTGCTGACGAGCAGTACTGGTACTACTATTACGACGGTACCCAGCGCTATCCCACCACCACCGGCCTTTCCGTCCGCTCGGTGAGCGAGCTCTCCATCGCCAGCCAGGAGGAGCCCGCGGGCTCCGTCCGCGTGACCTCGGAGCCGGAGGGAGCGGCCGTGACCCTCGATTCCATGGAAACGGGTCTTACCACCCCCTGCACGATATCCGATCTCTATCCCGGCCCGTACATGGTGGGAGTGGTGCTGGCGGGGTACGACACCCCGGGAGAACAGGAGGTCGAGGTGGTCCACGGAGAGACCGCGGAAGTATCCTTCACTCTGGAGAAAAGCGCAGATTCGGGGTACACGACCGGAGACGGCGGGGATTCTTCACTGTCCGACGGATCGGGGGGATCCGGGACGCTCCCGCTCCGGAGGGAGGGGTCAGTTCCGGGCGACCTGGCGGTAATCCCGCTTACCGGGCTCGGGGAGGTCATGCGATCCGGAGAAAGCCGGAACCCGGTGCCGGACTATGCCCTGCCCGGAAACTTCACCCCGGTCTGCCTCTGTATCTTTTCGGCCGATTATTCGAACCCCCGGAACCCGGCACGCACCTCCCCCGAGATGGAGCTCGCCATCGACGGGGCCGTCGTACCCTCCGGTGAGATCGCTACGGATACGTCTCCTGGCGGGGCTGCGGGTCTTGTCGCCACCGAATGCTGGGATCTTGCCGGTATACCCGTCAGGGAGGGCTCAACAATTACCCTCCGAATGAAGGGAGAACCGGGGGCGACATGTGCGGTACGGGGCGGGGTCCTTGTTTCGGGCGTGGACCGGGTTTCCGGATCGTCGACACGGTACTGGATGTTCGAGGGCGCTGATGCGACGCAGGCGTCTTCCGGGATGGAGAGTGCGGAGAGCGAGACCCGTTTCGAGTTCTCTCCGGGGGCCGCGGGACTTCCGGGAACGTTGAGCCTTATCCTGGTGACAACAGGCAGGCAACGGGAGAACGACATACCAGGGTTCCAGGTTCAGATAAACGAGAATATTCTCACGGGATCTTTTTCCGTGCCGCATGGGGAGATGTGGATTGGAGAGCTCAGCATCCCCGCACTCACCCCTGGGACGCGGGTCAGCGGGGTGGTAAAAACCCTGGGATCGCCCGAAGGAGGCCTCTTTACAGAGAACAGGATTGTTATCATCGCAGGCCGGGTCATGGACGCCCGGGGAACGGACGTGGTTACGACGGGCACTCCGGCCGGTGAACTACCTGATACTATTGCTGACGCACCCGCGGAGATTGTCGTCACGACATTGGCAACCGCTCCACCCACCGGTTCCGGTGCATCGCCGGCCGAAACCCCCTCAACCGGGGCTCCCCTGGTGGCCCCGCCCCCGGCCTCTGCACTGGAAAGGATTATCGATGCAATATTTTCCTTTATCTTCGCCGTGAGCGGGGCTCCCCCGATCTCCTATGAGAATTCATCCGGGACTTCCACGGGGCCCGGTGAGGGATCCCAACCGGGCGGGGGCGGATCGGACGAGAACCCCGCAGAGGTCCCCGTTGAATATACACCGGATAGCGGGACCGGGCAAGTTGTCGGTCAGCCCGTCCTGCCTGCCGGTACCGGGAACAGTACGGATCCGGGAGCAGCGCCCGCCACACCCGGGGAGGAAGGGAGGATCACCCCGTATGGCGGGCTTTACCTCGAATCACTTCCATCGGACATCAGCCTGAAGATCGACAATAAGCCTGTCACCCAGAGCCTCCCCTGCGTGGTCTACGGGCTTAAAGCAGGGAGCCACCTGGTTCGAGCGGATCTCAGTGCGGGCGGGGGCCGGCCCGGCACGGCCAGGTCCGTCCGCACCTGGGTCTACCCGGGCGCGGTGATGCCGCTCCGCCTGGACCTCATCGGGGTGCAGGAGCTTATCTCCACCCGCATCGTCACCGGGGACGGAAGTGCGGTATCGTTCACCGTCGACGGACATTACCCGGTAAGGAAGGCACCGACCGAGGTGGAGATGGGAGGGCCGGGGTCTTTCATCACCGCCCTGAAAGATGGCGCGTATCTCTCCTGTACTCCTCCTCCGGCCTACTCGGGCACCCCGCTGGTCACTATTCCGGCTGCCGGGGCGACCGGGCTCCATACGCTGGAGGTCGAGTCGTCGCCCGCAGGGGGGGAGGTGTTCATCGACGGGGTCAGGACGGAACGCACAACCCCCTGCCGGGTGGAGAACGTATCCGAGGGGCTCCACCGGGTCACCGTATCCCTGGCGGGTTACATCCCGGGAGAATCGGTCATCGACGTCCCGGTGAGCCGGGACCCGGTGGTGAAGTCCCCCGTGCGGTTTACCCTCGAACGATACCCCTGGGGCGACCTGGAAGTCCGGGGCGGTACCGAGGGCGCTGATATCTTCCTCGACGGGTTTGCCACCGGGGAGAAGACTCCGGCCACGCTCCGGTATATCCCCATAGGGGTCCACGAGGTGACGCTTCGCCTCGGGGACAGGAGCAAGGCGAGCGATGTCACAGTCAGGCCGGGGGAGTTGATCAGGTGTTCCGTAACGCTGGAGTGAGATCGGGTGCGCAAGGAGGGGGGCACCGGTGATCCGTTCATGAGCCGGGTTGTCGGTCGGACCCCCGCGATACCCGGCAGGAAGCGGAACGCACCATTGATCGTGCTCCTCGCCATAGGACTGGTGATCCTTGCCCTGCCAACTCCATCGGCCGGGGATTTGCCGGATGACCCGGCAGGGACCGAATGGGGACCCTTGATTACGAATACATCGCCGTGGTCGGCGACTATCCAGTGGAAAACCCATGACTCTGTGGTTGGGGGCGTGGAGTATCTCCCGTTCACCGGTGGATCCCCGGAAGGCCCGAACATCACCGTTACGGAGAACGCTGCCTGCCAGGTGCACCGGGTGACCCTCCGGTCTCTCGCCCCCGGAACCATGTATGTCTATCGGCTGTCCGGGTATCCGGGCTGGTTCACGCTCCGGACATTTCCTGAACACGGACCCGTACGGTTCATCGTGTACGGTGACACCCGGGGACAGGAAGGGTGGAAAGACCAGGAACTCCTCAGGAAGAGCGTTGCCGACGCCATCGCCCGTGAGAACGATATCATGTTTGTTGTCCATACCGGAGACCTGGTCTATGATCCCGGAAACGCCTCCGACTGGGGGGAGTTCTTCTCCCTGTCAGGGGAGTTCATGGGAAACACTTCGTTCTTCCCGGTGGCGGGGAACCACGAGGGCAACCTTGCCGCGTATCACCGGATCTTCGGTATGCCGGACGGGTACTCCTTCTCCTGCGGTGATGCGAGATTAATCGTGCTCGACAGTAACGTCATGGATGCCGCCGAAGAGACCGCCCAGGCGGAATGGCTTCGACACGAGCTCGCGACGACCACCGGACCGATCTTCGTCGCCCTTCACCACCCGCTCTATTCTTCCGAAACAAACCATTACGGGGGCCGGCAAGACCTCCGGGAATCATTCGGGACCCTCTTCACCCGGGCGGGAGTCACCGCGGTATTTTCCGCCCACGTCCATGCCTATGAACATTACTGGAACGGGGGGGTCCAGTATTTCACCGTGGGGACCGGGGGAGCCCCCTTCTACCCGCTTTCAGCCGAAAAGCCCGCGGGACATGTCAAGAGCCTCGAGAATACCGCAGGCTACGCGGTGGTCACTGTTGAGGATGAAGGGATAACGGTAGATTTTATCAGGGTAGCGGAAGTGCGGGAGGGGAATGTGATCCTGTTTCCACCCGGTTCCGTCGCTGAACGGACAGAGATCGGGGAGCGCCCGGGTATGATAATTCCCTTTATCGGGATCCCGTTCGAGAACGGGAATCCTGACGGGATCCGGTTCCCATTCGGTCCCTGAGGGGTTAGGATCTCGTCCGGAATGGATTCATCGGGGAGAATGTGTACCAGGGTTGAGGGGGGACCACGGCCTTCTCGAAGCTTAAGAAAATTCGGCTTTGTTGACCTCCTTACTACGTGACGTTCCTGAGAACTTCGCCCCCGCCACTGCGGCAGCCCCCAGCGCGATATTCCTGGCATAACTCTACCCTGGGCAGAAATCGCTTAATTTCAAATGGAAAACATGTTCCGGCCTGCGACATCCAGGCATATCAATATAAAAAAAAAGAGGCCGCCCCTACGCGATGCCCGACTCGTACTGCATTTTCTTGTGGAACATGGTGATCAGCCCGTCGGCTGTCGTCTTTTCCGTGTAGGCAAGGTCTTCTGCCTTTTGCACGCTGTTCCCCATCGCTTCCTGCGCATGGACGTCGAGGTATGCCGCAATGGACCCGGATGCCGGGGTGAGCTGGCCTGCCGACGTAACTCCCCTGGCTGTGATCTCGTATCCCAGCCCGACCGGCACTCCGGCATCCGCCGCGATGAATCCCGTGTCCGCCGAGGTCGCAAGAGATACCCTCGTCATGTCGAGGGTGCTCCCGGCGGTGGCGATATTGCAGAAGACCGGAATGAATTCGGTGCTGTCTCCCGCGAACGGACAGATCACGCTTCCCGGGGCTCTCGACCAGTTTCCTGAGAGGTCGACGAGAATGCTCTCCGACGAGGTCATCCTGCCCGTTTCCGTCCCGATGAACTCCACAACCTTCTCCGCCTTCAGGTTGTTTACGCCGGGAACCCTGTTCGCCGTTGATATGACCATCGACTTGGTGTAGCTGGTCTTCCCGGCGACTGCGACCGTCTCTTCGCGGTAGGAGCTCACCGCATGGATCTCCTCGGGATCCAACGGAGTAGTGGCCAGGGAGAAGGAATCGTTCGCGTAACGGGCATTATACTGGGTCCCTTCCGCGAGCGGTTCGAGGATCCCTGTGCCCAGGGGGAAGAAGATGAAGCCGTTCGTATACCCGAACTCGTAGGTCCCGGGTGGAAGCGTTGTTTCGATCTCCTCCGGTCCGGGCGCCGACGCGACGATCTGGCCGTCGGAGACCCGGCGTATCGCCGATGAGAGTGATGACGGGAGATCGGTGATGGCAAACGAGACGATCACATAGTCTTTCGGCCTCGTGGGCGAATCGACGGTCCAGATCACCCCGTCGGTCTCGGTGACCGTACCGAGGCAATCGATGGCGGTAAACGACGAAAAGTCCTGGGTTTCGGGCGTTGCATTCACCGGGCGGTCTGCAAGAACGCAGGGGGTGCACAATAGTCCTATACCCATGAGAATCCCCAGAAAAATCAAGCGCATTTTCATGTAATTCCCTTATCAAATTTCAATAGTCAGATATTATAGGTTGATTTATTAGAACGTTGTCATTTATTTTTGTACGTCTTCCATAATCCACCATGGATCGATTAAGTGAATTTAGACAGAGAATTTGAAAAAAAACAACAAAGGAAGTATTTTCTGTCCTGACCCGGTGTAAGGCGGCCTCATAAACTTAAGTTAATTAAGTTAACATATTTGAAAAATAAATAAGAATATTTTTAGTTGGGCGAGCAGATACCCCTGTGTAAAATTCTCCTGTGTCGCGCGGGGGGTGTGTATGAAATTAATCGAAAATGAGTGCGTTATAGCTATTCTCTGTATTTTTGCGGCATTCCTGGTGGCGGTGCCACCTATGGCAGCCGCAGGTACCACGAACGTCACCATCCTGAAGTATGCGAGCGACGGAATGACGGTCCTCAATCAGACGACCGTTGACTTCCAATGGATGCAGACCAATCTCCCGGTCTACGGGGACGGGTACACCCATTACTATCACCAGGGCCCTGTGATGAACGATACCATCGCGGACAAGTGGAACCCGTCGGAGAACGATCCCGTAATCCTGACCAAGGATATGGGCGCCGTGAAAGGCACCGACGTCAAGGACCTCTGCAACCTCGCCGGGGGGATGTCGCCCGGGGACTATAATGTCACCCTTAAGGCACCTGACGGTTTTAAGAAAGCTTTTGCCTATTCCAGCGTGTATACGCCAACGGCCCGTGCCGGGAAGATCGTACTCACCTGGTACAAAGCCGGCGAAGGCTACGTGAACGGCAACTACAACGCCGGTATGCGGAATGTGATGTTCTCCGATACGACGACCAACCCCTGGCATGTGAACGTCTTCGGCCTCTGGGACATGCACGAATCGTACCCCGAGGAGTTCTGGTACTTCTACCAGCCCGGACTTCCTAGCACCACCGGCCTCTCGGTGCAGAACATCAACCAGGTCCTGATATTCTCGGACTTCCCGGTCGCTTCGTTCTCCGCCAATACGACCTCGGGCTATTCTCCCCTTACCGTGTCCTTCTCGGACGAGTCGACCGGAACGGGAATAACGTCCTGGCAGTGGGGCTTCGGTGACGGAAACACTTCCGGACTGCAAAACCCGGGCCATACCTACCCGTCCGCGGGCAATTACACCGTCACCCTGACGGTCACCAATGCCCAGGGGAGCGATCCCACGACCAGGGTCGAGTACATCGAGGTATTGCAGGGACCGGTTGCGTTCCCGGGGAAGACGAACCTTCCCACCGACCCCGACGGGGACGGGATATACGAGGACATGAACGGGAACGGATTTTCGGACTTTAACGACGTGGTCCTGTTCTTCAAACAGATGGAATGGGTCCAGGCGAACGAACCGATCGTGCTCTTCGACTTCAATCACAACGGCATTATCGATTTTAACGATATTGTGCGGTTATTTAAGGAGATCTGACCATGCTTTCGAGAAAAATTTCCGGATTACTGATCGCGCTCGCACTCTTTGCGCTGATCGGCCCGGCCGCGGCATTCGCCCTCACCGCTGAGGACGTGCATGCAGACGGCATCGGGGGTACCGCCACCATGAACTTCCTCCTCGACGAGGCCCCGAACGGTCTCGCAGGGTTCAACATCACTGTTTCCCTCGCCGATCCCGATGTTGGCGAAATAATGAGCGTGAGTTACCCGGCCTGGGTATCCCAGCACGACAACGCAACGCTCCCGGCGGACAGCGCCTGGATCAAGACCGTCGATATGGGCTCGGGGGATTACGGGAACATCGGACCCGGTGCGACCGACATTCCCCTTGGGACCATCACCCTCCGGGGGGACGCCGAGGGGACCACCGGCGTGATCGTCACCATCAACCAGATGAGCGATGACGAGGGGTCGAACATGTTCCCCACCGTAACTCCCGGCACATTCACCGTTATCGTCCCGCCCGTCGCGGAATTTTCCGCGAACCAGACCAGCGGGGATGCGCCTCTAATCGTGCTCTTCACTGACGAATCCACCGGCGATCCCACCTCGTGGGCATGGAATTTCGGCGATTCGGAGACCTCTGACGAGCAGAACCCCGTTCATACCTACGCTGCGGCCGGGAACTATACGGTAACCCTTACGGCCAGCAACTCGGCGGGGAACGACGACGAAACAAAGACCGACTATATCACCGCAAATGTGGCAGTCCCTGCCCCGACAGCGGATTTCAACGCGGATCAGACCTCGGGCATCGCACCGCTCTCCGTGCAGTTTACCGATACTTCGACCGGTTCGCCCGACACCTGGTCCTGGAATTTCGGTGACTCGGCTACCTCGGAAGAACAGAACCCCACCCATATATTCACGGATGTCGGGACCTACACGGTTACCTTGACCGTGACGAACGCAGGGGGAAGCGACACCGAGACGAAGACCTGGCTGATAAAGGCTACCACCGAAGACGGCCTCGTCCCGCTCGTGGCCCCGCGGCATATTTTCATCAATGTGGCGAATCCCGACGGGGTGAAGTACGACCTCGACGGAGCGCTCTACAGCGGACCGGCGGATACCTATTACATCAAGGCCGATGGCGGGGGGCTCAACGAGCTGGGACTCTCGCACACCAACGAGACCGCAGTCGCGAAAAGCCGGACGAACACCTCGCAGGGCTCGGGGGCATTCTACCTCACCAATACGGGAGGAAGAGGCTACGATGACGACCTCATCCTGTGCCTCGCGGTAAAAGGACCGATTGCCGATGACTTCAGCGTCAATCTCCGGTCGAGCGGGTACACCTGGACGCTTCCCACCGTGGTGAACGCCCTCCCCACCGATCCCTCGTACAATGCGGGGGGTATCGACCTCACTTTCCATAAAGAAGACTTCCAGTACGGGCCCCAGTCCTGGAAACCGGGCCCGGGAGACCTGTATACCCCCTCGCTCCCGTTATACGTGGGCGAGGACATCCACGACGAATCGAACGAGTTCTACCTGATGTTCATCGATCTCGGGGTAGGGAACATGAACCCGGGGAAAGCGTGGCCCGCGGGAATCCTCCCTCTGGTGGATAACGGCGCCGCGAAGGTGGAGTACACCTTCAGCAACATGGACACTATGGCGACGTTCAACGGCTATGGGTGGACCTACCTCGCGAACCAGGGCCAGGGGATCTCCTGGACGAACAGCATGGACCCCCCGAACTATAGCGAGTTCATCGTGACCGGTATCGTGGAGCAGGTGGAACCCCCTGTGGCAGCCTTCACGGCAAACGTCACTTCGGGGACCATTCCGTTCGCCGTGCAGTTCGCGGACCAGTCGACCGGGAATCCGACCTCCTGGGCCTGGGACTTCGGTGACTCCGGTACATCCGACGAGCAGGACCCCGTGCACACCTACACCGCTGCCGGCACGTACACTGTCTCCCTGACCGCAACGAACGACGGAGGATCGGACACGGCAACCGAGCCGGATTACATCACCTCGGGTTCAGGCCCGTCCATCGACACCCTCTTCAACGGTACCGTGACCCTGGCATCAGACGGCACGTTCACGGTGGTACCATATCAAAACCTTACCAACACCTGTACGGTGAACAGCACCACTCCCCTCGGGGCACTCAATGCTGCGTCGCAGCTCGGTTCGGGATTCACCTACCTGGTGACCGATAAGAAATACTACGATTCCGGCATCCTGATGCTCGACGGCGTGGGGAGTTATCTCTATAACAAGACAGGAACGGTCACGAAGACCTGGATCTGCCAGGTCAACGGGGTGACCCTCGACGACTACACCTACCCGGCAACAGACGGGCTGAACCTGAAGACACTCCAGAACGGGGACCAGGTCGATTACTACTACGGGATCAAACCGATCACCCCGGCGAACGCGACCGCTGCGGTGAAGATCACGGTCCGGGCCGAGAGCGCCCCCGGAGACTGGTCGCTCACCATGCGGGGGAAGGTCACCCGGACCATCACCAGGGCAGACTTCGAGGATGCGCTCGCGTGCCTCCCGTCGGGACACAGCGTGACCTGGACGGATGCAAACGGGGCCGTCTGGGGCGGCATACCGCTCTGGACCCTGGTGGGAATGGTCGATGACATCGAGGGCGGAAGCCACTATACCTTCAACGACGCCCTCGCCGCGGAAGGCTACTCGGTGAAGGTCAAGGCGCCCGATTACAACACCAGCCTTTCCAGCGCCGATATCGCGAGAAACGACGGATATATAGTCGCAAACACCCTCAACGGGACCGCCCTGCCGGAGACCACCGATGCCGGGAAGCCCTGCTGGCCGCTCATGCTGAAGGGATCGGCGGTCTTTGGCGGGCAGCAGGTCGGCGGCATGAACGAGATCGAGCTCGTCGGGCTGCCCGAACCGCCCGCAGGGTGGACGCTTTCCATGGAGGGTGACGTCACCGATGTCATTACCCAGGAGTATTTCGAGCAGGCGATCGCCTGCCACCATAACGTCACCTACACCGACGCTGCCGGAGCGGTATGGACCGGTGTCCCGCTCTGGGACCTTGTGGGGAGCGTGGACGACATTGAGACCACGAACCACTGGACATTCAACGACACCAGGGCGACGGACGGCTACACCGTCAGGGTCATCGCCGGCGACGGGTACAACCGTACCTTCGCGAGCGCCGACGTCAGCCACAACAACGGATTCATCGTGGCGAATACCCTCAACGGCACCGCTCTTACCGGCACCTCCGCACCCCTGAAGATCGTGGGACCTGCGACCACCTCAGGCGGACAGCGGGTAGGGAACATCGCGACCATCCGGTTGGAGGGACTGCCTTCCTATCCTGCGGGAGAGTACAACCTCACCCTGAAGGGGAAGATCGGCGACGTCATCAACCAGCCCGAGCTCGAAACATGGATCGCCCAGTATGGCGTGGACTACACTGACCCGAACGGGGCCGAGTACCACGGGATCCCCCTTTGGATGCTCATGGGATGGGTCGACGACCGTATCCCCACCGGTGCGTCCGGGTTCAATGACCTTGCCGCTGCGGCCGGCTACAAGGTGATTGTCAAGGCCGGAGACGGTTATTCGAAGGAATTCACCAGCGGTGCGATCGGCAAGGACGACCGGTTCATCGTTGCGAACACCCTGAACGGCACTGCGCTGCCCCAGGACGGCTCGCACCCGCCGTGGCCCCTTCGCCTGGTCGGAGGGGGAGCGACCGGGTCGAACAGCGTAGGGAACATCGCCGAGATCGAACTCACCGATTTCCAGACCCCGGTTGAGGCTCCCCCGCTCCATATCGTCAAATATGCGGCCGACGGGGTCACCGTCGTGAACGAGACCACCGTCACCCGGGAATGGATGGAACAGAACCTCGCGGTGGTCGGAGACGGTACGACCGTCTACCGGTTCGAGGCCATCACCAGCAATACCTCGAATATCTGGGATCCCGAGGAGACGTATCCCGGCGGGTACAAGATTGCGAACGCCGTGAAAGGCAGCCGTGTCCGGGATCTCTGCGAGCTGGTCGGCGGAATGGGCTCCGGCACCGATATCAAGTTCATCGCGAGCGACGGGTACGAGACCACGCTCCCCTACTCGTCGATCTACACCGACCCCGCCGTCCAGGAACGCCAGGGAGACGCCATACTGGCCTGGTATGCGGACGGTAACTACGTACCGGCATACGTGGACGGGATGCGGCTCTTCTTCACGCCCGGCGGCGACCACGTCTACGGGCAGTGGGACATGCACGAGACGCTCCCCTCTACCTACTGGCACTATTATTACGACCAGGGGACGCAGTTCCCGTCATGTGCCGGGCTCTCGGCCAAGCTGATCACCACCATCAACATCTACTCGGAGCCTTCCGCCGACTGGACCCTCGTGCTCGACGGGACCCGGGTCGGAGGGCTCAACTACACCGTGAGTAAGAACTACTTCGAACAGGCCCTCGCCTGCCAGTTCGGTTCGAACCACTCCGCAACATACACCGACAGCAGCGGTCGCATCTGGGAAGGGATGCCGCTCTGGTTCCTGTGCGGGTTCGTGGACGATGCCGATCAGCACTCGAGCAACTCCTATAACGACACGCTCGCGCTCGCGGGCTACAACATCACGGTATCTGACAGCACCGGGTACTCCGCGACTTTCGACAGCAGGTACACCATCAGGACTACGAATTACCTCATGGCCAACACCCTGAACGGGTCCCTGATAGCGGAGACCGACTCCAGCTGGCCGCTCCGGCTGGTCGGCGCAAACGTCACCGGGTCGAAATCGGTGAGGAACGTGGCCTCCGTGGTGCTGTCCCCGATTGCGGCGGAAGTACCCACGGGCCCGACGATATCGGTGGTCCCGGCGTCAAACAGCACCGCTGTTGACGGCGTCGCAGAGTACCGGATAATCATCAACACCCTCCCTGAGGGCCTGTCCGGGTACGACCTGGTCGTCTCGCTGGGGAACACCAGCGTCGCGGATATCGTCGGGGTGAGTTATCCGGCCTGGGGATCCATGAGTAACACCGGGACGCTCCCCGGAGATTCGGTGAGGATAAGTTGTGTCGATGTCGACCGGCTAGTCCAGGACGGCGCCGCGAACCAGGTGCTGGCAACCGTTTCGATCGCGGGGACGGTCCCTGGCACGAGCGAAATCCTGCTGAGCGAGGTCCACATGGACGATGATGACGGGGCAGTGATGACGCCGGACCTCGTGAACGGGCAGGTAAGTACCTTCAGCGAGCTCGCTGCCGGGTTCTCGGCGAACACCACCTCCGGGACAGTTTCGCCGCTCGGGCCTTTCACCGTCGCATTCACCGACGAATCGACCGGAAGCCCGCTGCCTACCTCCTTCGCCTGGACCTTCGGTGACGGGAACACCTCGTCCGATGAGAACCCGGTCACCCGCTACTTCCAGCCGGGCCTGTATACGGTAAGCCTCACCGTCTCCAACGCGTATACCTCCGACGCACTGACCGTGCCCGATTACATCGCGGTCACCCGGTACGTGAAGCCCTTCCCGGGATACGCCAACCCGCCGCTCGACCCGGACACGGACTACTTCTTCGAGGACATCAACGGGAACGGAAGGCTCGACTACGATGACGTGGTCGTCTTCTACCAGAACATGCAGTGGATCCGGGACCAGGCCGACGTAGGGATCCTGCCCTATGACTTCAACGGGAACGGGAGGATCGATTACGACGACGTGGTCCTCCTGTACTGGGAAGTCCTGGAGAGCCCGTAATTATGAAGGACGGCGGGGCCACCCCTTTTTTTTTCGTGATACCACCTGAAGGGAGGGTGACATGAGATCGCTTGGGAGGAGCCGCGCCCATCTTCGCCTCGGTCCCGGGTTCATCCCCGGGTCGTCAAGAGCATATGCACAACCGTTTCGTCAGGTCCATCTCCCCCCGGGCAGATACCTGATCAGGAGATCAGCGAACTTCCAGAGAACAGGAGAGTGAAAATAGAATCATGAAGTCCAGTTCAGCTATCGTCGTGCTGGTACTCCTCGCCGCGGGGATTATCGCGAGTTGTTCGGCGGCACCGGCACTGAGTTTTCAGCCGGGGAGCGTCTCGATCGTGAGCGGGGGCGTCTCGACCCTCAACCTTACCCTGAACGAGGCCCCCGAAGGTCTCGCGGGATACGACTGCGTGGTCAGGATCACAAACCCCGGTACGGGGGTAATATCAAGCGTCCAATATCCCGCATGGGCGGTGATGCATAACACCACCGCCCTCGTTGACGGCGGACTGCGAATCAGCGGAACAGACATCGATCTAGAGATAGATCCCGGCGCCACAGACATCGTGCTCGCAACCCTCACGGTCCGGGGTATTTCCGCGGGCTCTTCAGCAGTTACCGTGAGTTCGGTGAATATGGATGCCGACGGAGGAGGAATGATCACTCCCTCTCTCGGTTCCGCGACGCTCACCGTGACCGGGACGGGCGGTACTTCCGGCGGTGGTGGCGGCGGAGGAGGAGGGTCGTATTATCCGTCCACTACCACCCAGGCGACCGCCACGCCCACTGTTGCCGCCACGATCACCACGGAACCCACGACCGTCCCTGCGACCCCCCGCGAGACTGTCACTACCGTTTCTGAAGAGACTCCTGTCGACGGCCTGCTCTCTGTGCCGGATACGCCGGTAGTCCCCGGCCCCGATGCCACGGAGAATCCCCAAGGGTTTCCCTGGGCTTGGATCGTTGCAGCGATAGTTATCATCGCAGCAGCCAACCTCGTCGCGGTCGGTATTATGAAGTTCCGGCAGAAACGGGAGTAATTTTTTTTCCTGCTCCGCCACTACCTTTTTTACCTTCACCGATTGCCCGTCCGCCCCGCAATACCCACCTGCACGGAGAGAATGATTTTATTCCCGGCCCCCAACAGGTCTTATAGGTATTATCCATGAACTTCCGGACATTCTCTATCGGGCTCATCCTCCTTGCGCTCCTCCTCCCCGGAGCCGTTTCCGCGGCACTTCCGGCCACCTTCGACAGCCGGATCCTGATCCCCCCGGGCCGTCTTGCGGGATTCGGGACGAACAACCTCACCGCGATCGGGGCCGGACACGACCAGGGGTTGAGTACGGGTGAAACGATGACCTGTACTGAAGTGAGGGGACGGACCCTCTGCTATTACTATCACCGGAACCCCGCCGGACCCGGGGCCCCCGTGTCGATGGTCTCCCAGTCGGACGTCCCCGATAATATGCTCGCGCTCTTAACGGCGCTCAAAGGAGCCGGTAACAGCCCTTCGTGACCATCCGGCAGCACCTTGAGAGAGGACCGATACGGGTCGTATCCCTTTTTTCCTGAGTTCAACTCCAATACCGAAGCGGAGGTCGTGGCCCGTTCGCTCTCCGGTTTATTTTAAATACCACACCTTCCATGAGGTGTAGTATGCACGCGGTTGTCTCTTTTCATAAATCCGTCCCGATGATCCCCCGGACCACGGCGAAAGGAGCCTGATACCATGCCTCTCCTGCCGAACCTCAGGCGGCTCATGGTGATTTACAAGGGGAACTGGCGGTGGATCGTCCTTTCCCAGGTCTTTGTGCTCCTCGGGGCCCTGTTCATGCTCCTCATCCCGGTACAGGTGGCATCGCTGTTAAACGACGGCGTCCTTGCCGGAAACGTCGAGAAGGTGATCGACAGCGCCCTCAACATGATATTGTTCGCCCTCCTCGCGGGGGCGTTCTCACTCGCAAACCTCTACGTTGCGGCACGGGTGGGAGAAGGAACCGCACATTACCTGAGAAAACAGGTATATGAGAAGGTCCAGACCTTCTCGTTCGGAAACCTCGACCGGTATCCGGTGGGAGAACTCCTGGTCCGGTTGACCAACGACATCTACCAGATCAACATGGCGGCGAACTACGCCACCCGGTACGTGCTCTATGCCCCGTTCATGATCCTGGTGGCCCTGGTATTCGTATACGCCGGCAGCCCCGACCTGGTCTGGATATTCGTCCTGGTGATCGTGGTCACCGCGATCCTCTTCTCCGCCATCTCCATGATTCTCCAGAAACAGTTCAGGAACCGTCAGCAGAACCTGGACAAGGTCAATAACGTCCTTCAGGAGGACTTCGCGGGCGTAAGGGTGGTAAAAGCGTTTGTCCGGCAGGACTACGAGAACGCGAGGTTCGCAGAGGTCAACGAGCAGTTCCGGAAGGCATCCGTCTCCCCCCTGCACACCAACGCGTTCATGCTCCCCTCCATATTCCTTATCCTCGGGGTCTCCAACGCACTGGTGATCTGGTTCGGGGGGCTCGAGGTCATCGCCGGGACCATAGACGTCGGCCAGATCGTGGCCTTTACCCAGTATTTCTTCTTCATCCTCGCCCAGCTGTGGATCCTTTCGTTCGTGCTCCCCCAGATCATCGCCGCGGAAGCCTCTGCGGGACGTCTGGCGTTGCTCGTCGACACGCCTCCTGCGGTCCTCGACGCCCCGGGTGCACAAGACCTGGACCCCGCAGGGGTGAAGGGGAAGATCTCCTTCGAAGACGTATCGTTCTCCTACGACGGGCCCGGAGGGAAGGAATCGGTGAAGAACATCTCCTTCGTGGCGGAGCCCGGCCAGACGGTGGCGTTCCTCGGCGCGACCGGCTCCGGGAAGTCCACCATCGTGAACCTGATCCCCCGGTTCTACGACGTGACCCGGGGAAGGATCACCATCGACGGGGTCGACGTGCGGGAGGTCTCGCAGGACAGCCTCCGCAGGGTCGTGGACATTGCGTTGCAGGAAGCGGTCCTCTTCTCGGGGTCCATCCACGAGAACATCGCGTTCGGAGACCCCGACCTGCCCTTCGACCGGGTGGTGGAGGCTGCGAAGGTGGCGGACGCAGACGGTTTCGTCTCGGCGATCCCCGAAGACTACGAGTCCAGGGTGGCCCGCAGGGGGGCGAACTTCTCCGGCGGGCAGCGGCAGCGGCTCTCCATCGCCCGGGCGGTCGCTCCCCGCCCCCGGGTCCTGATCCTCGACGACAGCACCAGCGCGGTGGACGTGGCGACCGAGGCCCGCATCCAGGGTGCGATGAACACGATGCTTGCGGGGACCACCACGTTCATCGTGGCCCAGCGGATCAGCACCGTGCTCCTCGCGGATACTATCCTCCTCCTCGACCAGGGAGAGATCGTCGACCGGGGCAGCCACAGGGAACTGATGGAGAAGAGCCCCCTCTACCGGGAGATCTTCGAGTCGCAGCTCGGGGGCATCTCGAGGGAGGAGATCTCATGAGCCCCTCCGTGAGCGCCCTGGAAAAACCGACCCGGAAACCGGGTGCGGGGGCGATGAAATCCCTGGTCCGGGCGATGAAGTACCTGGGTCTCCGGAAGGGACGTCTCGTGGTGGTACTGCTGCTCTTCGCGGTCGGCACGGTCTCCTTCATCTTCCTCTCCATCCTGCTGGGTATCGCGGTCAACGCCCTCTCCGGCACAGTGGATCCCGCAAGGCTTTACAATGCGGTGATGGCGATGGTGGTGCTCTCCGTCGTCGCCTTTGTCACCTACTACCTTGGATATTGGCTCCTTGCCGGCGTGACCCAGGACGCCCTCTTCAGGCTCCGGCAGGACCTCTTCGAGCACATGCAGACCCTCTCGCTGCGGTTCTACGACCGACAGCCGATCGGGGAGCTGATGAGCCGGGTGACGAACGACATCGACGTGATCACTGCGTTCTACCAGCAGCCGCTCGGGACCCTGCTCATGGGGATATTCATGCTCATCACCACCCTTGTCGCGATGTTCCTGATCCACCCCGGCCTGGCCCTCGTGGCATCCATCGCCATCCCCATGCTGATGGGGCTGGTCTGGCTCCTCGCAAGGGTGGCGGGACCTGCGTTCGCACTCCTCCAGGAGCGTCTCGCCGACCTGAACGGGCTGATGGAAGAAACGATCGCAGGGGAGCGGACGATTATCGCGTTCCGGCAGCAGGATCCCATGGCGGAGCGCCAGGGAATGGTCTCGGAGGAGGCACGCGAGGTAGGCACCAAGGCCCAGGTCCTCTCCCTGGTGATCAACCCTCTCACCGTGCTGGTCACCAACCTGGACGTGGGGATCGTCGCCCTGGTAGGGTCGGTGATGATCATCAACGGCACCCTCACGGTGGGGGTCCTCACCACGTTCCTCTCCCTGACCCTGCTCTTCGTCCTCCCCATGGTCACCATATTTGCCAATTATAACTTCATCCTCTCCGCGGGGGTCAGCGCCCGGCGGATCTTCGCGATAATGGACGAACAGGCGGACGTAGTGGACCGCCCCGGAGCAGTCCCCATCCCCGCGGTCGACGGGCACGTCGTCTTTTCGGACGTGGATTTCTCCTACGTCCCCGGGAGGCAGGTCCTGAAGAAGAACACCTTCGAAGCCCTCCCCGGCCAGATGATCGGGCTCTGCGGCCCCACGGGCGCGGGAAAGAGTACCATCATCAACATTCTCACCCGGTACTACGACATCGACAGCGGAAAGATCGAGATCGACGGGCAGGACCTCTACGGGGTGACCCAGGACAGCCTCCGGAAACAGATCGGGGTGGTCCTCCAGGAGCCCTTCCTCTTCTCGGACACGGTTATGGCCAACCTGCGGTACGGCCGGGAGGCGGCCACCGACGAGGAATGTATCGCCACTGCGAAGGAGGCGAACTGCGACGAGTTCATCACCCGGCTGCCGCAGGGATACGAAACAGTTCTCACGGACGGGGGGAGCAACCTCTCCCAGGGCCAGCGCCAGCTGCTGACTATAGCCCGGGCTATGCTCGCAAATCCCCGGATCCTCATCCTCGACGAGGCGACGAGCAACGTGGACACGAGGACGGAGAAGAACATCCAGGACGCACTCAGGAAACTGCAGGAAGGACGGACCAGCTTCGTGATCGCCCACCGGCTGAGCACCATCAAGAACGCCCACCAGATCCTGGTGATCAACAACGGCGAGATTGTAGAACGGGGGACGCATGAGAGCATGATGGCATCGAAAGGGTTCTATTACGACCTCTATATGAGCCAGTTCAAGGGGAGGATCGCGGATATCCTTCCCGGTGGAAGCGGAGGCGGGAAGGAGGAGAAACGATGATCAAGGATAAGATTCTCAAAAGACTCCGGGTGGTCCCGGGGAAAGGCGTGTCGCTGAAGAATTTCGGGACCGGCTGGGCCCAGAACGATGAGTTGAAGGATGCGGGAAAGGAAGCGGTGAAAGAGCGGGCGGGGGAGATCCTCCAGGCGAACAGGGAGGCACTTTCCGAGGCACAGGAGCTCCTCTGGGCGAGCGACTCCCATTCGGTGCTGATCGTGCTCCAGGGGATGGACACCGCCGGGAAAGACGGCACCATCCGGCACGTGATGTCCGGGGTGAACCCCCAGGGGTGCAGGGTATACTCGTTCGGCGTCCCCACCGCAGACGAACTGGACCACGATTATTTCTGGCGTTATATCCTGAAACTCCCCGCGAAAGGGGAGATCGGCATCTTCAACCGGTCGTACTACGAGGAGGTGCTGGTGGTCAGGGTTCACCCCGAACTGCTGGACAAACAGCGGCTTCCGCCCGGAAAACGGGGAAAGAAATTCTGGGAGACCCGGTACCGGGACATCAACGAGTTCGAACGTCACCTGGCCGCGAGCGGGACCCTTATCCTGAAGTTCTTCCTCCACATCTCGAAGGACGAGCAGAAGAAACGGCTTCTTGAGCGGTTGGAGAACGAAGAGAAGTACTGGAAGTTCTCGCTCGCCGACCTCGCAGAACGCCGCTACTGGGACGAGTACCAGGATGCCTACGAAAAGATGCTCGAGAACACCAGCACGGAACATGCCCCCTGGTACGTCATCCCTGCGGACTACAAGTGGGCGGCCCGGGCACTGGTTGCCGACGTCATCACGACCAGGATACAGTCGCTCGACCTCCATTACCCTGCGGTCACCCCCCAGCAGATGGAAGAAATACGGCGGGCACGGGAAATTTTGAGAGAAGAGGAATAATACCTCTTTTTCTTTTTATGGAGTGTTCCATATCGGAGCGGATCGCCGTCGCGTGTCCCGGACCAGATTATTCATTCCTCCACATGCCCGGTCCACGGCTATGTCGTGGGCGGGTCAGGTAAGATCGCCATTTGCTATCAAATTCCGAAGGCTCCCAGGGGCTCCGCCTCTGCCGCAGTCGCGGACCCCAAACGTGATAAACTTCTCCGATGGTGGGGGATAATTCTGGCTTTCTCTAATTGGTTCATTCATACACATGCCCGGTCAACGACTATCCCGTGGGGGGCCAGGGGGGCTCGCCCCCCGTCATCAATGATTTCAGACGCTCCCAGGGGCTCCACCCCTGCCGCTGTGGCGGACCCCAAACGGGATAGACCGTTCTCCGATGAATGGGGATAATTCTGGCTTTCCTGCCTAATTGGTCATTAGTATTCATTCCTGGTCCTCAACTTTCCCGTGGGGGGTCAGGGGGGCCGCCCCGTCGGATACTCCCCGAATGGGCACAGATATGTGATGAGGAGTCAGATTTTACCCACGGATTGCCCATACTCCTACTCATTCCACCACCGTCTCCGTGCGGGTCAGGGGAGCTCGCCCCCCGTCTGGTTGTAATTTTACAGGAAATACTCCTGCAGCATCCTGAATTCAACAAAAAAGAATACCCGATTTCCAACTTATCTGTCCGGTATCCTGAACCCTCTCTCCTTAACGCAATTCCTTTCCCGGAAGAGATCACACATTCCTTAATGGCATTCGAGTGCAGGCAGTGCGGGACCTGCTGCATGTTCCTTGGAGACTACATCCGGATCGAGGAGCAGCGCGCACCCTACGAGTTCCTCGCAGAATGCGTCTCTACCGGGACGCAGTTCATCGCACGGGTGGACCGGGACAAGCGTGCCCTCTTCGATGACCATGAATGGTCGGATGACCTGCACCCCTCGGCCTGCCCGTTCCTCCGCCCCGCGGGCGACGGCAGGATCGTGTGCACCATCCATGAATGCAGCCCGGTACAGTGCGGGGCCTACCGGTGTGTGATTATGCGAATCTTCACCAGGGACGGCAGGGAAGCCGGGAGGATCACCGGTACCAGGGCCCTGCTCTCGGAGGATACGGATCTGAATGCAATCTGGGAGGCGGGTCGCGGGAGCATCCGGTTCTTTGACGACGACGTGGAAACGCAAATCGCCTGTTTCCTCCGGTCGAAAGGTTACCGCGTGGATTAGCGATTTCATAATTCTCTGTTCCGGTGCCGTGATTATCGCGACTAAAATAACAGGATTCTAGTACGAGTACAACCCAATAGTTGTAATTCGGTGCACTCCACGGTTCACTGAAGCAGTAATCATCGGAATGCATCGGAACAGGGCTTTTTCACTTCAGGGCCCCCTATGGGGGATTCGTGATGTCCAGGGCCGGATCCGCTCCCGGAGGTCCGGGGAGATCCCCCGATCGGACCGCCGCATATCCCGTGATCCACTCACACTCACAACCTGACAATCGCATCCAAGAGGATACTATGGAACATCTGGCTGAATCTAGCAGGAACAACATCTTTCTCGTGGACGGGACTGCCAACCCGGCCCCGCTCGGCCTCTGTGCGTTCGGGATGACGACGCTCCTGCTCTCGCTGCACAACGCGGGGATCATCGCGCTCGGAAGCCCTATCCTTGCAATGGCCATCTTTTACGGGGGACTTGCACAGGCGATCGCCGGCTTCATGGAATGGAAGAAGAACAACACCTTCGGGTTCGTCACGTTCGGGAGTTTCGGGTTTTTCTGGATCTCCTTTGCGACCATCCTGATCCTCCCCGCCCTCGGGCTGATAAAAGCGCCCGGACCGGTGGAACTCGCTGCATTCCTCGCTGTATGGGGACTGTTCGCCCTGGGCCTCTTCGTCTGCACCCTGCGGATGCACAAGGTGCTCCAGGTGACCCTCCTCTTCGTGGTGCTCCTCGTGGTCGCACTGGTCGCCGCGGAACTCACCGGGATCAAGGCGGTCCTCACCCTTGGCGGGGTCCTGGGACTTATCGCCGGAGGGCTCGCATTCTACATCGGCATGGGCCAGGTGATCAACGAGGTGTACGGGAGAAAAGTGTTCCCGGTATGAACATAAACAAAAAAAATCTTTTTTAGGATTATTCTTCATTGCGTGTCGTTAATTCCTCTGGCTCCCGGAGGTTCGTCCGTTTACAATACGGAGCGTTTCCCCTGCTCAGTTGGAACTTTTCGCAGGAATCGCAGTCCCCGTACCGCGAACACTGCAGGTTCAGGCAGGGACAGTCTTCACGGTTGTTGTCCGGCATCCCAGCTACATCGGGGTCCCGGGCCTTAATGGTGGGTATCGATCACCCCGGAGCGTATGAGAAAATTCTGACCGCAGATTCCTCCCATATTCGCCCGGGGCTCTCCGCGTCGGACGCACGACACTGCATCCGGGATCGGTCCCGGCCTGTAACTCCCCGCGTGAATCAGAGCGTAACCGTCTCCCCCGGTTTCAGCACCTTCACCTTAATATCAGTGGTCCGTTCCACCGCCCTTCTGAACGCTTCGGGATCCTGGTCGATTATAGGCCAGGTGCCGTAGTGGACCGGTATTACAAGAGGCGCCCCCACGAAACGGGCCGCGATCATGGCCTCTTCGGGACCCATGGTATACCTGCCCCCTATAGGCAGGAGTGCGACATCCGGGTGGTAGAGTTCCCCGATAAGCTGCATGTCGGAGAACAGTGCCGTATCTCCCGCATGATACACGGTTGTGCCGTCCATCCTGATGACAAGCCCTGCCGCTGCTCCTCCGGAGTATCCCGGTCCCGCTTCCTCGAGCCAGTTGGAGTGCACCGCAGGGGTCATGGTGAATTTCACCCCCGAGACGGTTATCGAACCGCCCAGGTTCATCGCTTCGGCGGGAAGTCCCTTCCCCTTCAGGTACTTCGCCACCTCGTTGATGGCGATGGTCGGTTTTGCGAGTTCCGTGGTCATACCCATGTGGTCGGCATGCCCGTGGGTTAGAGCCACCAGGTCAGGCGATTCGGGAACCTTCCCTTCGGGAATAAAGGGGTCAATCAGTATGGTTTTCGACCCGCGGAGAAGGACACACGAATGTCCCAGCCATGTCAGATCCATGCATGCGGGTAGGCACCCATGAGTGATAAATTGCCCGTTGGGCTGGTAAAAAAGTATTTCCCCGCCGCCTTCAGGCGACGTCGATCATCTCGGCTTCGGTGATGTCGATGGACTCGCCGAGGCTGTCGCGGGTTGCACTGCGGGTGAGCTGTTCGGAGAGGTCGCGGTCCTCCATTACGTCCTTGATCCGTTCAAGGTAGATGTCGATGGTGGTGTCCTCGGCCTGCTCGATGACATGCCGGTACTCCCGGAGCGTTGACGGGCTCACACCCAGCTCCTCGCTTACCTCTTTCATGGTCTTTCCCGAGTCCAGGAGGTCTTCCATCTGTTCGCGATCGAAGGGCATCTTCCAGTCAAGGTCGCGGAAGAGTTTCAACCGGACACGCGCCCGGGCGACGGTCTTGGAGAGCTTCTCGTCCCCCAGTTCGCGGGCGATCTCGGTATCGTTCTTCCCGGCGTAGTAGAGGCTCACCAGCTTTGCGAGCTGGATGGGTTTCAGCTTGGTCTTGAAGAAGCCCTGGTCGAGGATCTCCCGCATTACCAACGCGATCTCCCGCTCTACCGCGTCCCTGTCTCTCAACGTCCCGTGGATCTTCGTCATGGGCTCTACTATCTTGGTCTTGCCCGAGATATTGGTAAAGAGCTCCAGAAGGTGCGTTTTTCTCTTATCGTCCTGCATGAAACCTCACTAAGGTTACCGTTATAGATCCCGCCAATTGTATATAAGGTTATTGTTCTTTCCATTCGTTTCCGGCGGTCAAATTCTCCAAACAGGTCAATTCCGGGGCCTGTTTTTTCCTTCTCGCGCAAGGTATGATATCACCTCCGTGAGCGGCGTGGATCCCTGTACCGGCCCCATATATGATACACCTTTTTGTCCCACCCCGCTGACACTTATAAACCGACACAGGTGTCCGTCATGAGCGATGTATACGATAAAATAATGGACCTGGCAAAACGGCGGGGATTTATCTGGCCCACCTCCGAGTGTTACGGTTCGGTGGCCGGGTTCATCGATTACGGCCCCCTGGGCTCGATGATGAAACGAAAGATCGAGAACATCTGGCGGCACTTCTACGTGGTCCAGGAAGGGTACTACGAGATCGAGTGCCCCACGATCGGGCAGGAGGACATATTCATCGCCTCCGGTCATGTCAAGGGGTTCTCCGATAAGATGTGCCAGTGCCCGTCCTGCAAGGAATACCTCAGGGCTGACCACGTGGCCGAAGGGCAGAACATCGCCGGGGCCTCCGCGATGAGCGCCGAACAGCTCTCCGAGGTGCTCTGCAAGCTCTGCTGTCCGGCCTGCGGTGAAGAACTCGGAAAGGTGGAGGTATTCAACTTCAACCTCATGTTCGCCACGACCATCGGTCCGGGGTCCCAACGGACCGGATACCTCCGCCCGGAGACCGCACAGGGAATGTTCACCGATTTCTCACGACTGCTCCGGTTCTACCGGGACAAACTTCCCTTCGGAGCGGTGCAGATCGGGAAGTCCTACAGGAACGAGATCTCTCCCCGGCAGGGCATGATCCGGCTGCGGGAGTTTACCCAGGCGGAAGCGGAGATCTTCGTCCATCCCTCCGAGAAGACCCACCCCATGTTCTCCCGGTACGCCGATTACAAAATCCCGCTGCTGGGGATCGCGCAGCAACTGGGGAACACGGACCCCCTGACCGTGACAATGCGGGAAGCGGTCGACCTCGGCCTCGTCGCCAACGAATACGTCGCGTACTATCTCGCGCTCACCCACCAGATCCTGACCACTATCGGGGTGAAGCCGGAACGGATGCGGTTCCGCCAGCACCTCTGCGAAGAACGCGCCCATTATGCAGAGGACTGCTGGGACGCGGAGATCTTCTCCGACCGGTTCGGGTGGGTGGAAACGGTCGGGATCGCCGACCGGACGGACTACGACCTCCGGGCCCACGAACGGCAGAGCGGCCAGCGCTTCGCCGTGTTCCTCCAGTACCAGACCCCGAGAAAAGTCAGGCAGGTCAGGGTAATTCCCGATATGGCCGCACTCGGCCCACGGTTCCGCGGGAAGGCGAAAGCCGTGGCAGACGCCCTGTGTGCCTGTGCCCCCGGTCCCGGAGGAGTGACCATCACCCTTGACGGGGAAGAGATCGAGGTTCCCGCAGCACTCTACCAGGTCAGGGAAGAAGAGGTCGAGGTCCCCGGCGAGGAGGTCACCCCCCACGTGATCGAGCCCAGCTACGGGATCGACCGGATGATCTACGGGGTGCTCGAATCCTCCTATGACGAGGAGCTGGTTGACGGGGAGGAACGGAAAGTGCTCCGGTTCCCCCCGCAGATCGCGCCCGTGCAGGTTGCGGTCTTCCCCCTGATGGCCAGGGACGGCCTCCCCGAGATCGCGGCGGAGATCAGCGAGCAGATACGGCAGAGGGGAATTCTCGCGGAATACGATGATTCCGGGGCCATCGGGCGGCGGTACCGCAGGCAGGACGAGATCGGGACCCCGTTCGCCATCACGGTGGACTACGATTCGAAGGACGACGCCTCCGTCACCCTTCGGGACAGGGACAGCATGCGCCAGGTGCGGGTCCCTATCGAAGGGATCGCCGACAGGATGCGGGGCCTGGTGGAGGGACGTATCTCCTTCTCCGAACTCTAACCCTCCATGTCCTTCATCACCCACCCCTGCATCCGTCCCGAAAGCCTCGAACAGAGGGCCTATCAGCTCACCATCGCCATGCACGCGGTGGACACCCACACCCTGGTGGTCCTCCCCACGGGGCTTGGGAAGACCGCCATTGCCCTCCTGGCCGCGGCGTCACGGTTGTACAACGAAGGGGGGCGGGTCCTGATGATGGCACCCACGAAACCTCTTGTCGAACAGCACTTACGGTTTTTTTCCCGGTACCTCCGGGTCCCGGGTGAGACGGACCACGAAGGACAGTTCGTCATGTTCACCGGGGAGACGCCGCCAGAGGAACGGACGGCACTCTGGAAGAAGGCCCGGGTGATCTTTGCCACCCCCCAGGTGATCAAGAACGATGTGATCGCCGGGAGCTACACCCTCGACGATGTCACCCTGATGATCGTGGACGAGTGCCATCGGGCGGTGGGCAACTATCCATACGTTTTCCTCGCCCGGAGATACCTGGACACCGCGAAAAGCCCTCGCATCCTGGCCATGACCGCCTCGCCGGGAGGCCGGGACGAACGGGTCGACGAGGTGTGCGTCAACCTGGGGATCGAGTCGGTGGAGAGCCGTACAGAGCATGACCCGGATGTTGCTCCCTACGTGTTCGAGCGGGATATCGAGGTGATCGGGGTCGACCTCCCGAAGGAGCTCCGCCACGCGCTCGACGACCTGAACGAACTGCTCGAATCCCGCCTGGGGTACTTGAGAACCCTGGGGTTCGAGGTCCCCCGGCGGCAGCAGCTTACCATGAAAGCCCTGAACGTGCTGAACGCCCAGATCCAGGCACGGATACAGGAACGGGACGCCACGGCGTTCCAGGCGGCGTCGGTATACGCGGAGTGCATGAAGCTCCGGCATGCCACCTCTCTCGCGGAGTCCCAGGGAAGCCGGGTACTCGCGGGATACGTGACCAAGCTCTTCTCCGAGGGAGGAGCCGCGGCGGGAAGCAAGGCCAGCAAGAGGCTCGCGCAGGACCCGGTATTCATCCGGCTGCTGGAGCGCTGCATGTCGTGGAACGAGGAGCTGCACCCCAAGATGGAACTCATGCGGGCGGTTGCCAGGGAACAGCTGGTGCTCGCCCCGGAGAGCAGGATCATCGTCTTCGCCACATTCCGGGACACGGTCCAGCAGATCGTGGAGTTCCTGAACGAATCCGGAATCACCTGCGAGCGGTTCGTGGGACAGGCGAACCGGGACCGGGAGAAAGGGCTGTCCCAGAAGAAGCAGATCGAGACGCTCTCCAGGTTCAGGGCCGGGGAGTTCCGGGTCCTCGCGGCCACCTCGGTGGGGGAAGAGGGGCTCGACGTCCCCTCGACCGACATGGTAATCTTCTACGAGGCGGTTCCTTCCGAGATCCGGAGCATCCAGAGGAAGGGGCGCACCGGCAGGAGCGGGGCGGGAAAGATCGTGGTCCTGGTCACACGGGGCACTTCGGACGAGGCGTTCCGGTATATCAGCCAGAACCGTGAGCGGGCCATGGTCACCGGTATCACCCGGCTCTCGGGGAAGACCGGGGCCGGGGGAACCGCGAGAGACGGGGGTCCGGGAAGGGAGGTCCAGACGGGAATCGATTCCTTCTCGAGGCCCGCCCCGGTAGTGGCGGCCGACCATCGTGAAACCTCCTCGAGAGTGGTCGAGGTGCTCTCCGACCTTGGCGCCGCGATCTCGATAACCCGGCTCGAACAGGGCGATTATGCCATCGGGGACCGCATCCTGGTGGAAAGGAAGACCGCCCGGGACTTCGTGGACACCCTGGTGGACCGGGACCTCATGGGACAACTCCGACGGCTCTCCGAGTCCTGTCTGCGACCGGTGCTGATCATCGAGGGAGGAGATCTCTATACCCAGCGGGACCTTCATCCCAACGCCATCCGCGGTGCGCTCGCCGCCATCGCCGTGGACCTCGGGGTAAGCATCCTCTTCTCCCGTGACGAGGCGGACACGGCGGGGATCCTCTTCGTGCTTGCACGGAGGGCTGAAGAGGGGCCGGGGGAGAAGAGGATCCCTCTGCAGAAATCCTACCAGTCGCTCCGGGAGCAGCAGGAACTGGTGGTGGCATCGTTCCCGGATATCGGGGCCAGGTACGCAAGGTTGCTCCTCGAACATTTCGGTTCACTGCAGGCGCTCGTAAATGCGGACAAGGAGGCCCTGATGAAGGTACCGGGGATCGGGGAGAAAAAAGCGGAGAAAATTTACGAACTCTCCCGGCGGGACTATCGCTGAGAGAGCATCCCGAGCACGGAGACGCCGGTCCTTACCGCCTTCATCAGGACCAGCACCCTGTCGGGATCCGGTTCGTTCCGGATTCTCTGGCAGAGCGACACGAGGGCCGCCTCCAGTTCGGGCCCGAGCGCCCCTGCTCCGACCTGGGGCTGGGAAGATGCCCGGGATTCACCGGCCGGTGCCGCTTCGGCCGGGGGCTGACCTTTACCGGGTTCCGTGGTACTCCCACGTTCCCTGCAGACCACGCAGAACGTCTCTCCCTTGTACTCGAAGAGGGGGGATCCGCATTTCTGACAGGTTTTGGCCAGCATCTTGCCTCCCTTCAGCAGGTACTGGGCCATGATCTCGTCGTCTGTCGTCATTTCTTCACGTATCCCGTTAACCGGCCGGTACATTAAAAATTTTGTATGCCCCGGTTGGATGCTACCCGATGACCCGCTGCACTACCACTCTCCACTCGGTGCCGTGGAGGGAGATCGTGTCCCAGACCGCTTCTTTCTGCACCGGCTGATCCGTTCCCGGAGTCGGGAACTGATACGTCCCTGTTCCGGACGTCTCCCTTATAATCCGTGAAGCTAATGCCCGGAGTTCCGGGTACTTCACATATACCGGGTCATCCGGGGTTTTCCCGATCTGGGTGGGGTCGCTGTCATAGAGGATAAGGCCGTCAGACGCCTGGAGTACATCGATGCCATAACCGGTGCCCCGGGTCGCATTCGCGATCAACGGTCCGATCAGAAGGTCCGGGCGGAACGGCACCGAAACACCCCCTGTCGATTCGTGAGAGGATGAGAACACCGGATACGCGATGGCCGCCGCCTCGAACCCCTCAACGGTCTGGAAAATGGGGGAGAGCGCCGGTTTTTCATCCGTGAGAATGGTGACGATATGGCTCTGGTTTCCAATGTACTCCCCGATTACGCCCTGGTACTGCTCCGGCATCACCGCGGCGATCTTCCCGTCGGGCGACACGGTGACCGCATCGACGATCCAGTCGTTCGACTCTGCGAGGGAGAGGAGGGCCAAATCGGCCCCCTGCCCGGTGATTCCCGTCATAGTGAGGATATCTCCGGTTGCCGATACCTCTGCATCGGCGGTATACAACCTGTCCTGCAGGACAGGTACCAGCATATTCAGGAACTGTTCCATGGAGGCACCGGCCTCCGTCTGGTTCGTGGGCAGGGTTGCCGGGGTCTCTGCGGGAGCAGGGGTGGGAATCACGGGAACAGACGGCGGGGCCTGGGTGCACCCCGCACATGCGATCGCGGCGATGACCGTGAGGACGAGAGTGAGCTTCATCAGCGGTCTCATGCCCGTAGATAAGGAGTGTGACCGATTTAAAATGCGGGGCTCCGATCCCAGGAGTATCGTGGGCATACAGGGACCGGTAACGATCACCCCCATATCACAGAGAAAGTGACCGGGACCGGGGCGCGATCCGGCCGATTCCCGACCCGGCCCAAGGGGGCCGGTGACAGATCGCAACCTCGTATTCGATGGCATTCCGTCCCTCCTGACCGGATTAGATGTGAAACCGAAAATAACAGAATATAATGGATATTTTTTCAAATGCATTTCCGGTTGGCTGCAAATTACTAAAGTATTTAAGGGCGTATATAAGTACACATAGGAAGAGCTGGAAGGGGATTTTGATGGCGAACCCTGAGAAAACAATAGAGAATTGCGTCCTGATGCTGCAGCACATCATGGACGACTCGACAATTCCTCGTAACATCAGGCGCGTGGCAGATGAGACGCGTCAGCTGCTGATGAATAATTCCAAACCGATCGGGCTACGGGCCGCGGAGGCGATCTCAAAGATCGACGAGATAAGCAATGATCCCAATATGCCGGTTCATGCCCGCACCAGGATATGGGAACTGGTGTCCCAGCTGGAGACAATCCCCCTCGATTGACACGAGAGCCGAGCCTCCTGGTCCGGTGCGTAACGGATCCGTGAATTGGCCTGCCTTCCCCGGCGGGTTTCGTTTTTCCTTGAGATTTTTTAAATTCTGCCCGTTCTGATATCTTTATCCTTCTTTGGGGTTGCAATGTGCAGTGAAGGTTATTGATAAAATCTCTGTGATCAGGATCTGGTTTCACGGCTTTCCTCACTATTCATGCAGATCTCCGATCTGTTTCACTATTCGGAGCCGCATACAATGAAAAGGCAATGCTGAATTCCAAATTATGATCCGGTCTGTTTTCCTGGTTTTTCTCCCCAGACTGTGACCAGAATCGTCCGGGTACGGCTGGACCGCACATCGAGTTCGAGCAGCACGATCTGCTGCCACGTCCCCAGCGCGAGACTGCCGTCTGCGACCGGGACCGAGAGCGATGGACCGACCAGGGCGGCCTTTACATGAGACCGCCCGTTTCCGTCGCCCCATGCCGCATCGTGCGAATATTTTGCGTTATCCGGGGCGAGCACCGAGAGGGCCCGGGAGAGGTCACGAAGGACCCCTGTCTCGTATTCGATGGTGGTCACGGCCGCGGTCGAGCCGGTGATGAACACGTTCGCCATGCCGTCCTTTACCCCGCTCTCGTCCAGCACTTCCCGCACGTGGGGGGTGATATCATGGATCTCCCCTTCGCCTTGGGTGGTGACCTGGACCGCCCTTCGAAACATCATACAACCGGCGTTGGGTCCTCCGGGGAAAAATCTCTTTCGGCCCGGGAGCAGAGGGTGTTCGTTCCTCGTTGGGAGCGGAACCTGGCTGGTTTACCGGAGGAATCCGGGGTATCGGATGGAAAATTTCAGACCCGGTTCCACTCCGTAGTAGAAGACTGAAAAAAATCTTCCGGACTTGTGGATCACCTTCCGGGTACAATAGCAGGTTCGCTTTTTTGGGTAATTTATAGAATGTCGAACCAGAAGAGGACTAAGTATTGTGTGATACCCGTGTTTCGCCGGGATCTCATCGAACTCCGCGGTATTCCTGTCGCTTAAGATTGAACAGAACTATAGTGGCCTCTTCATTTCGTGACGTTCTCGGGGGCTTTGCCCCCTGGAGCGTCATACAAAGCAAATTAGACTTCTTTGATAATACTTACAGGAAATCTCAAAAATGGTCATCGTCACGCCACTTTAGTAAGGAAGCAGATGGTCAAAATAAAGCCAAAAAAACGATTTATTCCAGGTCTTCCCCGGAATTCTCTTCATCTTCAAGGTCTTCCTCGGGAACTTCGGGAAGGTCCTCCGGAAGCTCTTCCCCGGAATCTTCCGGGAAATCTTCGCCCGGTTCGTCCATTGCAGGCATTTCCCCGACTTCCCCGCCGATATCTTCCGATTCTTCCTCGAGCTCGCCCTCGATCTCCTCCTGGAGGACGGCGACGCCGACCACCCGGTCGCCCTCGTCCATCTTCATGATCCGCACCCCGCGGGTACTCCGTTTCTGGATGGATATCTCGTTGACCGTGGTCCGGATCACGATGCCCGACGCGCTCATCATGATGATCTCGTCCCCGTCGCCTACCGCTTTCGCGGCCACCACGCCTCCGCGGTGCTCGGTGAGGATGTTCCGCACCCCCATGGTCCCCCTGCCGTGGCCACGGAACTCGTCGAAGTCCGTGCGCTTGCCGTACCCGGACTCGGTGACCGTGAGAAGCATCCTGCCCTCCTCGACCATGGTCAGCGCCCGGAGCTCGTCGCTCGGCCTCATCCGGATCCCGATGACCCCCATTGCGTTCCGGTGCCGGGGCGAGATGGACTCCTCGTGGAACCGCAGGCTCTGCCCCTTCCTGGTGGTAAGCAGGATCTCCCGGCTCGCATCGGTGATCTTCACGTCGACCAGTTCGTCGTTCTCCTTCAAGGTGATGGCATTGATCCCCGTGGAACGGGGGCGGGAGAACTCCACCAGCGGGACCTTGATCACCATTCCCCGCTTGGTGGCGAAGAGCAGGAACCGATCCGCCTTGAACGCCCTGACCGGGATGACCGTGGTCACCCGCTCGTTGTTCAGGTTGAGCAGGTTCACGATGGCCTTGCCCCTTCCGGTCCGGGAACTCTCAGGGATGTCATAGACCTTCAGCCAGTAGGCCCTGCCGTTGCTGGTGAAACAGAGGAGGTAATCGTGGGTGTTCGCCACGAACGCGCTCTCCACGAAGTCCTCCTCCTTGGTGGACATCCCGATGATCCCCTTGCCGCCCCGCCGCTGCTGCCGGTAGGTATCGAGGTCCATCCTCTTGATATAATTCAGGGACGTGAGCGAAACGAGGACGTTTCTCCGTTCGATCATGTCCTCTTTCTCGATCAAGGTCAGCTCGTGGCTGATCTCGGTCCGGCGTGCATTCCCGTACTTTTCCCCGATGAACTCGAGCTCCTTCCTGATCTCTCTCCGGATGTTCAGCTCGTTTGCCAGGATCTCCGCGAGGCGGGCGATCTCCGCGAGGAGTCCCTCCTTCTCATCCACGATCTTCTGCTGCTCCAGTGCCGCCAGGCGGCGGAGCTGCATCTGGAGGATGGCGTTTGCCTGGATCTCGTCGAGCCCGAACTTGGTCATCAGGGCGGTCCTCGCGGTATCGGCGGTGTCGGATGCCCTGATGGTCGCGATGACCTCGTCGATGTGGTCGAGCGCGTGGAGCAGGCCGAGCAGGATGTGTACCCGCTCTTCGGCTTTCCGCTTGTCGAACTCGCTCCTCCGGCGGATGACCTCCACCCGGTGCCGGACGAACTCCTCCATCAGGCTTTTTAGCGGGAGGACCCGGGGCTGGTTGTCCACGATTGCCAGGTTGATGATCCCGAAGGTGCTCTCGAGCGGGGTGTGCTTGTAGAGCTGGTTGAGGATCACACCCGAGACCACCCCTTTCTTCAGCTCGACCACCACGCGGAGCCCGTCCTTGTCGGATTCGTCGCGGATATCCGAGATCCCCTCGATCTTCTTATCCTTGACCAGGTTCGCGATCAGTTCGACCAGTCGCGCCTTGTTGACCTGGAAGGGGATCTCGGTGATGATGATCCGTTCTCCCTTCGCCCCCCGATCCTCGATCTCGGCGACACCCCGGGTCACCACCTTCCCGTGGCCGGTCTGGTAGGCGGAGAGGATCCCCTCGGTGCCCATGATCACTCCGCCGGTGGGGAAGTCGGGTCCCGGGATGATCCCCATCAGTTCCTCGACCGTGACCTCGGGATGGTCGAGATACATGCAGATACCCCTGCATACCTCGCCGAGGTTGTGGGGAGGCATGTTGGTGGCCATTCCCACCGCGATCCCCGATGACCCGTTGATCAGCAGGTTGGGGACCTTCGCGGGGAGTACCGAAGGCTCCTCCATCGACTCGTCGAAGTTGGGGACGAACTTCACCGTTTCCTTCTCCAGGTCGGAGAGCAGCTCCTCTGCGAGGGGAAAGAGCCGGACCTCGGTATAACGCATTGCCGCAGGGGCGTCGCCGTCGATCGACCCGAAGTTCCCCTGCCCTTCCACCAGCGGGTAGCGGTAGGAGAACGGCTGCGCCATCTTCACGATGGTGTCGTAGATCGCGGCGTCTCCGTGGGGGTGGTACTTACCCATCACGTCCCCGACCACACGGGCGCTCTTCTTGGTGGGCTTGTCGCTGGTGTTGCCCATCTCCCACATGGCATAGAGCGAGCGGCGGTGGACCGGCTTTAAGCCGTCCCTCACGTCGGGGATGGCCCGGCCGATGATCACGCTCATCGCGTAGTTGATGTAGGAGGTCTTCATCTCCTCCTCGATGTTGATGGGGATCACCCGTGCGGACGGGGTCTCCTCGGTGTGTTCCGGTGCGGGGTTCTCCTCAGATGTCAAGGTTGGTCACCTCCTTCGCGTGCCGCTTGATGAAGTCCTTCCGGGCGTCCACGTCCTCGCCCATCAGTTTTTCAAAGATCTCGTTCGCGTAGCTCGCATCCTCTATGGTCACCTTCTTGAGCACCCTCGATTCGGGGTCCATGGTCGTGCTCCAGAGCTGCGTGGCATTCATCTCCCCGAGACCCTTGTACCGCTGGACCGAGACGCCCTTCTCACCCATTTCCGAGGAGATCTGCTTCATCTCGTCCTCACGGAAAGCGTACCGCTCCTGTTTGCCTTTCGCCACCCGGAAGAGGGGCGGCTGGGCGATGTACACGTATCCCTCCTCGATCAGCCGCTTCATGTAGCGGAAGAAGAAGGTGAGGAGCAGGGTCCGGATGTGCGCCCCGTCGACATCCGCATCCGTCATCAGGATCACGTGGTGATAGCGTGCCTTGTCGGTATCGAACTGCTCGCCGACCCCCGTTCCGATGGCCGAGACCAGTGCCTGGATCTCGGCATTCTTCAGGATCTTGTGGGGGGTGGCTTTCTCCACGTTCAGGATCTTGCCCCTGAGGGGGAGGATCGCCTGGAACCGGCGGTCCCTCCCCTGCTTGGCGGAACCGCCCGCACTGTCCCCCTCCACGATATAGATCTCGCTCTTCGCGGGGTCTCGTTCCGAGCAGTCCGCCAGTTTCCCGGGGAGACCCGAGCTCTCGAGCGTGCTCTTTCTCCGGGCCAGTTCCCGTGCGTTCCGGGCCGCCTCTCTCGCCCGTGCTGCGGCGAGCGCCTTCTCCACGATGGCCGAGAGGACCTTCGGGTTCTCCTCGAAATACTCCGAGAGAGAGGAGTAGACCAGGGAGTCTACGATCCCTCTCACGTTGCTGTTTCCGAGCCTCATCTTGGTCTGGCCCTCGAACTGGGGGTTCGCCACCTTGACGCTGATCACCGCGGTGAGCCCTTCCCGCACGTCCTCTCCCCTGATGGTGAGGGAGTTGTCTTTCAGCAGGTTGTTCTTCCGGGCGGAGTTGTTGATCGCCCGGGTGATCGCGCTCCGGAACCCTTCCAGGTGGGTACCTCCCTCCCGGGTGTTCACACTGTTAACATACGAGAAGACCTGCTCGGAATATGCGGTGGTGTACTGGATGGCAACGTCCACGTCGACCATGTTCTCGGCATCCTTCTTCGCCACCGCGATCACGTCGGGGTGCACCGGGTCGACCCCTGTATTGAGATACTTCACGTACTCGGTGATGCCGCCCCCGTAGTAGAAGGTCTCAACGTCAGAGGTCCGTTCATCCAGGATACTTATCGAGACCCCGGAATTGAGGAAGGCGAGCTCACGCATCCGGTGCGCCAGGATATCGTAGTCGAACTCGCTCGTCTCGAAGATGGTATCGTCCGGTAAGAAGGAGATCGAAGTTCCGGAGAGCTTCTCGCCGTACTCCGAGAGCACTCTTCTCCGGTCACCTGCATCCGGTGCAGCGAGCTCCGGGTACCATGCCCTGAGCCGCTCCAGGAGTTCCTGTCCGCTCTCCTGCTTCGTCTGCAGGGGAAGCGAGACCTTTCCCCGCTCGAACCGCATCTCGTAGCGGTTCCCGTCACGGTAGACCACCGCGACAAGCCAGCGTGAGAGTGCGTTCACCACCGAGACACCCACCCCGTGCAGACCCCCCGATACCTGGTAGGTGTTCTTGTCGAACTTTCCTCCTGCGTGGAGCACGGTAAGCACCGTCTCCAGCGCGCTTTTTCCCGATTTGGCCATCACATCAACGGGAATCCCCCTCCCGTTATCCACTACCGTGATGGACCCGTCGTTATGGATAGTCACCCATACCCGGTCGCAGAACCCGGCGAGCGCTTCATCTATTGAGTTATCCACCACCTCATAGACCAGGTGGTGCAGTCCGCGGGAATCGGTGCTCCCGATATACATGGCAGGGCGTTCCCTGACCGGCTGCAACCCTTCGAGTACGGTGATATGAGATGCATCATAGGTATCGTTCATCGGTCCCCTCCGTGAAAAAATAATTGTTCAATCAAATAAGCCCCAAATTTCACTATAGTATTGGATTTCCGTCCTCTTAATGATGACACCCGGGACAGGAAACGTTAATGAAATTCTCCGAGGTCCGGGTCCTTTACTCCCAGGGATTTATCGATCGCGATGATAAGCCGGTCCAGCACGCGGATGACTTCTTCCGCTTCCTCCTTGTCCATGGTCCCGGGCTGGTGCCACACGATCCGCTTCCGGAGGTTCGTGACCAGCTCGTCGATCTGGGTCCCCGCAAACTGTTCCGGGACCACCAGTTCCTCCAGGTGGTCCGCCGCCCCGTACCACGCCTGCTCGGGGGGCAGCGCGAAGTGCCTGCAGATCAGGGTAAGGTTGGTGATAAAACCCCGGCCAAACTTGCTCTTCATGGACCATAATTACACGCAGGAATTACATAAACCGTGCGATCACCAGGGAGAAATGCCGAGCCAGGTGAGCACCGGGACCGCAATTATGATTACCATCCCCGTGGCGAGGAACGCCCAGTCCCTGGTGGGGAGGGGCTTTTTCGTGATGAAAAGGTGGCTCTCCCGCCCGTAGCCCCGGCAGAGCATGGAAAGGTAGGTCCGCTCCCCCTGCTCGTAGGCCCGGATGAACATGGTGCCGATGGTATACCCGAGCATCCGGACCCGGTACTTCCAGGGGATCTCCCGGGAGAACGGGTCGAAACACCGGGTTTCGAGCGACTCGGTGACCTTCCTGTACATGTAGGCGAACACGAACAGGTACCGGATCATCATCCCGAGTATGAGGGAAAACTCCGCGGGGAGCCCCAGCCGCCCGGCCCCCTCGAGGAGGTGCTGCATCCTCGTCGTGGAGGAGAGCAGGATGATGAACGAGATGCAGACCAGGAACTTCACCAGCAGGATAGAGGCGAATTCAACCGATTCGGCATAGATGTGAATGTTGAACGGGAGGTCGACAATGGGGGTGAACACCGTGTAATGCGGGTTTTCGAAGAAGATCTGGGCCACGATGATGAAGATCCCAAAGGGGAGGACCATGATCAGCCGCCAGATGTATACCCTCGGTGAGAGCCGGGCGAGCGCCCAGAGTACCGCGAAGAAGAGGAAAAAGACCGCTCCCACCCTGTATATCATGGTGGAGTAAGGGATGGCCACGATGGCGACGATCGCGGCGAATGCGATAATGATCTTCACCCTGGCGTCGAGCCGGTGGATGAAACTGTCCCGGTATGCCTGCTTCTCGATTAAAAAGAGCTCCTCGATCATGGCGTTTCCCGGAATGCCCGGAGAAAGGCCGATTCCGCGTCCTGGTAGGTATACGCCATATCGATATCGATCCCCCGCTCCCGGAGGCTCCGGATCAGTTTCGGCAGACAGGGGACGTCGAGCCGCACCGAGGTGAGCAGCTCCTGCTGATCGAAGATCTCCCCGATACTCCCGCAGGCGACGACCTTCCCCTTGTTCATCACGTAGACATAGTCGGCGATCTCGGGGATGAGCGACACGTCGTGGCTGGAAAAGATCACCGTCATGCCGTATTTCCGGGAGAGCGAGTTGATGAACCCGACCAGGTCCGAGACCCCCTGCGGGTCGAGCCCTGCGGTGGGTTCGTCGAGCACGAGCACCTGCGGCTCCATGGCGATGACCCCGGCGATCGCCACCCGCTTCTTCTCACCGCCGGAAAGGTGGTGGGGAACCCTTGTTGCACGGTCCTCCATCCCCACCATCCGCAACGCTTCTTCCACACGGTGCTGGACCGTCTCCGGATCGAGACCGAGGTTGGTGGGCCCGAACGCCACGTCCTGTTCGACGGTGGGAGAGAAGATCTGGTCGTCCGCATTCTGGAAGACCACCCCGACCATCTTTCTGACTTCCCTGATATTGGCCTTCGTGATAGGTTCGCCGTGAATGAGGACCGAGCCGGAAGTGGGCTTGAAAATGCCGTTGAAATGCTTGAAGAGGGTACTTTTTCCCGCCCCGTTTGCTCCGATTACTGCAATCCTCGCATTCCTGGGGGCGATGAAATTCACGCCTTCCAGCCCGGTGACGTTTCCCGGGTAGACGTAGGTGAGATCCCTGGTCTCGATCAGGTGCATTGAATGTGTACCTTGGTGAAAAAAGAATAAATTCTATTTGTTTCCGCATTCTTTCTGCCGGGCTGCGACCCGGGCCACACCGAGCACGATTATGAAACTGATGCCGATTCCGACCAGCATGGCGATGATCTGCCCGGGTATCCCCATATCCGGCAGTTCATAATCGGGCATCGGCGACTCGTACGCAAATCCCCCGTGCACGTCTTCCACTACTTCCGCATCTTCCGGGGTTTCCCCGGTCAGCAGTTTATCTCCCTGGACCACCAGTGCCGTGCTCTCCAGCCCGTCGGGGTCGGACGAGGCGACGAAGATGGCCACCACCCCGATGATCACCGCGATGGCAATGCCGATCATGACGAAATGTTTTGTTTCCATCATGCTGCCGCCACCTTCTCCGGTTCGGTTATCGGCATCCCTGACTTCTTCGTGGTCCAGTCGAGATCCGGCCTGGCAGTCCAGATGAGATAGACCGCGATAGCGGTGATGAACGCCTCGATCACCCCGATTGCCGCATGGTACGTCCCCATTGCGATCAGCCCCGGGACGAGCGGGAAAGTTCCCGCCACCCAGAGTTCGAACGAAGCGGCGAGGGCCGGAATGAGGCAGGCGAACCACGCGGCGATCCCCGCGGAGACGTAGGGGTTTTTAATTGCTTTTTTGAGCCCCACAAACCCAAAGAAGCCCACGAATCCACCGATGACCCCCATGTTGATAATATTCGCACCCATGGTGGTGATCCCTCCGTCGCCGAAGATGACCCCCTGGATGATAAGCACAATCGTCAGAAAGAACACCGCGGCGAAAGGAGAGCCCAGGATGATCGCCGCCAGGGCACCCCCGACGAGATGCCCGGAAGTTCCCATCCCCACCGGCAGGTTGAAGGCCTGCATCGCAAAGATCGCCGCCGCAAGAACGGCGACGATGGGAACCTTCTCTTCTGACAGTTCCTTTCTTGCCCATCTGAGCGCGAGGGCGATGAACACCAAGGCGATGATCCAATAAATGACCGCCTGGTCGAGTGGAATAAATCCATCGGGAATATGCATGATAACACCGTAGTAATACGAATACAAACTATCGTATTAACTGTTACTTAAAAAAGATTTTTATTTGATAATTCCGCGTACTCCTTCTCTTAATAGTAGCCATAAAACAGGATATAACCGGGGATTTTTAGCAAATCTCTTTAATAAAACTCCGGGGCGATCCATATCTCCGTAGAGAATAATTTCCTGTACCACTTCATCCCTGGAAAGCATGCGAACGAGCCGGTCCATCTCCACCGGACCGAAGGCGCGCCGTGCTGAGAACACCCGGAACCCCAGCGCAAGTTCTTTTCCAATATCGGCTTTCCAGCGTCCTTCGTACCGGGCGAGGCTTTCGTCGGTGAAATCGTGCTCCCTGCATGCGAGTGCCGCGGTCTCGGCCGCGTGGACCGCCGACCTGACACCGGTATAGACGCCTCCCCCGGAGGTCGGTTTGGCCATTCCCGCGGCATCGCCGATAAAAAGCGTCCTGTTCCCGAAGGTGCGGGGCATGACACCGAGAGGGATCGTCCCGGTCACCAGGTGCAGGCCGCATTCTTCGGGACCTGCTCCCACCGTCGAGAGAAGGCGGTGGAACCTCCCCCTGATATCTTCCATCCCGGCAAGACCCACCCGGGCCCGCCCCGTACCCGAAGGGATGACCCACCCGAAGAACTCCGGGGATACATCCGGGTAAATCTCCACGAACCTGGGATCGATATCCAGGGGGATCTCGGTCTGGAGTCCGGCGAGGAACACGGGGGGGCGGGTCATTCCACGCGCTCTCGCGACCGGGCTCCGGGGACCATCCGCCGCGATGAGGACCCGGAACGGGAATTCTTCCCTCCCGTTGACTCCCCTGGTGATCACGGATCTTTCCCGGACCCCGGCACACGCGGTCTTGACCCTGATCTCTGCGCCCGCACCGGCCGCCAGCGCAGCCATCTCCCTGTCAAGGATCCCCCGGTCGACTACGAAAGCCTTCGTGGTTCCTGCGTCGAAGGCCAGCTCCGTCCCATGCGCGGTCCTGATCCTGGCCCCCGAGACCCTGTTGAGCACGGAACGGGCTGATACCCGGCATTCGCGCATTGCGGCCAACGAAAGGAGGCCGGCACACTGGACCGGGTGCCCTATGGTGGCATGCTCCTCGAGCAGAAGGCATGAGAGCCCCAGCTCGGCGCACCGGCGGGCGCAGGCGCTCCCCGCCGGGCCGGCTCCCACCACCACCACGTCGTAGCCGGTTCCGGACATCGTACGTATCATTTGCTCACCTGAATCCATGAAACCGTGAGATGGTGCACTCCGCACGCCCGGATTCAATGGCTCCTCCCGCCCGCCGGTATCTTATTCCCCCGGCAGGACCGATCAACTGGGGACGAATGGCTGAAGAACCCGTATTTGAATGGAAACAGTGCATCATCCTCCGGTCGGACATCAGGATGAGCTGCGGCAAGTCCTGCGCCCAGGCCGCCCATGCCGCCATCATCGCTTACGAGCGATGCGACCAGAAGCTCCGGAAGCGGTGGTTCGCCGAGGGCCAGAAGAAGGTAGTGCTCAAGGTCTCCGGAGAGCGGGCGCTCTTCGAGTTGAAGGTGATCGCGGAACAGGCAGGGATCTCCACAGGGCTCGTGCAGGATGCGGGACTGACCGAGATCGCGCCCGGGACCATCACCGCACTCGGCCTCGGCCCGGCAAGGAGCGAGGACCTGGACAGGATCACCGGGGACCTCTCCCTGCTATGAGAGAGAGCACCCATCCCCTGGAATGTTCCCTGGGGATGCATTACTACGCGAGCGATACCCCCGGTCTCGGGGGGCGACTCCGCGCCTCGGCGCAGGACTTCATCGTGGAGGAGGTCCCCTGCCTGGTAGGAGAGGAGGGGCCGTACCTGATCTGCCGCCTGACCAAGAAGGACTGGGAGCTCCAGCGGGCGGTGAAGGAACTCGCGAAGCGGCTGGGAATCTCGCACCGGCGGATCGGCTGGGCGGGGACCAAGGACCGCAGGGCCCTGACCAGCCAGCTCATCTCCCTGTACGACATCACCCCCGAACAGGTGGCGAGGGTTGACGTGAAAGACATGCGGCTCGAGGTGGTGGGGCGCTCCCGGACGGGGCTTACCCTGGGCTCGCTCGAGGGGAACAGGTTCAGGATCAATATACGGGATATCGAAAAACCTGACCCGGAGGCCGAGGTTGCCGAAGTGACGGAGGCCTGCAGGCGCGGGATCCCCAACTACTTCGGCGTGCAGCGGTTCGGGGTGATCAGGCCCCTCACCCACCTGGTAGGGGAGGCCATCCTCCGGGGAGATTACGAGGCAGCGGTATGCTGTTACGCGGGCCGGGCCTTCCCGGACGAACCCCTCGAAGTACAGGAGGCCCGCCGTGCCTTTCTCGAGACAAGGGACCCTGTCGCCACCCTCCGTGCATTCCCGGTCCCCCTTACCTACGAACGATCGATGCTCCACCACCTTGTCTCAAGCCCTGGCGATTACCGGGGAGCGCTGCTGGTGCTCGCACCCAAGCTCCGGTCCATGTTCGTCTCGGCGTTCCAGTCCTGGCTCTTCAACATGACCCTCTCGTCGCGGCTCCGGGAAGGGCGAGGACTCACAGACCCGGTGCCCGGCGACCGGCTGGTCTTCGTCAACGGGAAGGAGGACCGGGTCACCCCTGCGGGTGTCGCTGCCGCGAGAGTCCAGGTCGCCCGGGGGAGGTGCCGGATCGGGATCTTCATGCCCGGTTCCCTCACGTTCGTTCCCGAAGGGCCGGACGACGAGACGATGGCCGGGCTCCTCGCACAGCACGGCATCACTTCTGCCAGTTTCGACCGGGCATCCGAATACGTGGGCACCTATTTCAACGGTGCCATCAGGCCCATATCCCTGGCTGCGGACGTCGAGGCACGCTTCGAGGAGGGAAACCTCGCCCTCTCGTTCACCCTTCCTCCCGGCCACTATGCCACTACAGTCTGCCGGGAGTACATGAAGGCGGACCCGTTGAAGATGGTGTGACCCCGGGGGGGACGTCCTCTTCGAATACCTTTTTGGAAACTTTCTGATGACCAGGCCGCTGGTCTTCGTCATCCCCCGGAAAAGGGGGGCAAAATATCATGCGAAATATTCCGGAATCGGACGTGGCGCTGCCCGATGGCCGGATGTGAAGATGAGTGGATAATGAGAATCCGACGCTCCCGGGGCTACGCCCCGCCGCTATGGCGCCCCCAAACGGGATAGGTCTGGTTCGTCAGGGCAGGTGATTTTAGGAGATTCGACAGGACATGTTCCTGATCCGCCGCCGGGTCGCCCTTCGGGGGCGGCGGAACCATCCTGATAGGATGTCTGGTTACCAGACGACCCCGGGAGAAGAAATCTGCGCCCGTGAAATATCCGACCTTTCACGAGAGCCGCCGGTAGAGGTAGCCGATCCGCTGCAGGGCGGAGAGGTTTGTGCAGATCGCGATGATGAGGACCGAGACCCAGATGTAGCCGGCAAGCCCTCCGATTACCAGTACCAGGAACGTCTCGGGACGCCCGAAGAACCCCACCCCCTCGAGAGGGTCCTCGATCTTCCCGTCGACCCGCTCCTGGTAGCCGATCTCGGCATAGACAACCGGCTTGATGAAAGTGTTCATCAGGGAGCCGATTATCGCCGCGGCGACAAGCGCGAAGTCTGCCATAGGGCTGACAGGATAAAACCGGGAGACGATGGCGACCCCCGAGAGGCCGACTCCCAGCAACACCAGGGCGTCGACGTACTTGTCCACGATCCAGTCGAAGACCGCCCCGAACTTGGTGGTCCTGGAAGTCATCCGGGCCACGCTCCCGTCGATCAGGTCGAGCAACGCGGAGATGATCAGCATCAGGCTCCCCAGCGGGAACATCCCGATGGCAAAAAAATACGCACAGAGTATCCCGAACAGAAGCGAGAGAAGGGATATCTGGTTGGGAGTGATGCCCACCCTGACGAACGCGCCTGCCACCGGCTCGAGATAGCCTACAAGCCTGGGGCGGAGCGCGGTTATATTCATGCCTTAATACCTTGGAAGGTTGAGGATAAAACTCTCTCCACTACTTTTTCCCTTCCGGGACCGGATCCCCCGGCCGGCCCGGGCCCGTGGAAGCCCCCCGGATATTATAACGGATTTATATCTTGATTCCCGGCCCTTGCACGCGATTTTACTCCTGTCCGGAAAAATCGATGTCTATAATTATACTCCGGAGAGAAACCACTATTACAAAGGAGTTATTTTGCCAGACCCAACCGAGCGGCCCCATGTCCTCATGATGTCCGAGATCACGGTGGACGGGAAGCTTACCCTGAAAAAAGGATCCTCCTCCAAGATCCTGATGAAATACATGGATCATGCGACCGAGATCCTGCTTCACGAGACCAGGGCCAGATACGACGCAATCATGGTAGGGTCGAATACCATACGGATCGACAACTCCTATCTTACCGTACGATACGTGGAGGGAAAGAGTCCGCTACGGGTGATCCCCTGCAGCAGGGCCGACATTTCGCTCGATGCGAACGTGCTGGGAACCGATGCCCCCACCCTGATCGCGGTCTCCGAGGACGCCCCCGAGGATCGGGTAAGGAAGATCAGGGAGAAGGGGGTGAACGTCGCCCGGGTGGGGAAACACCAGGTCGACCTCCCCGCGCTCATGCGCCTCCTCAAAAAGGAGTACCATATCGGGAGCCTGATGATAGAAGGGGGGCCCACCCTGAACTGGCACATGCTCCACCATCGCCTGGTGGACGAGATACGCCTGATCCACCTGCCTTTCATTGTCGGAGGGTCGGATACCCCGTCGCTGGTAGGCGGGATGCACATCGAGTCGGAGGACGAGATGATCCGGCTGCAGTTAAAGAAGCATTATATGGCGGGGACCAACCTGGTCACCGAATACGATGTCCTGTATCCCGGGATGCAGTGAGTTCCCGGGCACCTGGAAGAGAGGATTCCGGCTTTTTTTAAAAATGCGGCCAGGATTATCAGAAGAGATCTAATGCGAATATGACGCCCTGGAGCCTGCGCACGCCTCTGTGCGTCCCAACGGATATGCCCGGACTGTGGTATATCCAGGCACCTCATCGGTGAATCCGTCTTGCACGGTAAGGCAAGAGGAATCAACAACGCCGGGTTTTACAAATCCAAAATGCCGGAGATCAGTCCTTTTCCGAGGGAGGAGATGGTGGCGTCTTCTTCCGGCCGGTGAAGTCTCGTACCTCGTTGAGATACAGGGCGAAAAGCTCGGTGGCGAACCGGGCGAGTTCCGGGATAAGCCGGAACAGCCCGTACGCGATAGCAACCAGGAGGACCAGGGCGAGGAGCTCGGCAAAGACATTGTGGGCCCAGAAGAAGCTCTCGTACCCGTATTCTCCATTGCCCGCGATCTCAGGGAAATAGGGGAACCACTGCTCCGTATAGGCGATGATCACCGCGGTGTTGCGGATGAGGTTTAAGATATAGATGGTGGGGACGACCATCAGGAACGCGGCCACTTTCTGGCGGAGCGTGGTCTTTACCGCGGCGGCAACCCCCAGCATGATGGCGATGGCCTGGATCCCGGTACAGGCAAGGATGATCTCAACCCGGAACCCGTTCCGGATGACCGTGTTCCAGGCGTACAGTGATGTGGGGTACCCGAACGCATCGAGCAGCCACACCACCTGCCCGACCACCACCGAGATCAACCAGTCCCCAAGCGGGGTAAAGGCGAACGGGGCATAGATCAGGAAGGCAACCGAGGCGGCCGTGGTGAGCTGCATGACGCGCAGGTTCTCCCGGTTCAGGTATTTCACCGTGAATGCAAGGAACGGGACCGAAAGGACCGCGATAAGGGGATAGAGGAAGTTATTGATGGAGAAATAGTAGGGGATCTCCGCGAAGAGAAAGAGGACCATGCCGGTCCACCCCAGCATCCCGAAGTACTTCCTGGCCCTTACCGGGAGAAGAAATGCGATGAAAAATATGCCCGAGAAAAGGACCAGGTATTCTTCCATTACCTAATGTCAGGACGGAATGGTCAAAAAGAGTTCCCATGCGGCATCGCGGCAGGCCCCTGAAACGCTCTTTTTTTCCCTTTTTTTGCCCTAACCAAGCATTAATCTTGGTTGCACACGCATAATTAAAACAATGTTCTGCCCTGAATGCAAAAGCCTCATGATCTCCTCGGCCGGCCAGCTCAAATGCAGGAAATGCGGGTACATCAGGAAGATCGAATCCTCCGATCAGATGAAAAAGACCCACAGAAGAAGCGAGAAGGAGATGGTCATCGTGGAAGACGAGGAACAGGCAAGAACCCTTCCCACTATCTCGACCAAGTGTCCCAAGTGCGAGCACAACGAGGCATTCTGGTGGCTCCGCCAGCTCCGTGCCGCCGATGAGAGCGAGGTCAGGTTCTTTCGGTGTACCGCGTGCGGCCACACCTGGAGAGAATACGATTAAACAATCCATCCATCCTTTTTTCCCGGTATGCAACTCGCGGCCCGGGTACCATCTTCATTCCTCTCGCCCACCTTTGCTAATTATCTGATTTTTAAGCCATTTTTGGATTTTACGAACCATATTCTCATTTTTATCGGCAAATATTTTTTAAAAATCTCAAGAAAATGAGGTATATCTGAGGAAGCAGCGAATGGTCGAGGACCCGTATTCGTCCATGATCCGGTTGCCCGCGGTGAACCTGGCATCGGACGGGATATTTGACGGTCGAATCCGGGAACAGGTCGACAGCATGAGAGAAACGGATCCCGAGCTGGTCCGGATGGTCTCAACGGAATGACCATGCTGAATGAACTGAAGCGCGTTTGACCGGCGCACGGACCAAATGCGAATATTCTTCTTTTATATAGAACGAAGGCCCATCATAGGTACCCCATTCTCTATTTTGGTGTGTGGATGGGCAGGGAGATCTTCTCCCGGGCCGGGACATTAACCCCCCATTATATCCCGGTTTTACCAGAACGGGTAAACCTCGTTTTAATCTCCCCCCGATACCGACAGCAGGTGCCGTCTTCGTATCCCGGCCTTTTTCCTGACGTGGCGGATTTCGGGTCTTTTGAATGAATCTGCGCTCACTTTCGCCCCGCACGCTCCCTACGCTTTTCACCTTCCGGTGAAAGACGGAAGTATGTCATACCATCACAAGACAACCCGATGGGTGACACCCGGGCTATCGGGGCGGGCTCAATGAAAGGGAAATCAAGGGGACCGGGCCCGCCCACGACCCTGCGGAACCGGACGAGCCACCCGTATGCGGTGCCGTGAGGGGGTCCCGTTACGGTTTCCCCTGGGAATTGTTCCACAATTCCGTTCCCACAACTCTTTTCCTCAAATTCCATTCTCTGAAAAACCTCGTGTGTTCACGTGACTATCGGCCATGAAATGCCGGCGTCATTCTTTACGGTATTTCCCCGGCGACCTCCGGTAAGATATTCCCCCGGGTCGTGTCTCCGATCCGCGACATTCCAGAACGGGAATTCTTTTTACGGAACGCGGTCTTTTACACAGAAATCCGGTGATAAAAATTTATTACGAATCTTGCACGATCTATAATGACATCCTGCCGGTTCCCACGGTTCCGGCAAAATCGGATACACGTGTTTTTCGGGCGATACCATGGTGGAAGAACATACTGTGATGACCGGGACCAGGACCTATCTGCCTGACCCGTCGATACGCGATCAGGCTACGATGCAGGAGATCGAGACAAGGCACCGGGAGTTCCGGGACGACCCAGGGGCGTTCTGGGACCGGGTCGCCGGCGAGCTCGAGTGGTCCCGCCCTTACGCAAAAGTCAGGGAATGGAACCACCCGCATGCCCGCTGGTTCATCGACGGCCGGACGAACATCACCCGTAACTGCCTGGACCGGCACGTCAACAACGGGAGGAGGAACAAGGTCGCCCTGATCTGGAAAGGGGAGGACGACGAGGAACGCGTCTTCACCTACCGGCAACTCGCCCGCGAGGTCTGCAGGCTGGCCAACGGGCTGAAGAGCCTGGGAGTAGGGAAAGGCGACCGGGTCTGCATCTATATGCCGGTGGTCCCGGAGCAGGTAATATCCATGCTCGCCTGCGCACGGATCGGTGCGATCCACACGGTGGTATTCGGGGGGTTCGGTGCCGGGGCACTGAACCACCGTATCGTAAGCGCCGGCGCGAAAGTGGTGATCACCGCGGACATGACGCTCCGCCGGGGGAAGAGGATCCCCTTAAAGAGCGTGGTGGAAGAGGCGGTGGTCGAGGCGCCTTCCGTGGAGCACGTGATCGTGCTCAGGCGAGACCTGGAGCAACCGGTGGAGATCCACGCAGAGATTGAGGTCGACTATTACGGCCTGATCGGGGGCATGGCACGGGATTGCACCGCCGAGGAGATGGACTCCGCGGACCCCCTGTTCATCCTCTTCACCAGCGGGACGACGGGGGCCCCGAAGGGGATTGTCCATTCCTGCGGAGGCTATATGGTGGGGGCGTACTACACCACGAAAAACGTCCTGGACCTCAAGGAGAACGATGTCTACTGGTGTACCGCGGACCCCGGGTGGATCACCGGCCACACGTACGTGGTATACGGCCCGCTCCTCGCCGGGGGGACCGTGTTCCTCACCGAGGCCACCCCGGATTTTCCCGATCCCGGGGGATGGTGGCGCATGGTCCAGGAGTTCGGGGTCACCATCCTCTATACCGCTCCCACCGCCATCAGGATGTTCATGCGGTTCGGCGACGACTGGCCGAACCGGTGCGATCTCTCCTCGCTCCGCGTCCTGGCCTCGGTAGGGGAACCACTCAACCCCGAGGCATTCGAATGGTTCTACCGGTTGATAGGAAAAGAGAAGCTCCCGGTGGTGGACACCTGGTGGCAGACCGAGACCGGGATGCACATGATCACCACCCTCGTCGGGGAGCCTATGAAACCGGGCTTTGCCGGTAAACCCATCCCCGGTGTGGTCGCCGACGTGGTGGACAAGGCGGGCAACTCCGTGCCACCCGGCACCGCAGGTGCCCTGGTAATCCGGGAGCCCTGGCCTTCCATGATGTGCGGGGTATACCAGAACGAGGAGCGTTACCGGCAGTACTGGTCCACTATCGGCACCTGCTATACCGCAGGGGATATGGCGGTAAAGGACAAGGACGGGTATTTCATGATCATCGGGCGGTCGGACGACCTGATCATCGTGGCCGGGCATAACATCGGGACGGCGGAGGTGGAAAGTGCGCTCACCTCCCACAAAGCGGTGGCCGAGGCTGCGGTCATCGGAAAGCCCGATCCGGTCAAGGCGAACATCATCAAGGCGTTTGTGATCCTGCGCCAGGGAAACGTCCCCGGGGAGAAACTTAAAAATGAGATCCTTCACCAGGTACGGATGAACCTCGGGCCTGTCGCCATGCCTTCGGAGATAGAGTTCGTGGATAGTCTTCCGAAGACGAGGAGCGGAAAAATTATGCGAAGATTGCTGAAAGCAAAGGAAATGGGGATAGATCCGGGGGATATCTCGACCCTGGAGGACTAACACCCAACTCTTTATATACTGCCCAGAATCATTTATAAATATGAAGGTCAAGCCAGAGGATTCTCTGAAGATAGAAAATATCGTGGCCTCCGCAAAGGTGACCGATTACCTGGATCTTCCCGCGCTTGCATCGCAGATCAAGGACGCGGAATACAATAAAAAACGGTTCCCAGGGGTCGTGATCCGTATGCAGGAACCGAAGATCGCGGCATTGGTCTTTGGTTCGGGAAAAGTTGTCCTTACCGGGGCAAAGAGCATTGAAAGCCTCTCGGAGGGGCTCGAAATTCTCGGCAACCTGCTTCGGGGGCTGAATATCGATATCCCCCAGAAACTGACCTACAAGATTCAGAACATCGTCACATCGGCGGATCTCGGGTCGGGGATAAACCTGAACAAGATCGCGGTGGGGTTCAACCTGGACCGGATCGAGTACGAACCCGAACAGTTCCCTGGACTGGTCTACCGGCTTGAGACTCCCAAGGTCGTGGTCCTCCTGTTCGGATCAGGTAAACTTATCATTACCGGCGGCAAAGAACCTGAGGATGCAAGGAAGGCGGTTCAAAAGATCGTGAACGATCTCAAGAACCTCGGACTCCTCTAAATTTTGAAGACTTTTTCTTATGAATTAGTTTATAAAGATATTTCTGGACTTAATAATAATATATTTATATCATTTTGTAGAATATACTACGCGTCGCGGGTGAGAACGAGTGAAAGCAAAAAGTGTATTATATTTTACCCAGAAAGAGGAAGAGTTCGCCAATCTGCTGATGAAGATCGGGATTAAGAAGAACGTTGCCAGGGTTCTGGTCTATCTGGCCCATGCGCCCGAGGCAACCTCGCGGGATATCGAGCGGGGGACTGACCTCCGGCAGCCCGAAGTGAGCATCGCCATGGCATCTCTGATCGAGCAGCAATGGGTCGAGAGCAGGGAGAAGAAAGCCGAAAACAAGGGCCGTCCGGTAAAGATCTACCGTTTGTCAAAGCCGATCGATGAAATAATGGACAGCATCGAGCGTGAGAAACGCGACGAGGCCACAAAACAGATGAAACTTATCCAGCAGCTGCGGAGTTACCTTTAACGCCCGGGTCACGGGGAGAGGATCCGGCATCCTCCCGTTCCGCCAACAATTACCACCGTTTTTCCGGCATACCCTGAGAAGATACCGCAGGAAAGGACTCCGGGAAGTGCCTCGATCATGGATTCCAGCCGTGCAGGTTCCGGTATCCGGCCGAATGCGCAGTCGATGATGAAATTCCCGTTATCAGTAATAACCGGCCCGTCTTTTTTCATCCCTTCCCTTACCACCGGGGTGCCACCGAGCGCGGTTATCGCACAGGATACCGGGGTCACGGCAAACGGGATAACCTCCACCGGGACCACTGCGTCCAGGCAGGAGACCATCTTTGCCTCATCTGCAACGATCACCAGCCTTCGGGCCGCATCCGCCACGCATTTTTCCCGGGTCAGGGCGGCTCCTCTCCCCTTGATCAACCGGAGGGACGGGTCGACCTGATCCGCCCCGTCGATGGCAAGGTCGAGCACCGGAAAATCGTCCAGGGTTGCCAGGGGAATGCCCATCGCCCTGGCGCGAATCGCCGCCTGGTGAGAGGTAGGCACCCCCGTGACCCGCATTCCCTCGGATATCCGCCTGGAGATCTCTTCCATGGCGTAGAGGACCGTGGAACCGGTCCCAAGCCCAATGGCCGATCCGTCCTCCACCATCCCGGCGGCACGAATCCCTGCCGCCTGTTTTCCGCCCCCGTTGCCCTGGTTCTTCATAAAGAGAGTGTACGCGTGAAAGGTTATTAGCAGTAGTATCCCGTTGCACGGAGTGAACTTCCCGGCGGCCATGTCGGGAATATCTGTGCCCGGATTTCTCATTGGCCGGTGTGCCGTGCAGGGAAAAAAAAGACCGGACTACCTGGCCCGACCAAAGGTGTTTCATGGCAGAAATGGCGTGGTGGTGCGGGGATCCTGAAACTCCGGTGTTTCTGAAAATGAAAAATGGATGAATTCCTTGGTGCGGCAGCCGGGTCCGCCTGCTCGGATATTCTGCCGTGTTTTACAGGGAGATCCAGGTTATTTTTTCCCGGCCCGGAAACACTCCCGGAGCTCGTTATCCGCGGAGAACGCGGTGCAGTCGAGGGTGATCGGGGTGACCGAGACATTGCCTTTCCGAATGGCGTGCACGTCGGTCCCTTCCTCCGCGTCCTCGATGAGGGGACCGTTTATCCAGAAATACGGCCTCCCCCGGGGGTCTGAGCGCTCCTCGACCCCGGTCACGAAGAGTTTTCTCGCAAGCCTGGTGACCTCGTAGCCCCCCTTCACCACCGAGGGGATATTCACGTTGATCACGTCGGCGCCCGCGGGGAACGGGCGGGAGAGGAACGTGCGACAGATATCCTGCACCACCTTCTTTGCATCGTCAAAACTCTGGGCATGGTGGCGGGGATCGTCGAACTTGTCTCCCTGGTCCTCCACCTGGAGCGAGAACGCGATGGCGGGGGCCCCCTGGTTGGAGGCCTCGAGCGCAGCCCCCACCGTACCTGAAGTCATGATCGACTCGAACGAGAGGTTCTCCCCGATGTTGATCCCGCTCACGACCAGGTCCGGATCGAGTTTTTTTGCGTAGAGACCAATAATCACCGAATCGGTGGGTTTCCCGCCCACGGCATAGGCGCGGACCCCGTTCATCTGCACCTCGTTGACCCTGATGGGTTCGAAAATGGAGATGGACCTCCCCACCGCGCTCTGCTGGGTGGCGGGAGCGACCACCCACACGTCCCCCAGGGGGGCAAGGGCCTCATAGGCGGCCCAGAGCCCGATGGAGTTGATTCCGTCGTCGTTGGTGAGCAGGATCCTTTTTCTCATGGTAGGTACGCGTAGGAAGGATGGAGAGAAATACTTCACCGATCGGCATCCTATATGACATTTCAGCCCCAAATGTACTGGCAATGAAGGCCCTTCTCGCCGAGTACGCCATGTTCCACGACCCGCTCCTCGCACCGGAAGGAAAGGCGATGTACGGGGTGATCGCGGGGTCGCTGGAACGATGCGGCTACCGGGTCACGAGTCCCGAAGACGGAGATTTCGCAGAAGAAATCCGCAGGCTTGCCCCGGGATGCGACATCGGGCTGGTAATCGCCCCGGACCACCTGCTCGCAAAGTATACCGCGGTCATGGAGCGGCTGACCCACAACATCGGGTGCGGGAGCATGAACGTCGCCGTCTGTGCGAACAAACGCCAGACCGGCGATATCCTGGCCCGGCACGGGATTGCGGTCCCTCCCGGGGACGGACCGGGGAAGAAGGTCATCAAGCCGTTGGCGGGATGCGGGTCCATAGGGGTCCGGGTTTCGGGAGAGGTCCCGGGCGAGGGTGAGTTCACCCAGGCGTATATCGAAGGGGAGCACCTTTCCGTGAGCCTGGTGGGGAGCAGGGTAGTCGGGAATGTCTGCGAGTTCTACAGCGGGGACCCCCCGCTCGTGCTCGCGATCAACCGCCAGGAGATCTCGATCGGCCCTGACGGCAGGTTCAGGTACTCGGGGGGAGAGACTCCCGTCAGGGGGCACCCGCGGGAGCGCGAGATCCTGGACAGTGCCGTTCGAGCCCTCCAGGTGCTGGGATGCCAGGGATACTGCGGAATAGATATTGTGCTCGGGGACCGGGCATACGTCGTGGACGTGAACCCCAGGATCACTACCAGTATCACCGGAATTGCGGCCTGCATGGAAGAAGAGATCGCGGACGTCCTGATAGCGGCATCAAAGGGGACGGGTCCCAGGTGCGTGCATCTCACCGGGAGCGCCCGGTTCGACGACCACGGGAGGGTGGTGCGGGCATGATCGGGATCGACGTGGGTGGGGCGAATCTCAAAATCGCGGACGAAAATGGGGTCATACTTCACTACTGCCCGCTCTGGCAGGAAGCACCCTTAAAAGAGCTCCTTCTCGGGCACAGGGATGCCTCTGCAGGAAAGGCCGCGGTAGTAATGAGCGGGGAGCTCGCGGACTGCTTCCCGAATAAAAAGGAGGGAATCTCTTTCATCGTCGACCAGGTCCGCGAAGCATTCCCGGACGCCCTCTTTTACGGGACCGACGGAAAATTCCACGACCGGGCCGCGGCATCCCTCGCGGCAGCGAACTGGCTGGCCTCAGCCGATCACCTCCGGACCCGCTACCCCCGGGGCCTGCTGGTGGATATGGGGAGCACCACCATCGACGTTGTCCCGCTTTCCGGATTCGAAACACTCAAAGGGCTCACCGACCTCGACCGCCTTCAGAAGGGGTACCTTATCTATCACGGGCTGCTCCGCACTCCCGTGGCAACCCTTGTCGGGCAGGTTCGGTTGAACAATATCCCCACCCCTGTGAGCACTGAATTCTTTGCGCAGAGCGCCGACGCCCACATCGTGCTCGGCCATATCTCTTCGGAGGAGTATACCTGCGATACCCCGGACCGGAAGGAGAGGGACGTACTTTCAGCGAGCCGCCGTCTCGCCCGCGTGGTCTGCGCAGACCTCGACGAGATCGGGATGGACGGGGCTTATCAGGTGGCGCTATCATTCTGGGAGGAACAAAAACGCCGGATTAGGGAAGGAATTCTCGCAGCGGGAGGCGATCCGGAGAACGGGGAGAGTACCCCGGTGCTGTATGCGGGGATCGGATCCCGGCTGCTCCTTCGCCAGTGGGGAGGGATCGATCTCGCCGGTGTTATCGGGAGCTATGCCGACGCCCTTCCCGCGTACGCAGTCCGGGAGGTGGCGTTACGAGACCGTATATTTTAGCCCTGGTGCTTCTTGCAGGGTCCCTGACGGTGACGGTTCTCCTCTATGCCGCGGGATTTCCCTTCTTCTTCCTGTTTCTGATGATTCCCATCATTCCGTTCGTTTCGCAGAAAAAAAAGGTTCACCGGTGCCCCGCATGCGGGTTCGCCACCGCCGATCCCGCGGTAGGGTTCTGTCCGTACGACGGGACGCCGCTATCGCCGGGTGCCGATGATTGAGAGGGAGATGAGCGAACGGGGGATCTTGAGCCCGAACATCTCGGTGGTCGCGATGGGGCCGAACGTTCTCTCCGCGTAATTCAGGACCGTTCCCCGGTCGATGACTATCCCCATCTCGCGCATTACCCTGCCGGCCCGGTTGTAGGGCATATTCTGAGAAAGTACGATGCAGAGATCGACCACCGGGGAACCCATCCGCGTGTCCGGGTAGAACGGCGAGCGTGCCGGGGAGACGGCCCCGCACTGCCTGCACCGGTAACGTTTCACCTTCACCCTGATCTCCCGGGTCCCGTTCTCGGTTGCGAGGGTGGCGAACTTCCGCTCCTTCGTATCGTATCCCGAAAGCGCTCCGCTGCCGCATACAGGGCACGAGTCGAGCCGGGAAAATTCGATCCCGTCCACCGCCGCGAACCCGGTCTGGACCAGGGCGATGAGCATGGGCGGGACCCTGGCGCGGTTCACGCACACCCCCCCGCATCCCCACATTTTCCGGATATCTCGACCTCTTTACCAATTCCAGACATATTCATGGGTTTTTCCTGCATTACGCTGTCCCTTCCGCGCACCATTACCCACCAATATTCATCAATTTTTGAGATGTTAATCATTATTGTTAAATATCGTCCGGGTCGAGATCTCTGTGTTCGAGGAATACCATGGACATGAAGTATGTACAGACAACCTGTCCCTATTGCGGGACCGGATGCACGTTCAACCTCGTGGTCAGGGACGGGAAAGTGATCGGTGTCGCCCCGTATCACCGTTCGCCCGTCAATGAAGGCAAGGTCTGCCCTAAGGGGACCTATGCACACGAGTTCGTCAACCACCCCGACCGTCTTACCACCCCGCTGATCAAGAAGGACGGCAAGTTCGTCGAGGCGAGCTGGGACGAAGCGATCGACCTGATTGCCAAGAAGTTCAAGCAGTACAAGCCCGACGAGTGCGCCTGTCTCTCATCTGCACGTGTCTCCAACGAGGAGAACTACGTCATGATGAAGTTCGCCCGCGGTGTGATGAAGACCCGGCACATCGACCACTGTGCCCGTCTCTGCCATGCGTCGACTGTCGCAGGGCTCGCGGCGACATTCGGCTCCGGCGCGATGACCAACTCCATCCTGGACATCGCAGAATCCAAGTGTATGTTCATCCTCGGGAGCAACACGTTCGAGCAGCACCCGCTTATCGGCCGAAAGGTCATGCAGGCCAAGATGAAAGGGGCAAAGCTGATCTACGCAGACCCCCGGTATACCCCCACCGCGAAACAGGCCGACCTCTATATGCAGTTCCGCTCTGGCTCAGATGTGGCCATCCTCAACGGCCTGATGCAGGAGATCATCAAGAACGGCTGGGAAGACAAGGAGTTCGTCAAGAACCGGACCAAGGACTTCGACAAGCTGAAAGAAGAGGTCATGAAGCCGGATTACTCATTGGAAAACGTTTCCAAGATCTCCGGGATCCCGGTCGCCCAGCTCAAGACTTGTGCAGAATGGTTCGCGAAGGCGGAGTCCGCTTGCATCCTCTACTCCATGGGCATCACCCAGCACACCGTGGGGGTTGACAACGTCAAGTCCGTGGCCAACATCCAGATGCTGACAGGGAACCTGGGCAAGCCCGGCGCCGGCGTGAACGCACTCCGTGGCCAGAACAACGTGCAGGGCGCCTGCGATATGGGAGCGCTCCCCGTGGTGTTCACCGGGTACCAGAAGGTCATCGACGAGGCCGCCCATAAGAAGTTCGCCGATGCATGGGGATTCCCCGACGGCATCTGCGAGCCCAAGAACGGGTACGAAGTCACTACCATGATGGACGTGCTTGCCGACAAGCCCGGCGAGCTGAAGTGCATGTACATCATGGGCGAGAACCCCATGATCTCCGACCCGGACCTCCACCACGTGGAGAAGGCGATCAAGAACCTCGAGTTCCTGGTCGTACAGGACATCTTCATGACCGAGACCTCAGAGCTCGCCGACGTGGTCCTCCCCGCGACCTGTTACGCAGAAAAGGACGGGACCCAGACCAGTACCGAGCGCCGGGTCCAGATGTGGAGAAAGGCACAGGACGCACCCGGGCAGGCCAAGCTCGACTGGGAGATCACCTCCATGATCGCCGCGAAGATGGGATACGGGAAGCAGTTCGCGTGGAAGAGCGCCGAGGAGATCTTCAACGAGATCGCCAAGGTCACCCCCTCCTACGGTGGAATGAACTATACCCGGCTGGGAAGGCCCGAAGCGCTCCACTGGCCCTGCCCCACCGCGGAGCACCCGGGTACCCCCATCCTGCACAAGGAGAAGTTCGCCCACCCGGACGGCCTGGGACAGTTCTTTGCCTGTTCATGGAAGCCCCCGGCAGAGGTCCCCGATGCGGAATACCCGTACATCCTTACGACCGGCCGTTGCATCTGGCACTGGCACACCGGCACGATGACCCGGCGTTCCAAGGACCTGGAGGCGGAAGAGCCCACCGGATGGATCGAGATCAATCCCGAGGACGCCAAGGTACTCGGCGTCCAGAACAAGGAGATGGTGAAGGCCATCACCCGGCGCGGAGAGGTCAAGGTCCCTGCCCGGGTCACGAAGGACATCATGAAAGGCGTGATGTTCATGCCGTTCCACTTCAAGGAGTGCGCGGCGAACGTACTTACCAACAACGCGCTCGACCCCATCGCCAAGATCCCCGAGTTCAAGGCGTGTGCGATCCGGGTTGAAAAGATCAAGGAGGCCTGAAAATGGTAGCGAAAGGCGACATGGTCTATGCCTGGACCAGCGACGCAGACATCGCAAAGAAGGCGGAGTGCGGCGGAGCGGTGACCGGCCTGCTCAAGTTCGCCCTCGAGAAGAAGATCGTCGATGCGGTCTTTGCCATCAAGAAGGGTCAGGACATCTATGATGCGGTGCCCACCCTTATCACCGACCCTGCAAAGGTCGGCGAGACCGCGGGATCCCTGCACACCGGGACCCTGCTCATGTCCAAGCTGGTAAAGAACTTCCTTGACGGGGCACGCGACATGAAGATCGCCATGACCGTCAAGGGCTGCGACATGATGGGGCTCTACGAGCTTGCCAAGAGGCAGCAGGTGAACCTCGACAACATCATCATGATCGGGGTCAACTGTGGAGGCACGGTCAGCCCCATCACCGCCCGGAAGATGATCAGGGAGAAGTACGGCGTCGACCCTGACACCGTACACAAGGAAGAGATCGACAAGGGCCAGTTCATCATCGAGTACGAAGGAGGCCACAAGGGCATCTCCATCGACGAGCTTGAAGAAGAGGGCTTCGGCCGCCGGTCCAACTGCCGCCGGTGCAAGCTGAAAGTCCCCCGTCAGGCGGACCTCGCCTGCGGGAACTGGGGAGTCATCGGCGAAAAGGCCGGCAAGGCCACCTTCGTCGAGGTTGGAAGCGAGAAGGGCGCCATGCTCCTTGACCAGGCTATCAAGGCCGGGGCCATCAAGACCGAGAAGGCCGACCCCAAGGGGATCGAGATCCGGAAGAAGGTCGAGAACGCGATGCTCAAGCTCGGCGACAAGTGGCGGGCACGGGACTTCGAAGCGCTCGGGAACGGAAAGGAGCGTCTGGAGACGATCGTGAAAGAGACCGGACGCTGCATCAAGTGCTACAGCTGCATCAACGCGTGCCCGATCTGCTATTGCGTGGAGTGCAGCACCAAGAAACCCTACCTGGTGCCCCCGGGAGAGGTCCCGCCGAACTTCATGTTCCACCTCATCCGGTTCGCCCACATCGCCGACTCCTGTGTCAACTGCGGCCAGTGCCAGGAGCTCTGCCCCATGGAGATCAGGAACTCGCTCTTCATGCACGCCCAGCAGGTCGAGCTGGAGAAGATGTTCGGGTACACCCCCGGTGTCGACATGCACCTGCCCCTCCTCGCCCTCGTGGACGAGAAGGAGGAGCGGGAAAGGCTCCACGGGACCGGAAGCGACCAGATCTTCGATATCTTCAAATAATCCAAATTTTTTCCTCTTTTCCGGCGATTTTCCGTATCTGTCCCCATCTGCACCGGATTCGTATCCTATTCCTGTCCATGTGGACAGATCCGGGCACTCCTGTTTCCCTGGATAACGACCCGCTGTCACCGGCGACTGCATCCGGGGGTCGGCCGGAAGCCCCCGCCGTCCTCATGTACCGGCGGATTATCACAAGTGCCGTAAATTACCGCGGAAAATTGTAAAATCCATTGTCTACACCACCACCTCCCGCACCCGGGTTCTCCGCGGGAGTCCCGGTGTCTTCGCCCTGTCGTAATGTGAGGGCCCGGAGGAGTCATTATATAGAGCAATGGAGTATGGGGATAGCGTAGGTTGTGTTCGCTATGACACCTGAAGACTATCGTAAGATCCTCTCGCTCGCGATCGACCGGGAGGTTGAATCGTATACCTTTTACCGGGGTATCTCGGACAAAGTGAAGGATAACAATCTGAAGAAACTCTTCAACGAGCTTGCAGGCGAGGAGACCAAGCACCGCCAGTTACTCGAAGGCCTGATGTCCAGGGATGTGAAAGAACTCAAATTTTCAGCAGCCAAGGACTATAAGATCGCCGATCAGATGGCAGCCCCGAAACTTTCGATGGATCTGAAACCCATCGACGGCATCGTGCTCGCGATCAGGAAAGAGCTCGAGGCTATGCAGATGTATACCCAGCTCGCGGGCCACAGCACCGATGCAGGCCAGAAGAAGATGTTTACCGAGCTGGCCACCATGGAACGGGGGCACAAGGCCCGGTTGGAAGACCTCTATACCGAGATGGCCTTCCCCGAAGTCTGGTAACACCTCTCACCCTTTTTCTTTCACCCTGGTACCTGGATCCGGCGGGGAATTTCCTGGAGGCACCCGTTATTTAACGGCCCGGAGCGTTGTTCATTTGGAAAATATTATTAAAACACGGGCGTGGTTGACACCATTACCACGCCGCATTCTTAGGGGCTTCGCCCCCGATAAGGACCCGCCCGTGTGCCGGAACAGTTCAGCCGGATCCCGAAGGCCGCGAATTTTCCGACTCTTTCTCACCGTGCAGCGCTTCCAGCCGGCGCCCGTAGCCCTCCATGATATCGGTCGTGGTGATGAACCCCACGAGCCGGTCGCTTCCCCGGCCCGCGACTACCGGGAGATGATGGATGCGGTGCTCGATCATGAGTTTCAGGGCGGTCTCGAGGGTATCCTCCGGGGTGACCGTGACCACGGTCCGCTCCATGCAGCTCCCGATACCTTCGTGACCTTTCCCTCTGGCTTCCATCTTCCGCAGGTCGCCGACGGTCACGATCGCCTTCAGGTGGTCGTCCTGCAGCACGGGGAACCCCGTATGCCAGGTCTGGTCGATCAGGCCCATCACCGTGGCGCAGTCCTGGTCCGCGCTCACCGAGATGACCTTCTCACCCGGGGTCATGACGGAGGAGACGCGGACGTCGTCCAGGATCTCGACAAGGTACTCTCCGCGGTGGGCCCCGGAATCGGCCTTGGTCTCCACCTGTTCCCGGTAAATGGTCTTCCCTGCGGTGATAACCGCGGCGATCCCCACCGACGCCATGGAGGGGATGAGGAGCGAGAAGTTCCCGGTCATCTCCACCACCATGATCATTACCGCAATGGGGGCGTTCGAGACCGAACCGAAGAGCGCGATCATCCCTACCACCACGAAAGCGGGGACCGTGGCGAGGGGAACGTATTCGGGGGCAAGAATGTGGAGCACCGTGCCGAGCGAACCGCCGACCGCCGCCCCGATGAAGAGCCCCGGCGCGAACACCCCGCCGCTCCCGCCTGAACTGATGGTCAGGGACGTCGAAATTATCTTGAGGAACGGCATCACCAGCAGGACCGAGAGGGGGAGAAGGGTGAAGATTGCGAGCTGCATGAACCCGTAGCCCGAGCCCAGGGATGCCAGTGCCGGGACGAGCCCGCCGGGGACGAAATAGGCGAGAATCACCACCATGAGCCCGAGAAGCCCTGCTCCGAACGCGGGCTTGAGGTAGGGGGGGATGTGGTATTTTTTCCAGAGCGCCGTGAACTGGTCTCCCGACCAATAGAAGAACCAGACATAGAGCATTCCCATGAGTGCGCAGACCACCCCGAGGAGGATGAAGAACGGGATCTGGGGGATATCCCATTCGATGTTTCCGGTAAGGAAGACCGGTTCGAACCCTATAAACGCCCCGAAGATCGAATACCCGATGATCGAGGCCAGGAACGCCGGGATGATGGCGTCGGACTCGAAGTCCCTCTTATAGAGGATCTCGCCCGCGAGGATCGCACCCCCGAGAGGGGCCTTGAAGATGGTCCCGATCCCGGCGCCGATCCCGGTCGCGATCGCGATCCGCCGTTCCCGATCGGAGAGATGGAGGAGGTCCGCCATGATCGAACCGAACCCGGCGGATATCTGTGCCGTCGGCCCTTCCCGTCCGGCGCTTCCCCCGGTGGAGATGGTGATGATGGAGGTGACCGCCTTGAGGAGCGGGATCCTCCATCGGATCCTGCCGTCCCCGTGGAAGGCCTTGATCGCCGCGTCGGTGCCGTGCCCGGCCGCCTCAGGTGCAAACCTCCAGATGAGCAGGCCCGATGCGAGTCCTCCGAGGGTAATGATCGGGAGGATCAGCCAGATATGCAGCGGAGGGGTCCAGTTCGAGACCTCCTGAAGGGTCATACCTTCGGCGGGCATGTGGTATCCGAGGATCACCGTCGCGACGAGGCTGATTGCCGCTTTCAACCCGACAAAGAACAACAGGGAACCAAAGCCTGATATGATCCCGATAAGGATGGCGATCAGGAGGGTCTTTTTGAACCTGGAAAGCCGCTCGGGATCGACTGCCATATGTGATCAGGGTTGTCCCGCATCCACCATAAACGGGTAAGAACCGGGCCCGGCGGAGAGGCATTTTCTTATTCAGGCCACGCGGTGAGAATATCGGTAGTACACCGGCGGATCCGGATTCCAAAAAAAATCATTTGATTTTTCCGGAGGTATAACTGCATTCCGTTATTTTTTCAGACGCGGGGAACGCGGGCTGTCCCGGGGGTGGCGGTACCGGGATGTTACCGGGAGAAAACGGGAGGATAAAGCGTTACCGGTTACGGTTTCCGTTTTCTCGTATAGACGTAGTATCCGGCGACCACTATCACCGCCCCGATGATACTCAGAAGGATTGGGTTTGCAAGCACGCGGTCGATCCCTTCCCGCGGCTCCACGGTGACACGGACTTTCAACGGATCAGAGATCAGGCTGTTCCCCAGGCTGTCCCTGTACCGGACCTCGGAATCAAGCCCGAAGTCCTTGATCGTCGCGGATTTATCGACGCTGACCTGGAACCGGGCCGTGGCCCGTTCCCCGGGTGCGAGGTCTCCGAGGACCGCGGTGTCGGTCGCGCTGCTGAATGGGTCGGTCGCGCTGAGCCGGGCCTGTGCGCTGTACACCATTCCAGCCCCGGTATTCTCATAGACGACCTCAAGGGTGCCCGAATCGCCGGGTTTCATCGTCGCCGGGGGGGATACCACCGTGAACTCGATCTTACCCTTCACCGGTACGCCCGCGCTCACGGCGTCCGAGCTCACCGTGTCCTTGTTCTCGTCCTGATAGGTGACCACCACATCGATCGGGTAGGACTGCGCACCCGCACCTTCGAGGACCTTCACCTTGTAACGGCACTCCGCAACTGCGCCCGGGGGAAAATCCCCGATATAGACGCTGCTGGTCATGGGGACCACGGGTGAACTGCCGCTTCTCGATATCTTCGCCACGGTTGCCTGCCCGTCGAGGTATCCCGCGTTCCGGATCTTCAGGGTCACATAGCCCTCCCCTCCTGCGTAGAGGTCTTCCGGAAGCACCTCGATCACCTCGGGATTGACTTCCGCCTTGATCGTGAGCGGAAGGTCCAGGGTCTCGTTTACCGTGCGATAGTGGTAGATCGCATCGTCATTCCCGATCTGCTCGACGAAATAGAGATAGGTGTAGCCTACCTGTACCGGGAGGGTATACCGGCCCGCAACCGCATCCGGATTTATTTTTACGGAGAAGGGGACCGTTGCAGTAGATCCTCCCGGAATATCCCCGATCATCTGGGAATCCGACTTCACCGTGACCGGGGCGTCTCCCGCCTGCAGATCGACGGTGACCATACGTGCCTGGTTGGGAAGGTCTTCGGCAGAGCTGGAGGTCCCGGTGAGTTTCACCTCGTTTAAGCCCTGGTTCTTGATCACCACGTTCAGGGTCACGTCCTCTGCGGGCGAGAACAGGGTATCCCCGGAAAGCGAGAGCGAGAGATCCGGGGAACCGGAGAGGTACGTGGTGCCCGCCATTCCCGGTCCTGCAAGCAGGAGGAGCGCTGCGGCAAGGATGAGCACAGAACGAAAAATACTAGGCCTCATGAGTACGGTCCTTGTGTTGTTATTTTTGTAACAACATTTTAGCTGGTAAAATAAATATACATTATCCTGTTGCATTCCGTCTGCCGGGGCTGATGCTGGAGAGCCGAGAGTATCATGCCCCTTTCCGCGCCGGGATTCTTCCCGCACCCCCTTCGGATCCGCCGGGGCAGGCCAGGCAGTCATCCCCTGTGATGGGGCGACATCGCTCGGCAAGGTTCGTCACTTCGGAGACAGTGACCTGCCCCCGGTCTCCTTTACGCTATTCCGCCATCGGCGAGCTTCGCATCATCGAAGAGCGTGACATCCAAGCATTTTTCATCCGGAATGCCGAACCGGGATCCATGACAGGCGCGAGGGATGAGGCAAAGGGAGACGACCTGAAACGAAAGGTGCTCAGCCCCGGGAACATGGTCGCGTACCAGGAGGGCTCGGTCGTGAGCCGGATGCTGGCGTATAAAAGATCGGGGACCGTGACCCTCTTCGCCTTCGACGCCGGAGAAGGGCTTTCCGAACATACCGCACCCTTCGATGCCATGCTGCAGGTGCTCGAAGGGGAGGCGGGGGTCACCATAGAGAAGGAGGATTTCCGGGTGAAGGAAGGAGAGCTGATAATCATGCCCGCGGGAATCCCTCACGCGGTCCACGCGAACACCAGGTTCAAGATGATGCTCACCATGATTCACGAATAGCGGCGGGAGACGCCCTTTTTTGTGATGTTACTGTACTGGAGACTGGTAACTCCTATGGGAGCAGGTGCTGACCGGCAGTGGGTCCCAGGAAATCTTTACTTTTCGTGGAATTTCTGTGGCAATATCCCCAGATCACGGGTGGATACTCAAAAAAACAACGCAGGAGAAATTGTTCATGCGTATCCGCTGATATCGTAATTGATCGCCGTGGAGCTTTTCACGCAGTCCTCCCCGTTTTTCAAGCCCTCCTCGATCATCCGCCTGAGCAGGGTGGGATACACCGCACCCACCATGTCGGCGACCGGCCGGCCGCTGCAGAAGAACTTGAACGTCGGGGTCCCCCGGACCCCGAACCGCTCTGCGGTCCAGATATTGTTGCTGATATCGATCCGGGCGAACGTGACCTCTCCTGCAAATTCCTTTGCGTACTGCCTGAAATACGGCTCGATGCTCCTGCAGAAAGGGCACCCCGGGGAATAGAACATTACTATCGCGGGCTTTTCCCCCCTCTCCACCACCTTTTCGAAGCTCCTGTCCGTGACCTCCACCAGTTCTTCTTCTGCCATCGATCGTCCCGACTCCATATGGCAGCTTCTTTCTTAAAAAACTGTGGCCGGAGCCCGGGGATGATGTTCGATAAAACCGGATCCTGCCGGTGCGGAACCGAAGGCGAAGTGAACGCAGTCCCGGTTCTTCATGCAGAACCAGTGCAACTTCCCATTCCGGCTGATAAGGGTCGGACACGAATCCGGCGTGCACGGGGCCGGGAATTCCCGCCTCACGTATAATATACCGGGCCGGTATCGTACCAGAGGGTTCCCTCTCCAATCTGACCCGGAAACGGAAAAAATCCCTCTTAATAAGTATCCCGAAATGCGGTCTTACCCCTTCGGGGCACGGACAAATGTCTTTTCAACCCAGGCGGTTATCTGGTCCCTGAGCCGGCGGAATTCATCCCGGACCTTCTCTTCATCGTCGCCGTGTTCCGGGGAGCTCGGGAACGGGTGATGGAGATGGTGCGTCCCGCCGGGAAGGACCGGACACACCCTGCCGGCATCGTTACAGACCGTTACCACGTAGTCGAACTGTTCTCCCCGGAACTGGCGTATGGACTTGGAATAAAGTCCCTGTGTGGAAATTCCCGCTTCTTCGAGGACTGCGACTGCTCTCGGGCTTACCGTCGCGGAGGTGATCCCCGCGGAAAAGACCTGATAGCGGTCGCCTGCGAGGTGGCGCAGGACCGCCTCCGCCATCTGGGACCGGACCGAGTTGTAGGTGCACAGAAAAATAACCCTGGTGTTTGTGGCCCGGTCCTGTTCTTCAACGGTCGGGGCGGGCACATCCATCACCGGATCTCTATTCGCTCTCCGGTCACCATGTAGTGGACCTTCTCCGCGATCTTGCAGGAATGGTCCGCGCTGCGCTCCAGGTACCGGGCGACCATGAGGTAATTGGTGCACCGGGTGATCGTCCGTGGGTCCTCCATCATGTAGGTTATCCCGTCCCGGAATATGGTATGGCGGAGTGCGTCGACGCGATCGTCCCGCGCCGAGTGATGGGCGATCAGGGAGACATCTCCCGTGTCGTACGCCTGGATCGCGTCGTGGATCATGGAGAGGACCAGTTCGCTCATGTGGGGCAGGGAGAGGGCCCTCACCAGGTCTTCGAATCGGGAGTCCTCCGGGGTCTTGATCACCACGTTGGCGATATCCTTGCCGTACCTGCCGATCCTTTCCGCGGCGGATATGACTTTGAGGGCGCACGCGATTGCCCGCATGTCCTTCGCCACCGGCTGGTACCGGGCGATAAGCTGGTAGACCTCCTCCTCCAGGGTATCGTTCTTCTCCGAGAGCAGGGTCTTTCGCTCCTTTACCTTCATCGCAAGGTTGCGGTCGTGTTGTTCGAGTGCGGTCATGGAGTCGCGAAGCATCTCCTCCGCCATGGCGGCCATGGAGAGGATATGGGTCTTCGTGTCCTCCAGTTCAGCGTGAAATTTTTCAGACATGGTCTCCTCAGCCGAATCTTCCTGTAATGTAGTTCTCGGTCAGTTCCAGTCCCGGGTGCTCGAATATCTGCGAGGTCTCCCCGAACTCCACCAGTTCGCCGAGATACATGAACCCCGTGTAATCGCTCACCCGGGACGCCTGCTGCATGTTGTGGGTGACGATGACCACGCAGTAGTTCTTCTTCAGTTCGTCGATCAGCGCCTCGATCTTCGAGGTCGCGATAGGGTCGAGCGCCGAACAGGGCTCGTCCATAAGGATGACCTCGGGCTCGACGGCCAGGGTCCTGGCAATGCAGAGCCGCTGCTGCTGCCCGCCCGAGAGGCCCATCGCGGATTCGTGGAGCCTGTCCTTCACCTCTTCCCAGAGGGCTGCGTTCCTGAGGCTCTTCTCCACGATCCCGTCCAGTTTTTTCCGGTCGTTGATCCCGTGGACTCGCGGCCCGTAGGCGACGTTCTCGAAGATCGACTTGGGAAAGGGGTTGGGCTTCTGGAAGACCATCCCGATCATTCTCCGGATGTCCACCGGGTCGGCTCCGGAGCCGTAGATATCCCTTCCATGGTACAGGACCTTCCCCTTGATCCTGCACCCGTTCACCAGGTCGTTCATCCGGTTGAAGCACCGGATCAGGGTGGACTTGCCGCATCCCGACGGTCCTATCAGTGCGGTCACTTTCCGGTCCGGCACCCGGATGGAGACCTTTTTCAATGCCTTGCTCTCCCCGTAATAGAGGTCAAGTTTTTCGGTTTCCAGTATAATGGAGCGGTTGTTCATTGTGTTCACCAGCGGAGTGTCTTTTGGTAGTGGTGCCGTATGACGATGGCAACAGAGTAGATGGCGATGACCAGCATGAGGAGGACCAGGGCGGTGGTATACTGGTTCGCCTGGGCATTTGGCACGTTGGTCGCAAGAATATAGAGATGGTAGGGGAGGGCCATCACCGGCTCGAAGAGCGAGGTCGGCAGGAACCGCTGCGAGAAGACCACCGCCGTGAACAGTATGGGGGCGGTCTCTCCCGCGGCCCGTCCTATGGAGAGGATTGCACCGGTGATAATCCCGGGCATTGCCGGAGGGATGACCACCCGGCGGATGGTCTGCCATTTCGTGGCGCCCAGCGCGAGGCTTCCCTCCCGGATCGCGTGCGGGACCCCTTTTAATGCCTCCTCGGTGGTGCGGATGATGGTGGGGAGGACCATGAGCGCGAGGGTAATCTGGCCCGCGATCAGGGATACCCCGAAATTGAGGTATAACACCAGGAATGCGAAGCCGAAGAGACCGAAGACGATAGAGGGAGTACCGTTCAGGAGATCCGCTCCGGTGCGGATGATCCTGGTGATTGTTCCTTCGCGGGTGTACTCGGTAAGGTATACCGCGGCTCCGACCCCGAGAGGAAGGGAGATGGCGATAGCGCCCAACACCAGGTAAAGCGTTCCCACGATCGCCGGGAAGATCCCGCCCGCCCGGCCGAGATCACGGGGAGACTGGGTGAGGAAGTCCCAGGTGAGATTGACGATTCCTTTTGAGATTATATCCCAGAGGATGATCCCCAGGACGACCAGCACGATGATAATGGAAAGGGCGATTAGTGCGAACGCGATCTTCTGCACGAGCCGTGACGAAAGGCGTTTCCGGCTGGTGGCGATCCCTCCGACAACCCCGACGGTGAGCATTGCCGCTCCCGCCCGGGAGAAGAGGAACATCAGTCCCGTGAGCAGGGCTGCCCCGATCCAGGGGGTAACGTTCCGGACTCCGCCTAACCATCCGGACCGGTCCATGGCACAGGAGAGCGCGTTCTTATTTCTTTTTTTACCGGAAGGCATCTGTTTCTCCCTGATCCGGCCGAGGATTCCCCTCGCGATAAGGTTGACCCCAAGGGTGATCATCAACAGGACCACCGCCACCCCGAAGAGGGCGTGGAAGTGCATGCTGCCGATGGCAACCTCCCCCATCTCGATACCGAGCGTCCCGGTAAGGGTCCGGATCGGTGAGAGCATGTTCCATAGAGGGGACGGGATGATCGCTGCGTTCCCCGTTACCATCAGCACCGCCATGGTCTCCCCAAGCGCCCTGCCCATGCCCAGGATGATTGCAGCAGTGATGCCGGAGAGCGCACCGGGGACAATAACCCGGGAAATGGTCTGCCAGTGGTTGGCGCCGACGGCGAGGGACCCTTCCTTGTACTCGCGGGGCACGCAGGCGATCGCGTCCTCGGAGACACTGATAATTGTAGGAAGGGCCATGATGCCGAGAAGGAGCGAACCCGCCAGCCAGGTCTGCCCGGTAGGCACGTCGAAGGTGACGCGTATCCAGTCCGTAAGCACCACAAGTCCGAAGAACCCGAAGACTACCGAGGGAATGCCTGCCAGCAGTTCGATTGCCGGTTTTACCACTGCCTTCACCCGGGCGGGTGCGAGCTCCGAGATATAGATCGCGCTGCCGATTCCCAGTGGGATGGAGATCGCCATGGCCCCGATCGTCACCAGGAGGGTATCGACGATGAGGGGGAAGATGCCGTACATCGGCGGGTTTCCGGTGGGGTTCCACGACATTCCCGTTATGAAGTCCCAGAACCCGACCTGGAGGAATATGGGATACGCGTCCCAGAAAAGGAAGACAAAAATGAAAAAGATGACGATGACCGCAAAGATCGCACAGAAGAACCAGATCGACTTGAGGATGGATTCTTTGATGTGCATTCCATTCCATTTTGCGGGTGACGGAGCGCCCGTTACGCTCATGCCTGAAGCTTCATCATTTCCATCCATGGTAACCTTTTTTGATAAAATGGTGAAAGCCGGCAGGATTCTCCTGCCAGGGCTCATTCAACCTGCGTTTCAGGTCAGGGAAACGTATCCCTCTTCCGCAACGATAGCCTGTCCTTCAGGGCTCTGGATATAGTCGAGGTAGTCCTTTGCCAGGCCCTGCGGGGCTCCCTGGGTGATCATGAGCAGGGGACGGGAGATCGGATACTGCCCGCTCTTCACATTGGCGACAGTCGGCTCGATCTTATTCCCGTTCGCATCCAGGTCGAGGGCCTTTACCGAATCTGTCAGATATCCGATGCTTATGTACCCGATAGCTCCCGGAGTCTGGCCTACCGAGAGCAGCACACCCCCGTTGGAGTTCTGCTCGAGCATGGTGGGGGCTGCGTTCTCTTTTTTCAGCACCATCTCGGTGAAGAACGACCTGGTGCCGGACGCACTGTCTCTTCCTATCAGCACGATGGTCTCATCCGGGCCACCGACCTCTTTCCAGTTGGTGATGTTGGCCTGGTAAATAGCCTTGATCTGGTCGAGAGTGAGTGAGTTTACGGTATTCGCCGGGTTGACGATGACCGCGATGCCGTCACCTGCGACGGTGGTCACCACGAGGTTGGGGTATTTTGTCGTCTCTTCGGTCGTCAGCTCCCGGGAAGACATCCCGATATCGGTGGTGCCTTCTCCGATCGCCTGGACGCCGACACCGGACCCGCCGCCCGAGACCTTGATATCAACATTGGAGTGGGCGTCCATGTAATCCTCTGCCGCACTCTGGGCGATGGGTAATACGGTGGTCGACCCTGTTACGGACAGGGATTGAATGCCCCCGGCCGCAGCAGGGGTGGGGGTTTTTTCCGCACTCGCGGGAGCCTGCGTGCACCCGCAGAGGCACAGGGCGAGGACGAGCAGTGCTGCCAGCCCAAGAACGATGTACCCGGTTTTTTTCGGTTGTACTGCCATGGTGTTCCATGAAAAATCGACACGGGTTCATATACTGTTTTTCGAAATAAACTATATCAGTATATATAGGATATAGTGCAAGATAGAGGAGTATAGGAAATCGGGTGAACGCCGGGGAATGGGAAATACGATGGAAATCCGGAAAGTGCAGATAACGGGAGGGTCTTCGTACGTAATCACCCTCCCGAAGGACTGGGCCGAGTCGCTGAAGATCAAGAAGAACGATCCCCTCGGCCTGGTTGTGCAGCCCGACGGGACGCTGCTCGTCACCAAGGACATCACCGAGGTCCAGGTGCAGAGAGCGAAAAAGTTCGACGTGACCGCGATCCACGAACCTGCGTTCCTATTCCGCCTCCTGATTGCGAGTTATATCGCCGGCTACACGACGATCGAGATCACCTCCAAGAACCGGCTCCCTGCCTCGGTGAGGATGGTAGTCCGGGATTTCACCCAGATGACGATCGGACCGGAGGTGGTAGAAGAGACCGACAATTCGGTGGTGCTGAAAGACCTCTTAAATCCCCTGGAGATGCCGTTCAATAACACGATCAAGCGGATGTACGTCATCGTCAAGAACATGTACCTGGATGCCATGAACGTCCTGGAAACGAGGAACCCGAACCTTGCCGACGACGTCGCCGCGAGAGACAACGACGTCGACAGGCTCAACTGGCTCGTGGCGCGCCAGACCAACATCATCCTGAAGAATGCGAACCTCTCCCGGAAGATGGCGGTCTCAACCAGCATGGTGATCAACACGTACGTCATCTCCCGGATCATCGAACGCATCGGTGATCACGCGGTACGCTGGGTTGACAATGCCCGTAAACTCCCCGAAGGGGAACTCCCGGAGGACCTTATCGAGGCGGTCCGGAAGGCGAGCGGGATTTCCCTTTCCCTCTTTGACAAGAGCATCGTCTCCTACTTCCAGTCGGATATCAGGGAGGCGAACAAAAACATCGAGCAGGTAGGTGCGCTGGAAAGGGCCTGCGAGGAGATCAATGCGCTCGCGATGAGCCAGGAGCCCCTGACGGCCATTTCGCTGCGAAACATCGCCGAGAGCATCCGCAGGGCCGGGGAATACTCCGGGGACATCTCCGAGAACGTAATCAATTACCTCGTGGAATCGAAGATCTGAACACAATTTTTCCTCTTCGATACAAAGAAAACCTCACAGTCCGGTGGACATCCGACCGGATTCCCCGAATTATACCGGATCTTCCGAAGTACATTCCAGTGAGGATGACGGAATGAGATGGGGGGGCACCGGACCGGGGATATTCTGGTGATCCGAGGTCGACACGGTCCCAGCCCGCTCCGCTCCCTTCATTCGATCTGAAAGTGAGAGTTGATCCGGCTACCTCTATATATTTGATGAGACCTATTGAGACCTGGGTTCTTCCTGCGGGGCCCGGGCGGCAGGAGTGTTCGTCCTGAAAAAAAATCCCCGTATACGGAGATCAACAAGTATTCCCCCGATATAAACCCCTTTCCCTCCTCCCTCACGCGGTGCCATAGGGAGGTGCAATCGCCGCGAGTACCGCGAGTGCGGGTCCTACCAGGATGCCGGCCCAGAAGACGAGACCAAGCCCCGCGATGACCAGCATCCCGATCCTTTGCGCGAACCCCGGGGCTCCATCTGCGCGAAGACTGAACACGAACGCTCCCGCACCCAGGGCAAGGGGAATCCCCGCAAAGATCAGGGTAAGACCGGCTCCGGAGTCCCAGCCGGTGACGGAGAGTGCGATCCCCATCTCCGCGAGGACGAGGAGCCCGCTCCCCACGTAGAGCGCTCCGGCGCCCATTCCGGACCACCCGTATATTCCGGGGGTATTCCGGGATTCTTTTTTATTTCTCCATAACAGGAACCCCATTACGAGAAACCCGATACCGTAGGGGATTACGAGGAGGAACGGGGACTGGCCCTGCCAGAGCCGGATCCTGGCTACCTCCACCGGAATGCCCAGCCATTCGGCGGGAGAAAACTCCTCGAGATACCCGGTGGCCAGGATCGTGCGTCCGGCAGACGGAGCGGATATTACCGCGTAATACACGCCGTCCACCGGTGCAGGCCCCTCCAGCGATGAGATCTCGTACATTGCCATCGGGGTGAACGGTTCATAGGTGGCACGGAGCGGGAGCGCTCCGGGAACCCCCAACACCTCGTATCCCGGAGGGAGATCGATGCCCGGGGGCACCACCTCGCCGGTCCTGTTCCCGGGGACGAGGAGGGAGAGCATGGGAAGGAATCCGGGGTCCGGGGTGGAGAGGGAGAAGACCATGGAGTCTCCCCGTGCAAACTCCAGCCGGTAGTACTCCATCCCGCCCGGGGATCCGGCCGTCCCGTACCAGGCATACGATTTCGCGTTGTCGGGGACGACGGCCGCCCCCTGCACGGACGTCCCCCCGGGAGCGAGCACGGGCACGTGTGCCGCCGCGCCGGCCACGCAGCATGCGGTTGCGGCCAGCAGGACCACCACCAGGATCCGCAGTTCCATGGGGGTTCTTTTACCCTGCGTGGCGAAAAAATTTGTCCTCCCGGGAGGAGAAGAAACTGACTGATTTCCCCGTCGGACTCCGCTCAGGCGTGAATACCTTTAACCTATGAAGGCGAGATCAGCTGTGGAATGATTCTCCCCCCGCGGGGGAGTGAACGACATGCTCACGCAGGACGACGAGGAATCAGACGGCGATTCCGATCATTGTCGGAATATTTCATCCTCTACGGGATGCAGGATAACCACGACGAACACCCTCTCTTCTCGGATTATTAAAGAACCTGGCTTACCCTCCGACGGGACAATATATCATTACCGCCAGGGGAGAGAAAAAAACGGCCAGCCGCTCCCGGGGCCGGGATCAGGGCAGGATCTCCAGGGAGTGAACAATGGGCACTAGGAAGGACCCCCCGCTCGTGAAGGACCAGACCTACATGGTCCGCCGGGAGGGAGTGACCCACGTGGTGAGCGAGAACTACTCCTACAAGAGCGACACCTACTATACCATCCTCTCCCAGGAGATGAAAGGGGTGGCGATCGCGCCAACGAGCCAGTCGGTGCTGGACGCGGGCGTGGTCCCCATATGCCTGGAGAAGGCCCGGCTCGCGGGTATCAGGGTCTGCGAGTGGGGAATCTCCCATTCCTACGTCCCGTTTCCCGCACTCCTCTACGGGATCAATTATTTCGCCACGTCTTCGGACTACCACCCGGTCGCGGGCCCCGACGAGACCAAAGCGGCGATAAAACACGTGACCAACTGTGGAAAATATCCCTTCTGCTACCAGGGGCTCGGGGATGGGGACTACATCCACCGGGTCCACTCCGTATTCGGGAGGGTCACCACCGAAGACCCAGGTCTCTCCCGCCTCGCAGGAGAGATCTACGACCTCTTCGGAATCCCCCTCCAGACCCTGGTGGTCCGTGAGAGGGCTGGGGAATATGCGTTCTCTTCCCTTGCTCCGTGCCGTTACTCGGCCCTCTCCCGGGATGAGAAGACGCTGCTCCATGCATATATCGAACGCCAGGAGTTCCTATGAGCAGGCTCGGCATATTTGTGGACAGAAAGACCCTCTCTTCAGCCGAGCAGCTCACCGCCCTCATCCACTGCCGGGACGTGGCAGAGGCGATGGGGCACTCCGTGGAGTTCATCTTCCCGGTGGACATCCACCGTATCCCCCAGATGGACGCCCTCTTCATCCGGGCACGGACCGACCCGATGAACGTCACCTACGTCGCCGCCAGGATGGCCAGCTTCCATGACATCCCGGTGATCGACGACCCACGGTCTATCCGGGTCTGCTCAGATAAGATCAACATGTACTGCCAGCTGATGAAGAAAGGGGTCTCGATCCCCCGGACGATCTTCCTCTCCCGTCACGAGCTCTCCCCGGAAAAGGCGGAGGAGCTCTTCGGTGAGCTGGGACGCCCCCTGGTGATAAAAGAGCCGTCCACCTCGTTCTCTCTCCGGGTCGAGAAGGTGCAGGACACGGCGGAGTTCATGCGGGTCTCCCGGAGGTTTTCCAAGCTCTCAGACTGGATCGTGGTCCAGCAGTTCGTGGAGAGCCAGTACGACTGGAGGATCGGGGTGCTCGGCGGGGAACTGCTCTATGCCTGCAAGTACACCATCCCCACCACCACGTTCAAGATCCAGGCCTCCGTGAACGGGCACGTGGTCTATTGCGACGTGCTGAGCGTCCCCCCGGAGGAGATCCCTCCCGACGTGCTCGACCTCGGGCTCGAGGCGGGGAACGCGATCGGCAACGGGCTCTACGGGGTGGATATCAAGAAGGCCGACGGGCACGCCTGCGTGATCGAGGTGAATGACAACCCCTCCCTGGAGAGCGGGGAGGACGCGCACTATCCCCTGGTCTACCGGAAGATCGTCGGGCACCTCCTGGGAGCGTGAACATGGACGAGGACTGGCTGCTTACCGCCGAGGCCATCTGTTGTGACTGCGGGGGGCGGTGCTGCCACGGCGCCCACCCGCCGCTTTCCCCCTCCCGGAGGACCCTTATCACCTCCCGGGGCGTGGGAAACGGGAACATCGAGTTCACGGGATACCACCGGATGGCGGTTGACGAACGGGGCTGGTGCACCATGTTCCGGGAAGGGAGGTGCGCAATCCACTGCATCAAGCCCGAGACCTGCATCGCGGGCCCGTTCACCTTCGATATCAGGGACGGGATGCTCGAGATCTACTTGAAACACGAGGGCATCTGCCCCCTCGCGGGGTTGTTCCGGCGGACTCCGGGGGCGTACAGGGTCCATTACGACCGGGCTGTCCATGAGATCTCCCGCCTGGTCAGGGATCTCCCGGCGGCCGAGCTCGCAATAGTGCTCCGGATCGATGAACCCGAGACCGATAAGGTGGCAGAGATCCCCCTGGAGGCGTTCTCACGGAACTGATCGGCACCGAGCATGAATACTCCATCAACGGCCCTGATTATACCCCGTTGCCTTGTTCCGATACGATTCTCGCGGAAGTTGCAGGATACCCTGCGGACGAGACCCCGTTCTCCGGGGTGCTGCTCGGAAAAGAACTGCAGAAGACGGTGATCGAGTTCATACCGCCGGCACCGGCCCGGAACGTCCCCGAACTGGAGGCGAGCCTCCTCCCCGGTATTGAGGGGTTCTTCTCCCGCTTCGGGTCCCGGTACTCCCTGCTCGGCCTCGGCATGCACCCCCTGCTCACTCTGGACCAGACCTCGGTCTGGGACCACGGGGAGCATGAGTACTACCAGGCCTACGACCGGATCTTCGGGCTCCGCCAGCACGGGTGGCTCAATATCCAGGCGCTGCAGATCAACCTCTCCTACCGGGACACCGGCCACCTCGTGTGGCTCTACAACCGTGTGAGGGCGCTCATTCCATACCTGGTCGCCATCACCGCGGCATCACCCTTCGTCGAGGGAAGACCTACCGGCCTTGCGGATAACCGGCTCCGGTATTACCGGGAGAACCAGGCGAGGATCCCGGAGATCTGCGAGAACATCATCCCGGAACGGCTGCGATCCCTCCAGGACTATCTCGATTCCCTGGAGCGGATTTACGGTGCGCTCCGGCGTCTCGACGGGGATATCCTCTGCGACGAGTGGGTCGCCTCCCGGGGGCTGATCGTCCGTTTCTCCCGCCCCTGCATCGAGATCAAGGCCCTGGACGAGCAGGAATGCGTGCGATCCGACATGGCGGTCTGCGCATTCGTCCGGGCGCTGGTGTCCTGCCGGGACCTGTCACTGGAGGAGGACCGCGACGCCCTCGTGGAGCTCACCGGGAAGGCGATGGAAGGCGGGACTGCCGCACTTCGCCCGGAACTCCGCGCCCTGTACCGGAAGGCCTGCAGGGCCGCGACGGACGAGGAGCGAAGGTACCTTCCCTACATAGAGAGGAGGATCGAGTCCGGAAGCCTGGCGGAACAGATGGTGAGGGAGGCACGGAACGAAGGCTCGATCAGGGCCCTCCTCCCCGGGCTCGCAGGGTCGCTCCGGACAAACGAACCGTGGATCAGCCGGTGACCGCACCTTTTTTCTTGAAGAAATATGCGATAAGCACTCCGATAACAATGATCCCGACGCCCAGGGCGATCACCGGGAGAGTGAGCTGGGCGATCATGAATACGCTCGACAGGATTCCCAGGACCGGGAGGACCGGGAGCCGTCCGATCGCGAGGGGGATGCGGAACGGCCGCTCGAGGCCGGGACTCCTGTACCGGAGGACGATAACCGTCGCGTTGATCACCAGGAAGGTGACGAAGAGGAGGAAATTGGTCACGTTGGCGACCATGCCGAGGTCCCCGGGGACGGTGAAGCATATCGCCGCCACGCTGACCCCGAGCACCGCCACCCAGGGAGTCCTTCTCCCGGGGTGGACGAACGCGATCTGTTCCGGGAGAGAGCCCGCGCTTGCCATCCCGTAGGTGATCTGGGAGGCCGCGAGGAGCATCAGGAGCACGGTGTTGGAGGTGGCGAAGAGGGCCACCACCGAGATCACCACCGAGGCGTCGGCCCCCCAGGCGGCCCCGGCTACGGTGACGAACGGCGCATCGGATGCAGACAGGGCCTCCCATCCCACCACGCTCACCGCGGAGATTGAGACCAGCACATAGAGCACGATGCAGATCCCGATCGCGAGCATGAGCGCCCGGGGAATCACCGTGGCCGGTTTCCTGGTCTCGTCCGCGAACTTCACCATCTCCTCGAATCCCATGAACGCGAAGAAGACCAGTGCCGCGGCGGAGAACAGGCCCTGGACCCCGAGCGGCATCTCCAGGTAGTCGATGCTCCCCAGGAACGGGATTCCGGCAATGATGATCGCCACCAGCCCGCCCGCCTCGACAATGGTGAAGGAGATCGCCAGCCAGGCGGTCTCCCGGATCCCGTAAAGGAGGATCGCCGCCAACACGAGGATGATCCCCACCCCCGGGAGGAACGCGGGCATGGGGAACAGCGCCTGGAAATAGCCGGAGAACGCGATGGCCACCGTCGCAGCACCCACCACCCCGGAGAAGATGATCAGCCACCCGATGAGGAATGCTGCCTCGGGCCCGAACCCCTGCCGGGTATACTCGTACTCGGCGGCGGCCCGGGGATACATCGAAGAGAGTTCGGCGTAGGAGAAACAGGTGAGCAGGGCCACCACGGCGGAGAACCCGAACGCGAGCCAGACCGCGTTCCCGGCGAGCCCTGCGGCCTCGCCGATGAGGGCGTAGATCCCCGCCCCGAGAATAATTCCCACCCCGGCCGCGGTGACCTGGAGCAGCCCGAGCTCGCGTTTCAGTGCCGGCCGGGCAGGGGGGCTCCCTCCTGTCATCGTTTCACCATGGGAGCGCCGGGCAAAAGAGTTTATCCCCGTTCACCGGGGTAAGAGGGGGGAGGAAGCATGCAGGCGCGGGAAGTATCCTGATAAGGATGATTGATCGGATCAGTGGCTGGCAGTCTGGAAAATTCTCCCGGTTGAATTGCAGAGAATCACGGGATGTGAAAGATATCAGGACAAACGACAGTCCGGGCATATCCCGCTGGGGCGCCACAGCGGCGGGGCAGAGCCCCTGGAGTGTCATATAGTTCAAATTCAGTTTTTTTGGTTTTCCTGACCTCCTTTCTTCGTGACGTTCTTGGGGGCTTCGCCCCCGCCACTGCGGCAGCCCCCGGCGCGATATCTCTAGCAAAAGTTTGAACCGGAGGGTAGGTCCAGAATGGTGTGCTGGATATCGGTGAGTTCACGCTCACTAAAGTCTAAAAAATTCTTAGGCCTAACGATAGTCCGGGTATATCCCGTTGGGGCGCCACAGCGGCGGGGCAGAGCCCCTGGAGCGTCATAATTCGAATTCAGTTCTGAAGATTTTTTGAATCCTCTTTTTGTGAAATTCCTGGATTAGGTAATGTAAATGTAATCTTCTAGCGTGAACATCCCATTTTTATGACGTTCTCGGGGGCTTCGCCCCCGCCACTGCGGCAGCCCCCGGCGCGATATCTATGATAAAAGTTTGAACGGTAGGGTAATGTCCGGAATCCATCGTCAATACAAGCCACAAAAAGATTGGGCCTAACCACAGACCAGGCATATCCCGTTGGGGCGCCACAGCGGCGGGGCGCAGCCCCTGGAGCGTCATAGGCAATCTCTCTTCTTCGACCAAATTGAGAATAAAGTGCAAACCGCCCAAATCAGCCCGATCAGGCGATCTCCTGGATCATCCGCCCGTTCCGGAAGATGGAGATCTTTCCCCCGCTCTGGGACACCACGATCCCGATCGCCCCGGTCACCATGGTGATCGCCGCCACCGAGGAGTGCCGGGTTCCGAGCCCCTTCGGTATCCCCACCTCGTGGGTATCGATGGTGATGTACCGGGCCGCGGCCTCGATAAGACCGTCGCCCCGGACCACGAACGCCCCGTCCAGCTGGGCGAGCTCTTTGACGTTCTCCTTGATGTCGTGGTTCACGATCATCCGGTCTTCGGTGCGGTGCCCTGCGAAGGGGTTCAGGATCAGCTGCTTCGACTTCTGGAGCACATTCTCGGTATCCCCGATGATGAACGCCGTCCCGAGCTGTTTGCCTTCCCGTCCCTCCTTGGCGATCTCCAGGCAGATGTTGAACACCGCGTCGAAGACCTCGTCGGTGATGTCGGTCCCGGATATCACCCGGTCCTTCCACATCGCGGTGCTGATCCTTTTCCGGTCTCTGCCGGAGTGGTCGGTGATGTCGTGCCCGATGCACACGATCTCCCTGATCCGCCCGTCAGGTTCGCGGACGGCCCTGTTCACCCAGGCGATCCATACCGGTTCCCCGTCGCGGAGGACCATCTCGTTGATCCGGATGGCGGAGTTCTCGCCGTTCATGTGCATGTCCTGCACGAACCCGGTCACCTCAAGGTTCCGCCGCCCCTCGGGTATCAGGGTCCCGACCACGTTCTTCCCCATGATCTCCGGGGCCGAATAGCCGAAGAAGGACTGGGCGAACTTGTTGAAGAAAGTGATGGTGCCCTCCGGATCGAGCTTCATGATGATGCTCCCCGAGCTTTGCAGCATCTCCCGGTAGCGGAGGTCGCTCTCCTTGACCATCTCCTCGAGGCGGACCTTCTCGCTCTGGTCCTCGCATACCAGGACCTGTCCACGGGAGTGGTCGTGGAGGTCGGCGAGCCGGATCCTGGTCCTGCAGGGTATCACCGTTCCGTCCTTCTTCTTCATCCGGGTATCGGAGAACCCCCAGCCCTCCTCGTCCACCCGGATGGTCATCTCCCGGAACGCACGGTCGCACTCTTCCTTGTCGGGGAAAAGCGAGAGCGCGGACTTCCCGGCGAGCGCTCCCTCCTCGTATCCCAGGCCCCGGGTCATGGCGCCGTTCACCCAGTCGAGGACCGAGGAGTGCATCTGGCATACCCACAGGGGGGTGGCGTTCAGGATCGCGTCGAGGGTGTCGCACCGGGCGGAGAGGTCCCGTTCGATCTTCTTCCGCATCACGGCCTGGTGCACGAGGTCGCGGAGTTCCGCAACCTGGGGCCGCGAGCTGCCCCTTGGGAGGGGGGACTCCCCTGCGGCGTTAAGGTCTTCCAGCACGAGCCGGTCGCCCCGTCGGGAATAGAGGATGAAGGGGCTGGTGCTCCCCTGGGACTTCAGGAACCGGAGGAGCTCTATCCCGTTCATGTCGTCGAGGAACTCTATCCCGTTCACCTCGGGGATCTGGTAATATGAGACGATGATGTCGTAATTCCTGTTCTTCAGGATCTCCAGGGCCTGCTTCACGGAATGTACCGCATCCACCCTCACCTCGCCCATCTTCGCGAGGTACGACCGGGCCCCCTCGATGAGTTCGGTGTTATCGTGTACCAGCAGAACCGTGATCACTTCGGCTGTCCCCCGGACCCGTCGCCGGGCCAAAATATGAGATAAATTAGGATGGATCAGGATTAAATAATTATTGAACCGCTGGTTTCAGTTCTTACGACCTGTAATTCCTTTTTTTCCTTCGGCTGTCGGGGTACCGGCCCTGGCTCCGGGACGGGCCCGGCCTGCTTTTCCCCGCTTCCTGCCCTTCTTTCTTCGGTTCGCCGCCGAGCGGGGCCATCTGTATCTTCATCAGTGCCGCCGCAACGTCGAGCGAGGTGAAATCGTCGCCCATAAGCTGCTCCACCCTGGGGATGTAGGGTTCGAGCCCGCCCTTGTCCATCTCGGCCCGGACCCGGGTGAGGAGCTTCGCCGCCCGCTGCTCGGCGATCTGGTTGTCGGTGGGGATGGGGTGGGGCATGATCCGGATCTTGGCGAACTTCTGGATATCCTTTAATTTCCAGACCTCTCTCCCGGATACGAAGGTAATCGACCGCCCGCTCCTTCCCGCACGCCCGGTCCTCCCGATCCGGTGGACGTAGTACTCGGGGTCCTGGGGGACGTCGTAATTGACCACCAGTTCCACCTGCTCGATATCGATCCCCCGGGCGGCCACATCGGTCGCGATCAGGATGTCGGTCGACCCGGCCCGCACCCGGGTCATGACGCGTTCACGCTGCGTCTGGTTCATATCGCCGTGGAGCCCCTCGGCCTGGTAGCCCCTGGCCTGGAGGGTGCTCACCACCTCGTCCACCTTCCGTTTGGTGTTGCAGAAGACCAGGGTGAGCCGGGGGTTGTAGAAGTCGATCATCCGGGAGAGGGCCTCGGGCTTCATGGGGTCCCCCACCTCGAGATAGCGCTGCTCGATCCCCGGCACGGTAAGCTGCTCGTGAAGCACCTTCACCGGGAACGGCTGGTTCAGGTACTTCTCCGCGAGCTGCCGGATCTCCGGGGAGATCGTGGCCGAGAAGAGCACCGTCTGCCGGTCCTTCGGGAGCCTCCGGAGAATTGCCTCCACGTCGTCGGAGAACCCCATGTCGAGCATCTCGTCCGCCTCGTCGAGGACCACCATCCTCACCTGGTCGAGCCGGATGGTACCCCGCTGCAGGTGGTCGAGCAGCCGTCCGGGGGTGGCGATCACCACCTGCACGCCCTTCCGGAGCGCGGCGAACTGCCGCTCGATGGGCTGGCCCCCGTAGACCGGGATTACACTCATATTTTTCAGGTGAATCGCCAGCCTCCGGAGTTCTTCCGACACCTGGATAGCCAGTTCCCTGGTCGGGCAGAGCACCAGGGCCTGGATCGCGGGTTTTGCCACGTCGACTTTTTCCAGCAGGGGAATTCCGTACGCGGCGGTCTTTCCCGTACCGGTGTGGGCCTGTCCTATCACGTCACGCCCGTCCCTCACCGCGGGTATTGCCAGGGACTGGATAGGGGTCGGCTCCTCGAACCCCATCTCCGAGACCGCTTTCTGGAGCGGCAGGGAAAGGCCGAGATCTTCGAATGATAATGTCTTCATCGCCCGTTCCACCATATATATTCAGGGCGATTCATTTCTCTTCTCATCTTATAACATCTACTCCTGCAGTTAATGCGTCGCGGGCCTGCTTATAAGGTTCCTTTAGGGATGATCGGGATCAGGGAAACGGGAGGTCCCCGCCTGTAACTCATTCATGACTCCACAAATTCTCATTCGCGGGAAATGGGGGTCACTCCTGTAAGTCATCCATAAATACTCATATCGCGAAAGAATACCTCATATGGCCGGGGATATGAAGATGGGAGCCGGTAAAGGCATGAGGATGGCCTCCATGCATCAGGTGATGGCCACCGATTTCCGGAATCGGTTCATCGTCTCGGTGATCCTCACCGTCCCTATCCTGGCACTCTCCCCCCTCATCCAGCAGGCGCTGGGGTTCTCCCTCCGTTTCGAGGGGGATGCCATCGTCCTCTTCCTCCTCTCCACCGCGGTGTTCTTCTACGGCGGCTGGCCGTTCTATTCCGGGCTGGTGAAGGAGCTCCGCCGGCGCCAGCCGGGGATGATGACCCTGATCGGAGTAGCCATCATCGTGGCGTACGTGTATTCCAGCATCGCCCTGTTCGAGGCGTTCGGGATCTCGGGGGCGATCTTCTTCTGGGAGCTCGCTACCCTGATCGACATCATGCTCCTCGGCCACTGGGTGGAGATGCGGTCCGTAATGGGCACCTCCCGGGCGCTCGAGGAACTGGTAAAGCTCCTCCCTTCCCAGGCACACCGGGTGCGGGACGACGGGAGCGAAGAGGATGTTTCCCTCGAATCGGTCCGGTCAGGGGAGCGTGTCCGGGTAAAACCGGGAGAACGTATCCCTGTCGACGGGGAGGTGGTGTCCGGGGAGACCAGCGTCGACGAGTCGATGCTCACCGGGGAGTCGGTCCCGGTGTACAAGGGAACCGGGGACGAGGTGATCGGGGGGTCGGTGAACGGTGACGGGTCGATTGTGGTCCGGGTGACGAGGACAGGGGAGAGCTCGTACATCTCTCAGGTGATCGACCTGGTCCGTTCGGCCCAGACCGCCCGTTCGAGGACCCAGAACCTCGCCGACCGGGCGGCGAAATGGCTGACCATCATCGGTCTTTCGGCCGGGGCGATCACGCTCGTGGCATGGTTCCTGGTCGCCGGGCAGCAGTTCGTCTTCGCCCTCGAGCGGAGCGTGACGGTGATGGTGATCACCTGCCCCCACGCGCTCGGGCTCGCTATCCCCCTGGTAGTGGCGGTTTCCACCGCGCTCGCCGCACGGCACGGCTTCCTCATCCGGAACCGCACCGCGTTCGAGAACGCCCGGAGGCTTCAGGCAATCATCTTCGACAAGACCGGGACCCTCACCCTCGGAGAGTTCGAGGTCACCGACGTGATCCGCCTGGGGGGTCTCTGCGACGAGGCCGTGCTCCGGGACTATGCCGGCTCGCTCGAGTCCCTCTCCGAGCACCCCATCGGGAAGGCAATCGCCAAGGCGGGAAAGACCCGCTATGATGTGGATGAGTTCAAATCCATGCCCGGCAAGGGCGTCACCGGGACGATTGACGGGCACAGGGTGATGGTAGTCAGCGGCATGCACCTTGAATCCCTCAAAAAAACCGTATCTGATGCCCGGATCGACGAGACCGCGGCCAAAGGGCGGACCGTGGTCTATGTTCTGATCGATGACGAACTTTGCGGGGCGATCGCGCTCGCGGACATCGTCCGCCCGGAATCTAAGAACGCGATCGCACAACTGAAGGACATGGGGATCGAGTGCCTGATGGTTACCGGGGACCGGAAGGAGGTGGCGGAGTACGTCTCCCGCGAGCTCGGGATGAGCGAGTACTTCGCCGGCGTCCTCCCCGATAAGAAGGCCGAGAAGGTCCGGGAGATCCAGGCCCGCGGCCTTCTGGTGGGAATGGTCGGTGACGGGGTGAATGACGCCCCCGCCCTCGCCGAGGCGAACGTGGGGATCGCCATCGGGGCCGGGACGGACGTGGCCATCGAGGCGGCCGACATCGTGCTCGTCCGGAGCAACCCCGACGACGTGGTCTCGGTGATCAAGCTCGGGCGTGCCACCTACCGTAAGATGGTGCAGAACCTTCTCTGGGCAACGGGGTACAACGCGGTCGCGATACCTCTCGCGGCCGGGATACTCTACGGAGAGGGGATCCTCTTATCGCCGGCGGCAGGTGCGGTGCTTATGTCGGTTTCGACGGTTATCGTGGCGGTGAACGCGAGGCTGCTAAGGTTTGAGTGAAATTTGAGAGATTTGAAGAAAGCGCTATTTCTATTAGTTGTTATTGAACCCAGAAGGCAAATTCCGGGCCAAAGTGCAACATGAAATTCCTATCTCATTCCCTGATCTTTCAATTATGATTTAGTCCCTAGATCCGCCGCCGGGGCCCCCTTCGGGGGCGGCGGCGTTCATCCCCTATAACTACTGTATTCTGATGTTCAGATAAATTCTAAATAATTGAATTCCCTCAATCTCATTCACCATGGGAATATCTTCAGAAAGATCAACCGGGTCCAGTTCGTCACCGGGAGCCAGAAGTGGTAGTGCTCTAACAGGGTTGTTGTGAAACGGTATCCCACGATCGTGTACCATATCAGTCCGGAGGCGAAGAGCACCGGGATGAGATACCACAGCCATTCCTTCTTTACCTTCCCTAAAATTACAAGGATAACCGCAGTTGCAACAATGATCAGGAAGGTATAATTTATCCAGGCCTGAACCTGGAGCTGCTTCACCATACTGTTCCCGATGAATGCCTGGAGGACAATAAACGCCAGGGGCAGGGTCACCAAACCTATCCAGACGAACGATTCGAGGGTCTTTTTCAGATCCTTTTCTTCAAACCCGATCTTTTTTAAGAGAGAGCATCCAAGAATCGCCAATGGTATATAAATCGGGGAGAGGTAGCGAATATCCGGAATAATTCCCCCATCAGTTCCAAGGAATGCAATGCTCCTCATGTAGGGAAATAAAACCCCCAATGATACAAGGAACATGATGATTACAATCGTCCGATCCTGAGAATTGCCAAAATAACGCCTCTTCTTGATGAACAAAACCGTGAGCCAAATGATCAGGATCACTGCCATGAAGGCGAATGGAGATACTTGAAATATACCGGCAGCAATCGGTGTTTTTGGATCGAAAAATATCCTATAAAGGCCGGGAAAAAACGTTATAGGGTTTAGAAAATTTAGGGAATATTGTGAGATAATAAGATTTCCCATCACATCAATAGAGTTTTCTGTTCCTGCTTGAAAACCAATTGTAAAAGGATTAGTGAAAGGGTTTCCTGTTAATCCATAATTATTGATGAATAGGGGCAATGCCCCAAAAATTGAGGCGAATCCACACAAAAAAGTCTTCAGCTCTTCTTTGATTCCCTTTCTATATGCTATCACCAAGCCTGATATGATAAACAGGATAAGGAGCCCAAAACCCAACTCAGGCCGTACCCATGCCGTCCATCCGATAGCAATGTAGGATGACATGAGATTGAGGTACGAACCCTTCTTTACAAACCGAATAAGGAAAAAAAGAGCAATTAGGAAAAACAATAAAGCGAGGATGTGATCCTTTGCAGTACTCGACCAGAAAAGATAGGAAGACCCGGAGAGTACCGCGATGAACCCGAAGACCCCCCACCAGTCGTTTTCGAAGACCTCGCGAAAGATTAGGAAAACCATCGGCATCGAGAGCGCAAATAGAATGTGATTAGTGAACACCAATGCAGCCAGTTCCGGGAATTCTTTCCAGACAAACGGCTGATATAACCACATATTTAAGACGAATAAGACAAGGGCTGAAAGTAGTAGCCCATACGTCCAAGGAATCCCTTTATAGCGAGCATATTGGGAAAACGAGGTCTCAATAAGTATGATGAATAGAACGACAAGCGCCAACCAAAGAACATTCACGAATAAACGGAACGAATCCCCGAACAGGGAGAATAAAATGTATACCGGGGCGGAAACTATTGAAAATGCAAGAGTATATGATAGAACATTGCCATGTCCCATGGCATATGGAGTCTGGCCATACGGATAGTATCCATGTAAAAGGTCTGCACCAATAACGAGATGGTTCAACTGATTGGCAGATATCCACTCATCATTAAGGTAAAAACGAGGATACCCAAAAAGAATTGATATCATCAAAGTAAACAGGAAAATTAAAAAAATAATCCTGAAGTAACGCATTATATTTGAAAATTGCTTTAAAAAAAGATAAAATTAGTGAATGGAATCAATACTGTCGGTCAAACAGAACTTGTGAGGATCCGTCGTCAAACAGACCGGTAACAATGAACCGGTTTCCACTGAGAGTATCCCCGCCCTGAGTATAAAGCACTGAACCAACCACAACTGTTCCGCCGGTCGTTGTTGCTGCACCACTCGTTGCGGAAACAGCGAAGAATTTGTAAGTAGTTCCTCCGTCAACTGAATACTTCAAGTTTGAAATGGTCGGAATATCGGTTCCACCCTGTACGGTTACAACACCAAGTCCGGCCGCATTCTGAGTAACAGTCAGCCCCACATTCTTGGAAGATCCCGTGGTTCCCGCAAGTCCGAACACGAATGCCGCAATGACCGCCGCCAGAATGACGGTGATCGCGACCATGAGGATAACACCGATGACCGGTGATACCGCCTCGTCATTTCGAATAGTCTTCATAACACAACACCTTGATTGGTTTTACCAGTAATGCCCGCACGCGCGAACATGACACTGTAGTTGGTAATTTTTTTGGTATCTATTTAAACGTTGTTATCGCAGGACCAAGGATTCCGATGGAAGAGTATTAATGAAGGTGAAAATAATAGCAAATCCGGTGATTTCGTGGAGCCTGGCGAGGAGAAGAAAGGCATTATAGGTGTAAATGAAGGAAAAGGAGCCAGAACAGAAAGTGAGGGGTGGATAATGGTCCGGATCGCCGGAGATGCACCCGAACGCGGATTCCAGCAGGGATTTCTGCTCGCTTCCGAGATCCGCGGCGTGATGCGTTCCCTCCGGTACCTTACCTATATTGATACCGGTAAGGAATGGGAGTTTTTCGTGAACGCCGCCAGGAAATTGTTCGCTCCCCACCTGGGCCTGGAATATACCGAAGAGCTGAAGGGGATGGCCGCCGGCCTTGAGGCGGCACGCGAGGCAGATCACGACTTAGTTTCCGCGGAAACCCCGGCCCCCGGGTACCCTGTCCTGGGAGCCGGCGGTGCGATTACTTCTTCTGTGGAACGTGAAACGGACCCGGCGGCCGGGATCTCCTGGCTCGACCTCCTTGCCTGGAACGGGTATATCGAACTTCTTGACTACTGGTGGCCGAAACAGCGGGAAGGGCAGTACCGGCCGGGGAGTATGGTGGAGCACGGCGGATGCAGCGCGTTCATCGCCACGGGTTCGTGCACATCCGACGGGAAGGTGGTGATGGGGCATAACTCGTGGGACAACTTTGAGACGGGACAGTTCTTCAACGTCATCCTCGACGTCCGCCCGGACGAGGGGAACAGGATCCTGATGCAGTCACCCCCGGGGTCCCTCCACAGCGCCACCGACTTCTTTCTTACCGGCGCGGGGATCGCCGGGTGCGAGACGACCATCGGCGGGTTCCGGGAGTACGACCCGTCCGGCGTCCCGGAATTCATCCGGGTCCGGGATGCGATGCAATACGCCGGTTCCCTGGACGGGTTCGTTGAGAAGATGGTCGACGGGAACAACGGAGGCTATGCCAACGGGTGGCTCCTTGCCGATACCCGGTCCCGGGAGATCCTCCGGCTCGAACTCGGGCTGCAGTACAATTCGGTGGACAGAACGAAGGACGGGTATTTCATCGGGTGCAACGCCCCGTTCGACCCGAGGATCCGGAACCTCGAGTGCGAGAACTCGGGGTTTGCGGATATCCGCCGGCACCAGGGTGCGCGTCAGGTCCGGCTTACCCAACTTATGGAGGACCACTACGGGAAGCTTGATTGCGAGCGGGCGAAGGCGATCCTGGCCGACCATCACGATGTATACCTGGGCCGGGACAATCCCTGCTCCAGAACGGTCGACGGCCATTACGAGCTCGATTCCAGAGACGTGATGAGCCAGTCGGGCCGACCCCTGCCCTTCCAGCCGAGGGGGACCGTGGACGGCAAAGTGATCGACAGCTCACTTGCCGCCGACTGGTCGTTCCTGGCCCGCTGGGGGAACTCCTCCGGGATGCCATTTAATGCAGGAGAATTCATCGACCGCCACATCCAGTGGCGGCACCTGGACGGCTACCTGATGGACAGGCCGGAGCGCCCGTGGGTGAAGATAAGGGGTGGAGAATAGGTTATCCTCTTCGTTCTCTTATTGTTGAAATCACATTTTAATTAGCAGTTAGATGAAAACAGGATATCTCCCACCCCGCTTCGCGGGGTCGGCGCGACGCCTCGTTGGGTCGCGCCTGGGCCATTTCGGGCGGTTCCTTGTCCTTTCCCAATTACGAACTAATGGCGATTCGTTTTCGGAGAACCTTCAAAAACAGCGAAACCATCTCTGGAATCAGGATATGTATCGCGTTAACTGCCTCTCCCCTCGGGAGAGGAGGAGGCCGGCCCGCAGGGTGACGAACAGAGGGGATACTCGCCTATCCCCGGAGTGAGGTAAGGGCGGGGGAGTGGGGCATTAATAATAAAATTGAAACAGGGGCACCCTTCGGGGGTGGCGAAACCATCGCATGGGGTTTAGGGGCGACAGCCCCCCCCAATAAAATACATTACCTCGACACGATCGGGCAAAAAAATGAGACAATAACGAAGAATTACCCCTTCTTTCTCAAAAACCGGCCAGGGACCGTCAGCACGAATCGCCCGCCAGTGACGCCGTCCTCCCTGATCGAGATCCCGGAGAGTGCGAGCAGCTCTCTCACCAGCCACAATTCGATTCCAGCCTTTCCATGACCCCGTTCGAATATGAGATCCCTCTCCTCAGAAGGAACCGGCGGCGCGAAATCCTCCACGATGATGTTGAATCCATCAGGGGTATTCCCCGCCATTATTTTCACCGGTACCGTAGGTCTCCTTGCGAGGGCAATGTACTGGATTAGTCGTTCAATCGTTTCCTCAATCGAAGGATGGGCGAAGATCTCCCAGCGCTCCGGGAGCGGGGTGAGCACGAAATGGTCCTCTCCGATCTTGTTGACGACATTCCCCAGAATCGTTTCGAAATCGAGCCAGCGCGGGCCTTCTTCCCCGATGTCCTGGTATTCACGGGTGAACTCGATGAGGCGCTGGATCTTCTCCCCCGCCGTGATCTCCTTCCCGATGAAGTCCCTGAACTTGTCGTCGGTGGTCAGGTCCTCGGAAAACTGGAGGAACCCTATGAGGATGGTGAGCTGGTTCAGGATATCATGGCGGATTTCCGCGTTGAGGTGGCGGAATTTCTGTCCAATCTCGAGCAGGCCATCCTCATAGCGCCTTTGTTCCGTTACGTCCCTGACATGGAGGAGCACTCTGTCCGGGGTCTCCCCCGGTCCGGCCGCAAGAATGCTGTACTCGATTCTCCGTTCCTCACCTTTTAGAACCAGATTCCCGCTCTCCCTGCAGCAGGGTCCTTTTACCGGAGGGAGGATCCCGGCGAGGACCACCCCGGGGATCACGGGGCGCTCCTCCCCCGATGGAGGGAGCCCGAACCATTCCTCTGCCGCCCGGTTCCAATCCAGGACGTTTCCGTCCCGGTCTGCGATCACCACCGGTTCGGGGAACAACTCGCCTGTCAGCCTGCACCATTGCTCGTTCATACGCCACCCTGATTCATGCACCGAAACCTTCTCCTGCGGGTATATTACCTTGGTGCTCATCTTGCTTTCGACCCGGTTCCGGATGGAGCACACCCGTCCTCGCCGCCAGAATCGCAGCTCATATTAAACCAGAGTAAATTGTAAAAGGAGGATATTGGAGAGAATGATGAAGAGCACGCATTCACCTGCATTTCCGAAGTGAGACACTACTTTTTACGGTGCCCCGACGGCTGGACCATGGCGTTGCCGCTCCGGCTCGTCACTGCACACTCGATGGCGTCGGTGACGAATTCCTTGGCCTTCCGGAACGAATCTTCCATCCCGCCTCCCGAGGTAAGATAGGCAGTAAGTGCGGCTGAAAAACAGCACCCCGATCCATGCACCTGGCAGGGGATACGCGGGGCGGAGAGGATTTTTTCGGTCCCTTCCCCGGCGAGCAGGTCGGACGAACGATCCCCTTCCATGTGCCCCCCCTTGATGATCACGAACTCGGGGCCGAGGGCCAGTATTTTCGAGGCTGCGTCACGGGCCTCGTCCATCGAAGAAATCCTTTGAATACCCGCGAGAAGACAGGCCTCGGGGATATTCGGGGTAACCACCGTGGTACGGGGGAGGAGCGTAGCCTTCAGCGCTTCAATTCCCCGGGGGTCGAGAAGGGGATACCCGCTCGTGGAGATCATGACCGGGTCTACTACCAGGAGCGCATCTGCCGGGAGCGCGTCTGCCACCGCCTCTACCTGCCCGCCAGAACCCAGCATCCCGGTCTTGAATGCTCCGATCGGGAAATCTTCTATCACCGCTTCCAGCTGGAGCCTCACCAATGACGAGGGGACGAGATGCGTTCCTTTCACCTCCCGGGTGTTCTGGGCGGTGACCGCGGTGAGGACTGATACCCCCCACACTCCGAGGGCGGCGAAGGTCTTGATGTCTGCCTGGATCCCCGCCCCTCCTCCAGAATCCGACCCTGCGATAGTACAGGCAACCGGCAGCGTCCTCGTCTCCATCACCATTGATGGGGAGTTAATCCCACTCAATGTTTCCCATGCCAGCTGAAGACCAATCAAACAGAAAGGAAGAGTCCGGTTCTTGCAGAAGTGGATCGATTCCAGTAGAGAGAAGGATTTGGGTCCGGGGGGATGAACAGATCACGTCCTGTAGAAAGAAGAGTCCGGGTCCAGCTAAAGAAAGGGACCAGGGTTTCAGGTGAGAGAAGGATAAGGTTCCGCAGAGGGAGAGACAACCTCCATAGAGGCAGGATCATTTCCGGTGGAGGAGAGACCAGGTCCGGTGAAATGGAGACATCACATCCCGGGCAGAGAGAAAAAACCTGATCCGGTTGAGATGAGGGATGGGGTTTCCGATGGAAAGTCAAGATCGGAAGTGTTATACTCTTCCCCAAAGGAGATCGAGGATCATCCGATCGCATTCCAGGGGTTTTTATTTTGACCGAGCGTAGTGACCCGTTATCTCCACAGGAAGAAGAGGCCCGCCTTTTTTGCAGGGAAGGCATCCGCCTTACCCGGAGGGGCGAGTACGACCAGGCGCTGCGCTGGTTCTCCAGGTCACTTGCCAGCGACCCTTCCTGCGCCGACGCGTGGACTGCCCGGGGGGTCGCGCTCGGGAAGATGGGCAGGTTCGAGGAAGAGATCGAGTCCTGTGAGCAGGCCATCGCACTCAACCCCCGCCTCTCGATGGCGTTGGTGCATAAAGGATTCGCCCTGGGGAAGATGGGAAAGTTCAAGGAGAAGATTGCCTGCTGCGAGGAAGCCCTGAAGATTGACCCCGCGAACGCGATGGCCTGGAACGCCAAGGGACACGCCCACGGCGAACTCGGGGATTTCGAAGAGGAACTCAGGTGCAGCGAGATCGCGCTCTCGCTCCGCCCCCGCTACCTTGGCGCGTGGATGAATCACGGGTACTCCCTGATGATGCTCCGCAGGACACCAGAGGCGATATCATCGTTCTCACAGGCGATCTGCCTGTTCCCGGGATACTTCTCCGCGTGGGTGAACAAGGGCATCGCCCATGTAATCGCCGGAGAGCCGGAGAAAGCCCTGGAATCGTTCCATAAGGCCGAACAGCTCCGCCCGGGGAACGGCAGACTCTGGTTCTGGAAGGGGATCTCCCTCTCTATGACCGGGGAATATGGGGAATCCGCACGGACCATGGAACTGGTGACAAAGGCCGAACCCCAAAACGCGGACGCGTGGGTGGTCCTTTCTAACTGCTACCTGATGCTCGGAAGGGTCGAGGACTCGGTGCGCTGTTTCTTCACTGCGTACAAAATCGACAAGGACGACCTGACACACTGTTTCTCCCGGAGCGTGTCCCTCATCCGGGACAGGAATTTCAAGGAGGCACGGCGCTCCTTAAACGATGCATTCGGGATCCTCGCCCGGTGATCCACACCGGTGTCAAGTATAAAAATGCTTCGTAAATGGTCTGTTTTAACCAACAGGCTCATATACTCTTGTTACCTGGTATAGGTTTATGTGATAGGGATACAAATAGAAGAAGCGAGTCTGTCCGGCGAGCTGCCCGGTATCAGGACACCCTGAATGATGAAAGGCCCCCCTCAAGGGGGATACTTTTCATCTTCCGGGGTGCGCCTCTTCCAGGCGCTCAAATATTTCCGGACGCTTCACGGGCCCGGTCCATGATGGACGCGGGGAGCCCGCACCCAGAAGACCAACCCCCTCCGGGCGGGGATCGTATATGCCCGGACACGGACACTACCATGACCTCACGAATGCATGCAGCCCATACCACGTGTCCCGCCTGCCGGGAAGAGGTATACCTGGATGAACTGGTGAAAGGACGGTGCCCACTCTGCGGGTGTACCCTCGAGGAGTGCGACGACGGAGAGAGCGAAGGCGAGGAGTTGATCGAGCGGTGCGACTTCTCCTGGCTGGTCTTCAATTACTTTATCTTCAAGAAATTCGACGACATGGGGGTCTCCCCCGTGCAGATCATGCAGTTCCTCTCCAATTACGAGGAGCCGTGCGTCCAGAACTTCTCCGGGACCGAGACCTCGTTCGAGTTCGAGCTTCCCTCCCGGTTCATCGACCGGGTCCGGCCGAAAAAATGCGGGGCCTGCGGGAAGATCTATTTCCGGGGCGGGAAGAAGATCGTCCGCGGTGACCTGGCCCGTCCGGGGCTGCAGCACTCGTATCGCTGCCCCCGGTGTTAAATTTTTTTAATTCGTGGAATTTTCAATAGTTTTGAACTTTTCACGGAAACTTCGATAAATGCACTTTTTACGAGTTTCGGGAGTGATTTCACTTGAAAAGTCTGCTGATAAACGAATAACGAAGATAGATTCCCACCCCGCTTCGCGGGGTCGGCGCGACGCCTCGTCGGGTCGCGCCTGGGCCATTTCAATTGCACACCTCATTACTCAATTGTGAAAGAAAATTCGCAACACAATTCCGGTATCTATCCAATATCCTTCAGTTTCTAGGGAGAGAGAAACGATAAACCACCAGATCCGCCGCCGGGGCGCCCTTCGGGGCCGGCGGAACCGTCGCGTGGGGGTTTGGGGGCGACAGCCCCCAATTTTCTAATATCTATTTACACCCTAGAACATCTTCTAAAAAAGACTTGTTAAAATTAGTTTTCTTTAATACGCCTTCCCCACGAGCGTCCCGGTCCCTTCCTTCCCGCAGATCACGCATATCCCGTGTACAGGAGGAATCGCTTCAGACCGGACCTCGGTGCCAAGGACGCTCGCCCCGGTCTTCTCCTCTATTGCGTCCGCACACCCGCGGTCGCCGCACCAGGGGACCACCGCCACGCCGGTCTCGAGTGCGTTCACTAACTCCTGGATCCCGTTCACGACCGAGATCTTCGCCCTGAACTGCTCCAGTGCCCGCTCCTCGAGTTCGGCGGTGAATGTAGCGAGCCGTTCGGCGACCCCGTCGACAAGGCCCTCCATGGGGATCGCGCCCTTGTGCCCGAGCCTGGTGACCGCCGTAACCTGGCCCGCGTCGATATCCCGGGGGCCGACTTCCAGCCGGAGCGGCACGCCCCGCATCTCCCAGTAGTAATATTTCGCCCCGGGCCGGAGGTCGCGGTCGTCCCGTTTTACCCGGAAACCCGCAGCGAGGAGTCGTTCCTCGATCTCCTTCACCGCGTTCGCCACCTCGTCCTTGCGCTTCCCGATGGTGATCGGGACCAGGACCACCTGCACCGGTGCGACCGCCGGAGGCAGCACCAGGCCCTTGTCGTCTCCGTGGACCCCGATCAGTGCGGCGATGCACCGCTCGGAGATGCCGTAGCAGGTCTGGAACGCATACTGCTGTTCCCCCTGCACGTCCTCGTACTGGATGGAAAACGTCCGGGAGAAATGATCGCCCAGGTGGTGCACGGTCCCGCTCTGCAGGGTCTTCCCGTCGGGCATGATCACGTCCACCGCAATAGTGTGGTCCGCCCCCGGGAACTTGTCCCAGTCCGGCCTCTTTGAGACGATCACCGGGATGCAGAGCGTCCTGTAGAACTCCTTGTAGAGACCAATTGCAGTCTGCACCTGTGCCTCGGCATCGTCCCACGTGGTATGGACCGTGTGGGCCTCCTTAAACGAGGTGATCTCCCGGAGCCTTATGAGCGGCCGGGTATGCTTTGTCTCGTACCGGAAGGTATTCACGATCTGGTAGATCTTCAGCGGGAGGTCGGCATGGGACCGCACCCAGAGGGAATACATGGGATAGATAGCACACTCGCTGGTGGGGCGGAGCGCCAGTTTGACATCCATGGGCGTGAGCCCCCCGTGGGTAACCCAGTAGACCTCCTCCTCGAACCCTTTGATGTGCTCGGCTTCTTTCGCAAACTCGGTCTCCGGGATGAGCAGCGGGAAGAGGGCCTCCTGGTGTTCCCGGTCCATGATGGAACGGAGCCGGTCGTAGACGTTTCTCCGGAGAGAGAACCCGAACGGGTACCAGACGTAGATGCCCTTGACCGGGTAGCGGACATCCATGATCTCCGCCCGCCACAAAAGTTCGTTATACCAGGCGCTGAAGTCGTGTATCCCGGGGAGTGCCCCCATTTCCTCTTCCATGCCCATTGCTCCTCAAGCTACAAATTGTAGGATATATGGCGTAATAAAAGCCTCTACGAGGGCTGCAACCGCGACCAGGGGGATTACTATAGTGAGGAAATGCTTCCCCACGGCCTGTGCGGTTGCTACGGCATCGCCCCCGCCGGTGAGTTCCTTCCACATCCCTCCCGCGAGGGTGAACCCCAGGGCCCCGGCGATGATGAAGGCGGGGATCTCGAAGATCCCGTGGGGAACTATGGCGGCCGCCACGTAGAGCAGCCCCTTTTCACCGGTGACCAGCTGGAGGATGGCCCCGATCACGAGCCCGTTCGTGCCTATCACGAAGAGGGTGAACAGCCCGAAAGTCGCCCCCCCGAGGAAGAGGAGGACGCAGGCCTGGAGGTTGTTCAGGAAGAGATTTCCTGCGAGGAGGAGCGGTTCGTCGGTCATCAGTTCCCCCATAATCGCCTCGCGGAAGAGGTCGAGGAACTGCTGGCCGACCTCAGGGTTCGCCGCGGCGATCAGGATGCCCCCCGAAAGGCACAGGGCGAAGAGGAATGCCGTGAATCCCAGGTTTTTCCAGATCGCCGGTTCAGACATAGAGGACCATCCTCACCATGTCCCTGATCCCCGGGGCGAGCCCGACGGTGATCATGGCCAGCACGATCAGGTGCCAGAGGACCGGCGCACCCTCGTGCCTGAACCGCTGGAGGATGTAGATCCCGGGGAAGAGTACCAGGAGCTTCAGCGGGTACATCACGAATGCCGTTCCGGTGAGGGCGATGAGGTTCGAGCCCACGACGTGAACCTCCATGTAGTGCAGGGGGTGGATATCGATCCCGTAGCTGGTCGCGCTCGCATCGAGCAGCTGCCCGAAGATAAGGGCGAGATAGAGGGGGTCGCTCGCATACTCCCACTTCAGCAGGTACCGCATCGCCGCCCAGACCAGGAACGAAGATACCACGCCCATGGCCAGTATGGTGAACAGCACGTTCAGTGCGATGATCCCCCGCGAAAGCCCGAACGCGGTAAGCACTCCCGCGACCAGCACGCACCCGGCGACCCCAATCCCTGCATAGTAGGGGATATAGTCCTTGATTACGCCCATTTTCTCGAGCGAATAGGTGACCCCGAGCGCGATCGCGGTAACCGCGAAGAGCACGAAATAGATCAGGGGGGTGATGAGCAGGTACTGGAAGTCCGAGGTGATCATCCCGGTGTCCTGGACCACGCGGGTGAGGCCTCCCAGCACCACGAAGGGCAGGGTGGCGATCACGAACCGGCCGTTAATATCGATCTTCGACCAGACGAGCCACCTGTACACCAGGTAAATCGCGATAAGAAGCACAATCGCGTAGGTAGTGGTGTCGACGACATTGTAGGGCTGGCCGAAACGTATGGGATCGATGTAGTATTTGTAGATGAATTCCCTAATCATTCTCTGATCTAAATGGGCACGGAGGGTAATAAAGTACTGAAGAGCAAACAATTCGACAAATCACGGTGGTTGCAGCTCCCCCGGGACGTGGTGATCGGCCATGATGCCCTCTCCCAGATCGCCACGGTGGCGGGAGACCTCCGCCTCGGCTCTTCTGTGCTGGTGGTCACCGGGAGCCATACCGGTGAACTCGCCGGGAAGAAGGTTATCTCGCTTCTCTCCGGAGATTACACGGTTTCAACATTCGTCTCCGATACCCTGGATATGGAAGTGATCGCCAGGGCTGAAGCCGCCGCGGAGAAGGCGGACTTTCTCGTGGGTGTCGGGGGCGGGAGGGTGATCGATACCGCGAAGATCGCGTCCTATAACACAGACAGGCAGTTCATCAGCGTCCCCACCGCCGCATCCCATGACGGGATCGCCTCTGCCCGTGCCTCCGTCTCTTCGGGCGACGGGAACGTCTCCCTCCAGGCCCACCCGCCGATCGCGGTGGTCGCCGATACGGGGGTAATCGCCGCCGCCCCCCATCGCCTCCTCGCATCCGGGTGTGCGGACATCATCTCCAACTATACCGCCATCCTCGACTGGGAGCTCGCTCACCGCCTTCGGGGGGAGGAGGTCTCCGAGTATGCCCTCGCACTCTCGAAGATGACCGCCGAGCAGGTGATGGAGCATGCCGGCGCGATCAAGCCTCACCAGGAGGAGACCGCCTGGTTCGTGACCAAGGCGCTGGTGGCCTCCGGTGTCGCCATGAGCATCGCGGGATCCTCCCGCCCGGCGAGCGGCGGTGAGCACAAGTTCGGGCACGCCCTCGAACGGCTTGCTCCGGGAAAGGCGCTCCACGGCGAGGCCTGCGGTATCGGGACCATCATCACCATGTACCTCCACGGGGGCGACTGGCGGGCGATTCGCGCCGCACTCAGGGCGATAGGTGCCCCGATAACCCCGCGGGACCTGGGGATCGAGGACCGGATCTTTGTGGAGGCCCTCCTCATGGCAAAGACTATCCGTCCGGAACGATTCACTATCTTAGACATGGGGCTCTCTCCCGAAGCGGCGGAAGACATGGTGAGAATGCTGTACCAGGAGTGAAGTGGCGGATATGGTCGAGCCGAAACCGAAAGTAACCCTGATCGGGGCGGAACTGGCACAGCAGGGGCTGGAGTTCGTGTATGAAGGGGAGATCGAGGAGTGCGCACCCTGCTCGCTCAAAAAAACCTGCAATAACCTGAAGAGAGGCAAAAAATACCGTATCGTGGGTATCCGTCCGACAAGGCACCCCTGCCAGGTGCACCTGAACGGGACCCGGGCGGTCGAGGTTCTGGAGTCGCCCATCCCTGCCCTGATCAACGCGGACATGGCGATAAAAAACACCCGGATCCAGTACGAGTTCTCCTGCACCCGGACCACCTGCAGCAACTTTGCGCTCTGCCACCCGGAAGGGATCGTCGAGGGCGACCGGTACGTGGTGATCGAGGTGCTCGGACAGGCTGCCGAAGCCTGCGAGAAGGGCCGGGCCCTGCAGATGGTCGAGCTCAGATCCGCGTGATTTTTTCTGATTCTATTTTTTGAAGCAAATTACAGTTTGATGATATTTTTATGAAGATATTCCCCCCCCGCTTCGCGGGGTCGGCGCGACGCCTCGTCGGGTCGCGCCTGGGCCGTTTTTAATAGCATCTTGATATCTGATAATTCATCAGGCACTACGCATCTCAATGATTTATTCCTTTGATCCGCCGCCGGGGCGCCCTCCGGGGGCGGCGGAACTATCTTGTGGGGGTTTGGGGGCTACAGCCCCCATATTGCATTTTTCTTCCTTTTCTCACCGCTCCGAAACCGCCCATAGCCGCCACGCGATCTCCAGCAACCCGGGCAGGTCTTCCAGGGCGGACAGCCAGCGGACCGGTATCGCCGAAAGCCCGTAGGTCGCCCCGGCAAGTGCCCCGCAGCAGGCCCCCACGGTGTCCGCATCCCCTCCCATGTTCACCGCTGTCACCAGTGCCTCCTCGAACGACCGGGTTGTCATGAAGGTGTGGACGGCGGCATGGGTGGCAAGCAGAGCGTCGAGAGAAGGAACGGGTTCGTGGGAGAGGAAACTCCCCAGGTATCCGGCCACCTCCCGGTTTCCACAACGCCGGAGTGCACGGTTGAACGCGAACTCCCGGGACCTCCCCCGGCAGAGCTCGCTCACCATGCGGTTGAGCCATGCCGAGCAGGCGCAGGCGACCGGGTCGGGGTGGGTGAGCCGGGAACACTCGAGGGAAAGCGGCTCTAGTTCGGGGCCGTTCGAGAACACCCCGAGGGGGGGCCCCCTCATCACGCTCCCGTTGCTCCGGCTACCCTGTATACGGTCGATCTCCCGTGCGGCAGCGAACGGTTCCCAGCCTGCCCTGGCCATGAGGAAGACCCGGGATGAAGTCGGTCCGAAAGCCCACGGATATTTGAGGTAACCTGAAACAAGCCTCGATATGAGGTCATAAGGACATAACCCGCGACACGAGGCCAGGGATTCGGCAAGCGCGAAGGCCTGGATGCTGTCGTCGGTGATTTGGCCGGCGGAACGGGGGAAAAATCCACCGGGCTCCATTTCTGTGAGTTTTTTCCGTGGAGGGGGGAGCCCTTCCAGGGGCGCACCCAATGCGTCCCCGATCGCGAGCCCAATCAGGGCTCCTCCGGAGTACGAATAACCGGATATAAAGATCACCAATAAACTATATGTCGTAACGAAAAGAGTAGTGATTTGAAGAAAGGTGATTGTGTGCAAAAAGAGGAACTACTCCATCTCCACATGCTGATGATTCATATCAAGAGGTACTTCGAAACGGTCACCAGCGAAGAAATTCCGACGAAAAACTACAATTCCCTTGAGATCTCTCCTGTTCATATTCACAAAAACAAGAAATGCCACAAGGATGCTATTCTCACCCTCGGCGACGAGATCGTCACCAACATCCGGGGCAGCCACCCCATGGCGGTCGAGTATGCACCCGAGGTCGCAACTGAAAAGGTCGCAGCCGAATAATAGTATGGTATGAGTGGTGCGGAGATTTACCGGGAGATCATCTCCCAGCTTTTTTCCCGTTCTCTTTCCCCCGGCGATATTACCCGCATCAAGATCGCGGTCTGCCGCAAGTATTCCCTTCCGGAGGTCCCGAAAAACTCCGCGATCCTCGCTGCCGCATCTCCCGAAGAGCGCGAGCGGCTTCGCAGGATCCTGCAGGTAAAGCCCGCCCGCACGATCTCCGGGGTGGCCCCCGTGGCGGTGATGACCTCCCCGTACCCCTGCCCCCACGGGAAGTGCCTCCCCTGTCCCGGCGGGCCCGAGCACCCTTTCGGGTCGCCCCAGAGCTACACCGGGGAGGAGCCCGCCGCCAAACGGGCGAGGGACCATAATTACGACCCGTTCGACCAGGTCCGGGCCAGGCTCTCGCAGTTCGAGGTACTCGGCCACCAGGTCGACAAGGTGGAGCTGATCGTGATGGGGGGGACCATGACCGCACGCCCCGAGGAGTACCAGGAATGGTTCGTCACGGAGTGCGTCCGGGCGATGAACACCTACCGGGGGCCGGTTGCAGGGGTGGGCGGAGACCTTCCGGAGATCTTCCGGCAGAACGAGTATTCCCCGGTCCGTTGCGTGGCGATCACCTTCGAGACACGCCCCGACTGGTGCCGGGAAGAGCACATCCGCCGTATGCTGCGCCTTGGGGTGACCAAGGTGGAACTCGGGGTCCAGGCACTGGACAACGAGATCCTGGCGTTCAACCGGAGGGGGTGCACGGTCGAGGACACGGTGGAGGCGAACCGCCTGCTCCGCGACGCAGGGCTCAAGGTGGGTTTTCACGTGATGCCGAACCTCCCGGGGAGCACCCCGGAGACGGACCGGGAGATGTTCCGGCTGCTCTTCGACGACCCCCGGTTCAGACCGGATTTCCTGAAGATCTATCCTACGCTTGTTACTCCGGGCTCGGAGATCGAGAAATTGTGGCAGGACGGACTGTACCGGCCGTACTCCGAAACGGAACTGATCGACCTTGTGGCCTACGGGAAGAGCCTCCTTCCCGAATATGTGCGTCTTCAGCGGATCCAGCGGGATATCCCCGCGGAGCTGATAGTCGCCGGGTCGAAGCACAGCAACTTCCGGCAGCTCGCCGCCGGACGGCTGCACGAACTGGGCGGGACGTGCCGGTGCATCCGCTGCAGGGAGATCGGGCGGAAACCCTCGGAAGAGGTGCCGGAGCTACGGGTGAACCGCTACGAATGCACAGGAGGCACGGAACATTTCATCCAGTTCGTCTCCGGGGACGCCCTGGTAGGGTTCTGCCGCCTGAGGACAGGTGGGTCCCGGTTTATGGGGGAGGTCCGGGACGCCGCCCTCATTCGCGAGCTGCACGTGTACGGGAGCGTCGTCCCGTTGGGAGTGTCCCCGGAGCCCGAACAGCGGCAGCACAGGAAGTTCGGGCACCAGCTCCTCTCGCACGCCGAGGAGATCGCAGGCCAGGAAGGGTATCGGGAGATCGCGGTGATGAGCGGGATCGGGGTCCGCCCTTATTACCGAAGATACGGCTATGAACGACGCGGGCCCTATATGCATAAGGACCTTCCATGAAGGCGGCGACCCTTGAGTTCCTGAAACAGCGTTTCTCGGCCTACTACCAGTCGGGAAACCTCCTCGCGCCACCTTCGATGGAAGAACGGGAATGGGGGTTCATCTTCTTCGACCCCGAGTACCCCGAGATCCGGATGCGCAGGCACATGGGATTTCCCCGGAAGGACGAGCTCTTCACCTACCTCCGGACCATGGCGCCCGCTCACGCCTACTACTCAAGCGCGTATTACGCCATCCCCGACGCCCCCACCATGGACCAGAAACAGTGGCTCGGGGCGGACCTCATCTTCGACCTCGACGCGGACCACATCGTCCGGGGCCCGTATGACATGATGCTCGCCCGGGTCAAGGAAGAGACTGAGAAACTGCTGGAGATGCTCATCGGCGAGCTGGGAGTCGCCCCGCACACCATCGACCTGGTCTTCTCCGGGGGAAGGGGCTACCACGTCCACGTTCGGGACGTGGAGACACGGAACTGGGGGAGCAACGAGCGGAGGGAACTGATCGATTACGTCTGCGGGATCGGGCTCGACCCGGTGATGGTCCTCGGCCGCGAGACACATTCACCCCGCGGGTGGTACATGCGTTTTATAGCATCGCTGCAGGAGTACCTTCTGTGGCTCCGGGAGATGGAGGCCGAGGCGAGGATAAAAGAAGTCTCCGCCCTGGAGGGAGTGGGAAAAGTGTCTGCAGAGGAGCTTGAGGGGAGAATAGACGAGATACTCAAGGGTCTCTCCGGTCACCCACCAGTGCTGAACGTGCGCGATCCCCTGGTGGCCCGCCTGGTCAAGGGGCTCACCCGCACGAAAGAGGGGAAGTTCGCATCACTGCTCCGCGAAAAGGCCGCGCTCGCAGACGAACCGGTGACTACCGACATCAAGCGGCTCATCAGGCTGCCCTCCTCGCTCCACGGGGGGAGCGGGTTCCGGGTGACCCCGGTCCCTGTCCGGGAGATCTCCCGTTTCGACCCGTTGGTCGATGCGGTGGTCTTTTCTGACCGGAAGGTGAACGTGGACCTTACGATGAAGCTCTCCATGAGCCTCCTCGGCAGCCGGTACGACCTGGAGAAGGGGATCAACCAGGTCCCCGAAGCGCTCGCGGTCTTCCTCTGCTGCCGGGGCGTGGCCGAGATAGGAGGCGGATGACGGTGCACCTCGACGAGCTCCGCAGCGTGCTCCTCTCCGAACGGGAGACCGGGCGGCTGATCCAGATAGTCCCCGACCTCTACGACTCGACCCTGGAGGAACTGGGGGAGATCACGCGGGACGTCTATTCGCAGGAGGACCCGTTCTCCGACAGGACCCGGATCCTTATCGAGCGGGTGGGGAGTATCCGGGAAACCCTGTGTGACATTTTCCGCATCCGGGCAGGCAAGATCGTGGCACTGGCCCAGACCCAGCAGGAGGGCGGGTACATCGACCGCGACGAGATGAAGAAGATGCTCCCCGCGGAACGGGAGATGTTCGACCAGATCGCCATGGCCATGGAGCAATGCCGGTGCAGGCTTGTCGGCGGCCAGCACCCGGCCCTCTCCGAAACGGAAGAGGTGGAGGGAGGGGTCCCTCCGATCGAGGTCTGCGAACCCTCGCCGGTGCCGGAACCGGCTGCCCCGGCGTATGTCCTCACCCGGGTGCTTGCCGATATGGAACCCTTCATGGGTGTCGACGGCAGGATCTATCACCTCCAGAAGGAGGATATCGTCACTCTTCCCCGGAGGAACGCGGAAGTCCTTTGTGAACGCAACATAGTGTTAAATATGAATCTCTCCTAATAATACAGGTATTCGCGAGGGCGCACAAGAGGCGGAATCACATGAAGATGCCAGCAAAATTCAAGACATACTGCCCCCATTGCAGAAATCATCAGCTGCACGAGGTAGAGAAGGTAAAGAAGGGCAAGACGACGGGACTCCACTGGATCGACCGGCAGAAGGCCCGGAGAAGCCATGTGGGCAACCGTGGGAAGTTTTCCAAGGTGCCCGGCGGGGACAAGCCTACGAAGCGGATCAATGTCCGCTACCGTTGCAAGGTCTGCGGGAAGGCTCACCTGAGAGCAGGTTACAGAATATCCAAATTCGAACTGACGGAGTGAATTTCTTGGTACGACAGCTCAGAGAGAACCGGAGCAAGTTCCTGAAGGTAAAATGCCCGGACTGCGAGAACGAGCAGATGGTCTTCGAGAAGGCCAGCACTGTGGTCGACTGCGTGGTCTGCGGCAAGGTACTCGCGGAACCTTCCGGTGGAAAGGCAACCATTAAGGCTGATATCCTCGGAACATTCGAGTGAGTGCGTTATGAGCGAGAGGGCGTGGCCTGAGGTCGGGGAACTGGTGGTCTGCACGGTCCGGGACGTGAAGGACTTTGCGGCATTTGTCAGCCTGGACGAGTATGGAGACAGGGAAGGGCTGATCCCCATCTCGGAGGTGGCCACCGGCTGGATCAAGTATATCCGGGACCATATCCGGGAGGGGCAGAAGGTGGTCTGCAAGGTCCTCTACGTGGACCGGAACCGGGCGCACATCGACCTCTCGCTCAAGGACGTGAACGAGCACCAGCGGCGGGAAAAGATCCGGGAATGGAAGAACGAGTCCAAGGCAAAGAAGTGGATCGGGTTTGCCGCCAAGGCGTCCGGGGAACCGGCAGAGAACATCGAATCCGCCTTATATAAAAAATACGGCGACCTCTATTCTGTTTTTGAAGATATCGCCACCTCGGGTGAGAAGGTGCTGGATAAGACCGATCTCTCCCCCGGTGTGGCGCAGGCGCTCGCAAAGGTCGCCTCCGAGAATGTCAAGGTCCCCCGGGTCACGGTGAGCGGAAACCTCGTCCTCACCTCCACCAAGCCCGACGGGGTCAATATCATCCGCAGGGCGCTTCGGAGCGCCGAACCGAAGATCCACGACGCGGATATCGAGATCCTGTACGTAGGGGCCCCCATCTACCGGATCAAGGTCACCGCACCCGATTACAAGAAGGCCGAGAAGGCCATCGAGAAGGCAGCCTCGGCGGCGATCGGGGTAGTCGAGCGGGCCGGCGGCGAAGGCAAGTTCGTCAAGAAACCCAAGTCGGGCAAGGCGGCATGAGCGGCAGGATACGGAGGTGCCCGGAGGACGGGACCTACACCCTGAAGCTCAGCTGTCCCCGCTGCGGCACCGCCACGGTCACGGTGCACCCGGCACGATTTTCACCACAGGACCGTTACGGGCATTACAGGAGGATTGCCCGATCATGGACGACATAACCTTTGGTTTTCTGGATACCGTTACAAAAGAGGAACTCCGGCCCCGTATCCTGATCGAGGGGCTCCCGGGGATCGGGCACGTGGGGAAGCTGGTCGCCGAGCACATGATCCAGGAGCTCGGGGCAGTGAAGGTGGGAGTGATCGAGTCGGTCTTCTTCCCGCCCCAGGTGATCATCGAGGAGAACGGCACGGTCCGGCTCGCGAACAACGAGCTGTTCTACTATCCCGACGGCGAACGGGGTATCCTGTTCCTGGTGGGAGACTTCCAGAGCACCTCTGCCGAAGGGCACTACTTCCTCAGCGATGCCTACCTGGACATCGCCCAGGAGCTCGGCGTCGAACGGATCTACACCCTGGGGGGCTACGGAGTGGGCCACCTTGTTGAGGAGCCCCGGGTTCTCGCGGCGGTGAACCACGATTCCCTGCGGGAAGAGGTGGAGAACGCGGGAGGCACCTTCGGCAGGGATGAGCCCGGCGGAGGGATCGTCGGTGCCGCGGGCCTGCTCCTCGGCATGGGGGCACAGCGCGGGATGGAAGGGATCTGTCTCATGGGGGAGACCTCGGGCTACCTGGTGGACCCCAAGAGCGCCGCAAGCCTGCTCCGGGTGCTCACCGGCCTGCTCGGCATGGAGATCGACCCCACCCAGCTCCAGCAGCGGGGCGCGGAGATGGAGCACATGCTCCAGAAACTTATCGAGGGAGAGCGGATCACCGAGGGTGACGAGCTGAGGTATTTCGTGTGAAGGTCTATTGCGACCTTCACATTCATTCCTGTTTTTCAATCGCCACATCCCGCACGATGACACCGGTCGCATTGACTGCAGCGTGCAGGGAGAAAGGAATCTCTGTCCTGGGGAGCGGAGACGCACTCCATTCCGGCTGGAGAACGTGCTGGGAGCGCGTTCCCTTTGACGAGACCGTGCTGGTGGTCCCCACCGCCGAGGTGGAAGATTCCGACCGGGTGCACCACCTGATCCTGATGGAGTCGTTCCGGGAGTTCGGGGAACTCGAAGCACTTCTCGCCCCGTACAGCAGGGACATCGCCACCAACGGGAGACCCAGGGTAAGGCTTCGGGGCGGGGAGATCGCGTCCATGGTGCACGGTCTTTCGGGCCTCATCGGTCCCGCTCACGCATTCACCCCCTGGACCTCGCTTTACGCCTCCTTCGACCATCCGTCCGAGTGTTACGATGAAGAACGGCCGGATTTCGTGGAACTCGGCCTCTCCGCCGACAGTTCCTATGCCGCCGCTATCCCGGACCTTATCGGTCTACCTTTCCTCTCGAACTCCGACGCCCACAGCCCCGACCCGCTCCGTATCGGGAGAGAGTTCTTTGGAATCGACCTTCCGGTGCGCACTGCAGGAGCGGTCCTCGAAGAGATCAGGAAAGGCCGGATCCTGATGAATGCCGGGTTCTTCCCCGAGGAGGGTAAGTACAACCGCACCGCATGCGTGCGGTGCTATCGGCAGTTCTCCCTTGATGGGGCGGTCGCTCACCGGTGGAAGTGCCCCGACGACGGAGGGAGGATCAAGAAGGGAGTGGCCGACAGGGTCCGGGAGCTCTCCTCCGGAACAGCCGGGACCCGGCCCCCCTACCTTCATCTTCTTCCCCTGGCCCAGGTCATCCAGGTCCTCGAAGGGGCCTCATCCCCCCGCATTAAACGAGTTCAGGAACGATACCGGGATCTCATCGACCGGTTCGGAAACGAGATCTCAATCTTAGCGGAAATCCCTGCGGCCGAGCTTGCCGAGTACGACCAGGGGGTCGCCCGGGCGGTAAGGGCGCTCCGGGAGGGGGACGTGGTGCTTCATCCCGGCGGGGGTGGGAAGTACGGTACGTTTTCTTTCCGGGATGGGGTGAAATCGGGGCATGTGTAGAACCCAGTGTTTTCCAAACGTCCTGCATCCTTGGCTTACCCGAAACAGACGCTCCCAGGGGCTGTCGCCCCTGCCGCTGCGGCGACCCCAACGGGATAGAACCTAGACCTGTGGATGGAATTTTTTTTCCAGTGGGCGTTTGAACTGTCCCTAACGGATATTCCCAGCCGTTTTATCGAAGCTACTCCTAAATACTGCCTCTCCCGGAGGGAGATGAGGAGCCCGGCCCGGGGGTGGCGAGCGGAGGGGTACCCTGCCTTATCCGCGGAGCGAGGAGAGGGCGGGGGAGTGGGGTCGAATCATTCCATTTGGAACAGGATCCTCGGGCGGCAGAACCACAACAGGATACACCTGGACTATTCGGTGTTTTCGAATTTCCTCCTAACTGAATGAAGATTTTTCCCACCAGGCATCGCCGGATCTACGCGACGCCTCCTCGGGTCGCGCCTGGGCCATTGTTACGGTATTGTCACCCGAAGACATATGGGAACCACGCCCATTCATGAGGATCTTCTTCAAGGTTCGTTGAATGAGACTGGATGTCTTTACCTCTTAACAGCCCTGTGATCTGATCCGCCGCCGGGGGCGCCCTCCGGGGACGGCGGCGTTAAGCCCCATCTGATGGATTGCATTTAGATGCTCCAAGTTGCTCCAATAGCGCCCCTCCCATTCCGGCGAAATATCTCGACTTAAGAACTTATCCAGGCTCTCTGTAATGCAGATATCTCCGCAAAATACCCGGCCGGGTCAAATCCTCCCTCCACAACTTCTTCGCCGGGGGAACAAGATGTTGCAGACGCAACAAATACCCTTCTTAACCGGGAAATCCCTCTAGCTCTCTCATGTACCGGATTTGACCGGACTTTTTCCAGAGAAAACAATAAGGTTCTCCCCCGCGAACATGATCAGGATGTTGCAGGTTCATCGAGATGTATGCGGATACTGCGGGTGTTGTGTCTCGGTCTGTCCCGAGGGGTCGCTGGAACTGATCGACGCCTACCTTGAGGTGGGCGACACGTGCACCGGGTGCGGGATATGCGCCAAGGTCTGCCCGGTAGGGGCCCTCGAGGTGATCAAATGAGGGCAGGATATGACCTCCTTGTCGTCGGAGGCGGACCGGCGGGTGCGCTCGCTGCCAGAACCGCGGCCGAGAAGGGATTTTCGGTCCTCCTGGTGGAGAAACGGCCGGCGATAGGCGCCCCCGTGCGGTGCGCGGAAGGGATCGGGAAGGAGGCGCTCGCCGAGTTCATTGAACCCGACGAACGCTGGGTCTCCGCCGAGCTCAAGGGTGCCGAGATCGTCGCCCCCGACGGGACGACGATGCGGCTCGAGTCGGAAATGGCGGGGAGCAAGGTCGGGTATATCATCGACCGGAAGATCTTCGATCGCGACCTGGTCTGGCAGGCCGCGGAAGCCGGGGCCGAGATCTCGGTCAAGACCCGGGCCACAGCACCCATCATGGCCGGAGGGGCGGTCAAGGGCGCGATGCTCGACGTCTGCGGTTCGATGGTCAAGGTCGACGCCGATATCGTCATCGCCGCCGACGGGGTTGAGTCGAAATTCTCCCGCTGGTGCGGCATCGACACCACGGTGCCCGTGCGGGAGATCATGAGCTCCTGCCAGTACCTGATGACCGATATCGATATCGACCCCACGGTGACGGCATTTTACCTGGGCAACGAAGTCGCTCCCGAGGGGTACCTGTGGGTGTTCCCCAAGGGAGAACGCTCCGCGAACGTGGGGATCGGGATCTCCGGGAAAAAGAGCGGTCAGGGGCACCGGGCAAAGGACTACCTCGACCGGTTCGTGTCCGGCCACTTCCCGAACGGGAAGACCATCGAGTGCATCGTCGGCGGGGTATCCGTCTGCGAACCCCTGCCCTGCACAGTTGCCGACGGGCTCATCATTACCGGGGATGCGGCCAGGGTGGTGGACCCGCTCACTGGCGGCGGTATCTATAACTCGATGTTTACCGGGAGGCTTGCCGCCGAGGTGGCGGAGAAGGCTATCTCCAAGGGCGACTTCTCAAAGGAAAAACTAATGCCCTACGACGAGGGCTGGAGGAACTCGAAGATGGGCCAGACCATCGCCCGGAACTACCAGATCAAGGAGTACCTCATCAAGCTCTCGGACGAGAAACTGAACGCCATAATCCAGACGGCAGCAATGATGAACCTGAAGGACTTCTCCACACTCTCGCTGATAAAAGAACTGATGAAGCGGAACCCCCGCCTCGTGGTCGAACTGGCCGCGTTGAAGGCCTCACTCAGGTGACTTGCGGAGCTGCCTGTTGAGGAGTTCCAGGCAGTCGTTCTCCGCCTCTTTTTTCGTAAATACGGTGATGGTGTCCCCGGGCCGGATCTTGACCGTTCCGCTGGGAATTATCAGCTCCCCGCCTGCCCTGCGGATGGCGATGAAGACGAAATCCTTCACCTTCAGCTCCCTGATCTCGTGGTCCACGATCGGGGCCCCCTTCTCCGCCACCACCTCGAATATGGTCCCCCCGGGGATCGAGGCCAGTTGCTGCAACTGGGGGTTCTTCGCCCAGTAGTAGAGGCGGTTCGCCACCAGCTCGTCGGGGTTCTCGCTGATCTTCACCCCGACCTCCTTGAACAGGTCCGAGTGCTCCTTCTGGTTGACGATGGAGACCACGATGGGGACCTTGAACCTCTTTGCGAGCCAGCAGGTCATCAGGTTCACCGAGTCGTCGCTGGTAGTTGCCACCAGGGCGTCCGCCCGGTCGATCCCCGCGTCCTCCAGGATGGACTTGTCCGTCGCATTGCCGGTGATGGCAAGTACATCGTAGTGTTCGAGCATCTCGCCGGCCCGTTGTTCGTCGCGGTCGATGATCACCACGTTGTTCCCGTGTTCAACCGCCAGCGCGGTAAGGCTCCGCCCTATTCCCCCGAGCCCGACGATGATGATGTACATACGTACGGGTTACCACCATTGCCATTGAAATAATTTGCGCATCGATACTAAGATCACGTGTTCTGTGGCGTGGACGAAGCGGGCAAAGGAGCGGTGCTCGGCCCGATGGTGGTCGCGGCAGTGGGGTGCGAAGACCCCGGAGAGGTCGCCTCCCTCGGGGTGCGGGATTCCAAGCAGCTGACGCCGGCGAGACGGGAAGAACTGTGCGCGGTGATACGGGCCCAGTTCCAGGTCGCGGTGCTGGTCATCCCCCCGGACCGGATCGATCACCGCGGTGGAACCATGAACCGGCTGATGGTCCACGCCCATGCGCAGGTGATCGGTGAACTGCGCCCGGATACCGCCTACGTGGATGCCTGCGACGTGATCGCCGCCCGGTACGGATGCATGGTGGGGAACAGGCTCGAGTTCCCCTGCAGGGTCATCGCCGAGCACCATGCGGACGAGAACCGCCCCCTGGTCTCGGCCGCGAGTATCGTCGCCAAGGTCACCCGCGACGCGGCGATCGCCGAGCTCTCCGCCATCCACGGGGAGATAGGCAGCGGGTATCCTTCCGACCCGGCGACCGTCCGTTACCTGGAGGCCTTCATCAGGTCTTCCGGGTCTCCTCCCCCGTTCGCCCGGAAGACCTGGACAACGGTCCACAACCTCATCGCGAAGGCGGAACAGGCAACGCTCCCGGATTTTTCCTGATCAGGTGCCCTGGTCACCAAGATTATGTATTTTCCGGGGTAATACTGGAGGAATGTATGAATGGGTCTATGTCGTCATCCTGCTGGTGGCGGCCTATGCCGCGGTGGCCTGGTATGTCCATTACAGGAACCCCTCCCCCGGGAGGTTCTCGTTCTACGGGCCCATTCTTGCCGTCAAGACCTCGAAAGTCGGGTTCCTTGACCGTTTCACCGTAATTTCCACGTTCCTCCGGGTCTATTCCACCATCGGGGTGGCCATGGTGGTCCTGATCTCGGCGACCATGGTCGTGCTCCTCTTCTTCTCGCTGCAGATGACCCTGGTCGTGCAGCCGGAGCCTACCGGCATCTACGCTCCCCAGAACCTCCTGCTCATCCCGGGGATCAACGAGTACGTCCCGGCGACATTCGCGGTATGGTTCGCCCTGGTCCTGGCCATCGCGGTCCACGAGTTCGGGCACGGGGTCCTCGCCAGGGTGGAGAAGATCAGGGTCAAGGCAATGGGGGCACTCATCCTGGTCATCCCCATCGGGTTCTTCGTCGAGCCGGACGAGGAGGAGATGGAGAAGGCACGGGGCATTTCCAGAGTAAGGGTGTTCGGGGCGGGCATCACCAACAACGTTGTGGTGGGGGCGATCTGTTTCGTGCTCATGATCCTGCTCGTGGGGGCCGCGGTCCCCACCACCGAGCCGGTGATCCAGGGAGTGTACCAGAACTATTCCGCCTACCTGGCCGGCGTCCCTGCACCCTCGGTGATCACCGCGATCAACGGCACTCCGGTGGAGACCCGGGAGCAGGTTTCGGCAATCCTGAACACGACCCATCCCGGACAGGACCTTACGCTCTCTGTCGATTACGAAGGGCAGCCGGCAACGTACAATCTCACTTTGAGCGAGTGGCCGGAGGGAACGGAGGGGAGGACGTCCGGATTTTTGGGGATCTACTATTACCAGCCGGACCTGGTGATCCAGACCGTGAGCGACAGCCTCAATCCCCTGGGGATGCTCCGGTTCCTGATCGTCCCCTTCGACACCTCGATGACCGGCCAGCAGCTCAGCATCCTCGCCTTCGACACCCCTGACACCCAGTTCTACGAGGTACCGGTTCCCGGGTTCTGGGTACTCGTCCATATACTCTTCTGGAGCGGGTGGATCAACATCAATCTCGGGATATTCAACGCCCTTCCCATGATCCCCCTGGACGGGGGTTATATCCTCAAAGAGGGCGTTGACCGGACTCTGGAGAAGAGGGGTCTCTCCCGGTATGCACCCTCGGTCACCTCGGCGATATCGGCGCTGATACTGGTCCTGCTCGCATCCCTGATTATGCTCCCCTATCTCCTTCACGCCTGAACCGGCATCCCCCGGTCGGGCCCGGATTTACTCCGGAAAACGCACTCTGTGGTCATAAGCGAACGTATAAGTTGTTTTCACTGCTATCGTACAGCACTCATACCTGCCGGAAGAGTAAGAACCATGCCTTTTCACCTCAGACCCTGCCGGAAGGCCTATGCCAACGAGACCCAGCGTACCGTCCCCCCGGAAGAGACGCTTGCCCGGGTAGAGAAGACGATGCCCGCTGCAGGGATCACCCGGGTGGCCGATATCACCAGCCTTGACAGGGTGGGGATCCCGGTCTTCTCCAGTATCCGTCCGACGGCCCAGAACGGGGCTATCTCGGTGTACAACGGTAAAGGGGCAACACCGGTGGAGGCCAGGGTCTCGGCGATGATGGAGGGGCTCGAGCGGTATTCCGCCGAGGTCGGGGACCGGAAACTCAGGGTGGCCCGCTATTCCGATCTCCTCGGCGAAGGGTCCCGGGCAATCGACCCCGCCGACCTGATCCTTCCCATGAGGACAGACCCTGATATGGCGGTCCCCTGGATCACCGGGTTCGACCTCGTCTCGAGGGAAGAGGTGTTCGTCCCCGCCAGTGCGGTCTTCCACCCGCTGCCGAAAGAATACGCGCAGCTCTTTCGCACCTCCACCAACGGGCTTGCCTCGGGGAACACCCGGGAGGAGGCGGTATTCCACGCCCTGATGGAGGTGATCGAGCGCGACGCCTGGTCGCTCGTCGAGGTCCGCCGCGATACCGGTCCCCGGGTGGTGGGGATCAACGACGGACTGGCCGGAGACCTCCTCTCCCGGTTCTCGTCCGCAGAGGTGGAGGTGACCGTCAAGGACATCACCAGCGATATCGGGATCCCCACCATCGCCGCGGTCTCCGACGATACCAGGCTCCGCGACCCGGCGCTGCTCACCATCGGGATGGGCACCCATACCAGTGCCCGTATTGCGGTCCTCCGGGCCCTCACCGAGGTCGCCCAGAGCAGGCTCACCCAGATCCACGGAGCCCGGGAGGATACTACCACCGCCGATATGCGCAGGCGGCTCGGGTACGAGCGGACGAGAAGGCTGAACCGCTATTGGTTTGACGCGGGCCGTGACGTGGAGTTCTCCACGCTGCATTCCTACGACAGCGACGATTTCCTCAAGGACATCTGTTTCTCCCTGGACCGGCTGAAGGAGGCGGATCTCGACAGGGTCATCGTCACCGACCTCACCCGGCCCGAGACCGGGGTCCCGGTGGTCAGGGTGATCGTGCCGGGCCTCGAGTGCTACGCGATGGACCAGGACCGCATCGGCAGGAGATGCACCAATGCAAGGAATAGTCGTCTTTCTGGGGCCAAGCCTTCCCAGGGATGAAGCGGCGGGAATCCTTCCTGCCTCGTACCTCCCCCCCGCCCGCCGGGGGGACATCCCCGGGGCGGTCGAAGAGGGAGCCCGGCTTATCGGGCTTATCGACGGAGTCTTTTTCCAGGACTGTTCGGTAGGCCACCGGGAGATCCTGGACGCGATCTCCCGCGGGGTGCGGGTAGTCGGGGCCTCGAGCATGGGCGCCCTCCGTGCCGCCGAGCTCGATACCCTGGGCATGGAGGGGGTGGGAGAGGTCTACCGGCTCTACCGGGACGGCACCCTGATATCCGACGATGAGGTGGCTCTCGTGTTCGATCCGGAGACCGGAATTGCCCTCTCGGAACCCCTGATCAACATCCGGTGCACGCTCCGTGATGCGGAGAAGAAAAAGGTCGTCGACTCAGCAACGGGAGACCGGATCCTCTCCCTTGCCCGGTCCGTCTATTTTCCGGAGAGGACCTGGGACCGCATTCTCGAGCTGGCCGAAGGTCAGGTTGATCCCGGGACGCTCCGCCGGTTCTCCGGTTTTGTCACGGAGCACCCTGTGGATCAGAAACGGGACGACGCGATCGCCGCCCTTCACCGGATCAGGGAGATCGGGCGCGAACTGGATCTTTTATGAAAAAAACAGGCAGCGTCGGCATGTCTTTCCGGGGACTGCCGCTATCGCATATCAGACGTGAGGTATCCGGGTATGCCCGGAGATCTCCGAGCTGGTCGTGCAGATGTCCCTGATGGAGAGCCCGTGGACGTCGTCGTTTCCCGTAAGCCGGGCGAAATCCTTCAGCTCCTCGATTGATACCCTCAGGTAGTTCTCCAGTCGTACGGCCGATTTTTCTATATCGAATCTCTCCCGCAGCAGCGGGTCCTGGGTGGTCACCCCTTCCGGGCATCTCCCGGTGTCGCATATGCGATGCTGGCGGCAGGCGCAGGCCATCAGGGCCGCGCTCCCGATGGCGACAGCGTCCGCTCCCATTGCAAGCGCTTTCGCAAAATCCGACGAGACCCGCAGACCCCCCGTGATCACCAGGGATACGCCGTCCGCCCCCTCCCTGTCGAGGAACTCGCGGGCCCTGCAGAGTGCAAAGATGGTTGGGACCGAAGTCGCGGCCTTTACGAACTTGGGGGCAGCCCCGGTCCCTCCCGGCCTCCCGTCGATGGTGATGAAATCCGGTTCCGCGAAGAGTACCGCCGTGAGGTCGGCCTCGATATCCCCCGCGGCGATCTTTACCCCGATCGGCCTTCCGCCTGACATCTCCCGGAGCCAGCGCACCTTCTCCAGGAGGTCCTCTTTTGAGCGTATGTCCGGGAACGTCGCCGGGCTGACGATGTCGACCCCCGGCGGATATCCCCGGACCCGGGCGATCTCAGGGGTCACCTTGTCGGCCCGCAGGCGGGCGCCCAGGCCCGGTTCCGCTGACTGCCCTATCTTGATCTCCACGGCATCCGCGGTTCTGAGGTTCGATGCAGTGATTCCGTACCGGTTAGGGACATACTCGAGGATGTAGCGGTATGCCTCCCGCCTCGCATCTTCCAGGATCCCCCCCTCTCCGGAACCCATGGCGGTCTTCACCGCCGCGCTCCCCCGGGCGATCGCGATCTGCCCCTCCCTGGAGAGGGCTCCGTACGACATATGGCTCACGATAACCGGTGCCTCGAGGACCATCGGGATCCGTGCCCGCGGACCAATTACTGTCCGCGTTGTGACAGCGTGCCCGGCATCGAGGGGTATCCTCGCGATTTGGGCCCCTTTTATTAGGATCTCATCCCATGAAATGACCCGTTTCCTTGTTCGCATAGGCTCGAGCCGGGATCTCCCCGATATCGCCATCTCGCGGATATCCTCAAGATATTCCTCAGGTCCTCTTTCCCAGGGGACTATTTCTTCAGCGGTCGACCGCCCCGAGGCCCGGGGCGGGGTGGCGGGCTCCACCACACCCGTTGCCCCGCATACAGGACACCTGAAGACAGGTGATATCGGGGCGATCACACGTTCCCCGGGGAATGGCAGGAGATGAGACTTGTCGGCGGAACATACCGGGCATTTCCAGCCCTCGGGTAGTGCTTCGGGGAGGGTGCCCGGAGATATCGCGGCTTTCGGGTTCCCACGTTCGGAGTCGTACTCGAATTGCCTGCAGACCTCGCACCGGAAATGTACCATCGGATTTGTCACACTCCATGTTGTTCGGTATTAATTTTTTCTCCCCGGAAACGTCCGGTGATATTCCCCGCCAGTGCAGGGAAATCCCTGTCCATGCGGGAGGACCACATAAACTCCGGACACTATTCGTGTGACAGCTGCCTGAAGGGTTCACCTCTTCCCCCGTGCAGTGTGCCGAACAAAGATATACGAAAGGACCAGGTCGGGTTTCATGAAAGGCTTTGTAAAAATCATGCGTTTCATTGATCTCCTCAAGCCTCCCGTCACTTCGCGGTGCGGGGACCGAAAAGACCGTCCGGGTATACTGGCGGGGAGCTTCGGCAGTGAGGCCGGCGCCTTTCCTCACAACCCGGAAACCCGTTCCCTTCCAAGGTTCCGGATGTGGTTTTTTTAGTTCGGCGGAGAAGCGGAGGGAGTCAGCCGTGGAAAAATAGAAATTATTTCTGTTTCACATCGGGAGGCGGCGGCGTGGACCCGCCTTCGTCCTCCATGTCCGATGCCATCTCGTCCTCGCTGATCTTCCGCTTCTTCCCGATGTCCTTGAGCTCCTCGACCGAGACCTCGGTCTTGATCTCCCGGTCCATCTCGCGTAAGATCTCCTTGACCTCCTCGGTGGTGGGAATGTTCCCGAGCACCTCCTCGGGGGGTATCGTGGTAACCGCAGGTTCTTCGGGCATCTCCTCGGTGGCACCGATGAACCGGGCGGCCTGCTTCATCAGGCTGGAGATCTCGAAGGGGAAGATGATCTTGGTCGCCTGGCCGGAGGCCATGGTCTTGAGCGCATCGAGCGAGAGGACGGTAATGGCACGCTTGTCGAGCGGCTGGGACCCGACGGAGATGATCCGGAGCCCCTGGGCCTCCCCCTGGGCCTTAAGGATGAGGGAGATCCGCTCCCCTTCCGCCCGGAGCACCCTGCTCTGCCGGTCGCCCTCCGCTTCGAGGATCATGGACCTCTTGGTCCCCTCCGCCCGGAGGATCGCAGACCGCTTCTCTCCGTCTGCCCGGAGGATTGCCGCTCTCCTCGCCCGCTCGGCGGCGGTCTGCTCGGTCATCGCCTGCTTGACCGCACCGACCGGGTCGACCGTCTTGATCTCCACCCGTTCCACCTTTACCCCCCACTGGTCGGTCTCACGGTCGAGCGTGTCCCGGAGCCGGGTATTGATCACGTCCCGGTTGTAGAGCACCTCGTCGAGCTCCATGTCCCCGATGATCCCGCGCAGGCTCGTCTGGGCGAGGGCCACGGTGGCCATGCGGTAGTTTGAGACCTCAAAGTAGGCCTTCTCCGGATCGACGACCCTGATATAGACGATCGCGTCCACGTTCGTGGGGGAGTTGTCTTTGGTGATCACTTCCTGGGAGGGGACGTCCATCACGGTCGTCCGGAGATCCAGCTTGATCACGTTGGTGACCAGGGGGACCACCCAGCGGAACCCCGGGTTCATCCGGCCGATATATCGTCCAAGGCGTATCTGCAGCCCCTGCTGGTACGGCTGGATTATTACCACCCCCCTCGCGAATATGATCACGATCGCGACGATCAGGAATATTGTGACCAGTGTTGTGGTCAGATCAAATGCCATCTCATTTCACCTCTTGCACCACGATGTGTACTCCTTCCGATTTCACCACCCGCACTTTGCTCCCCACGGGGATAATCCCTTCCTCGCTCCGGGCGCTCCAGTCCTGCCCTGCAACCCTGACCTTGCCTGAAAGGCTGTCCGGGATGACCTTCACCAGGACCAGCCCCTCGAGTCCCACGAGGGAGTCCCGGCTGATCGTTGTCGGGGACAGCGTGTCGGGATTGATCTTCTTGTAAATCCAGATGGTCACTATGGAAGCAGCGATTGTCAAAATAACCGCCACAATAAGACCGAATGGGGACGAGAAGATGTCGATTCCCAGCACGAGCAGTATCCCGAGGATGATCATCACCGTCCCGGGGACTGCGATAAAAAACCCGGGATTTATTGCCTCGGCGACCAGGAACAGCGTGCCGACCACGATCAGCAACCAGCCAAATGAGAGACCGAGCACATCGACCATGAAAAAACATAGCCCCGGTAAGATTAAAATCCTATTCGAAGAAAAAACACGACAGTTGCGCGGGATCCGGAGCACGCCGGTATTTCCTATTCCCCGCGCCGAAACGCGAATTCGCTAAATATAATAACTTTCCCGGAGTACCAAATCTACATGACACACTCCATTCCGGCGAAGATCGTCGGGTTCCTCTTCCATCCTGCCGAGTCCTTCCGCGAAGTGAAGGATGAGGATATCAACCCTACACTGAAGTATTTCGGTGCAATCGCATTCTTTTATGCGCTATTATTCACCATCATGACCACGCTGGAGCTGATTCCCCTGCACCCGATCGTCACCGCGTTCGGGGTGTCCCCCGAGGGGGGGTTGGTCGGTGCGTTACTATTCGTCCTCGTCCTCATCATCGTCTTCGCCATGACGTTCATCTTCGCGTTCCTGTTCGGGGCGTGGCTGCACCTTTTCGCGTGGCTCCTCGGGGGGAGAAAGGGGTTAATGCAAACCGAGAAGTCGACGTTCTACGGCCTGACGCCACTCCTGATCATCGGCTGGATACCCGTGATCGGGGGCATTATCGGCGGCATCTGGTCGCTCGTCCTGGAAATCATCGGGCTTAAGGAGTTACAGGGTATCTCTACAGTGAAAGCAGCCGTGGCGGTTATCCTGGCGATTGTTATCGCGTTCATTATTATCGCAGCACTCTTCGGTGCCGTGTTCATGGCAGCCGTTTCCCAGGGCATAACCACGCAGCCCCTGGTCTGAATATTTTTTTCTCCCGGAAAATTACCGGGTTTTTTGAATCCTTCGCGATTTCCCCTGATTTGCCGCTTCGGCAGTCTCATTTTATTATAAGACCCCGTCTCTAACCGCAGATGAAGAGAGATCATGGAGTATGACTCTCCAGGGGCTCTGCCCCGCCACTGCGGCGCCCCAACGGGATTTGCCTGCATAGGTCCAGGATCTTTTACTTCTTCGATATTCAGCGATATTAGACCAGGATCCACTATGCAGGAGATATCGCACCGGAGGCTGCCACAGTGGTATGAGAATAGCATTTTCTCTGGAGTAATCAGCCCGGGTCACCCTTCTACCGGAGATAGCGCGCCGGGGGGATCGTGGTGGCGGGGGCGAAGCCCACGAGAATGTCAGGATAAAAAAACTCAATTCACGGAAAAAACGAAAAATCCGGTGGATAATCTCCTTGTTGTACCGCACGGGATTGAGGACCTAGTCTTCCCTTAACATGGCGACCTTCGACCCCCGGGGTACGCCCACCTCGTCGGCGATGGGGTCACATTTCACCGACATCAGGTACGCGACCGGCGGGAGATCGGTGTACTCGGAGAACGACTCGTAATTCGCCATCCCCTTGGAGATGATCAGGGTGCACTCGTCCATGGCACGGACCAGGTCCGGCGGCCGGAGGTCCATCCGCACCCCGAGTTCGCAGCCGCATCCCGTGGTGGTGATCCGGTCGACGAACCGGGCGAGGTGGAGATCGTCCGCCTCCTTCCTGGTGGCGTCGTTGAGGATGGGGGCGTCCCGCACCGCAAGGGTGACGTGGGATCCTCGCCGGTGGAGGTCCTCAAGGAGGAGCCGGTCGAATACGATCTCACCGCAGTTGTCGGTGAAATACACCACCTTCCCGATCTTTTCCAGGATCCGGTCAGTATCGTCAACGGCGAGCCCGACCGAGAACTCCTTTTCAAAAAACCGGGAGAAATCGTCGGTGACCTGGTGGAACTTCACCCCGTAGTCGAACGTATTCCCGATGATGCTCGCGAGCACGATATCGCGGAATGTCCGCAGCCGGGGCCGGAACTCCCGGCAGACCTCCAGGGCCTGGCGGGTGCTCTCTGCCTTGAGGACGGCGAACGGGTCCTCGTTCCCGAGCATCCCGTAGGCGCAGCGATGCACGGTGCTCGCGATCATGGGGTGAGTCAGGGGTTGGCCCCTGATCTCATCCAGGAGGCGGGCGCAGGCCCCGACCGTCTCTTCCGTACGCGATTCCCCCGCCCCGCACAGGCTGCATTCCAGGCGGACCCTGGAAAGAAGACAATCGAAGCACCGTTCGTCAAAACGCATCCGACAGACCTCGCATGCCATGAAAAACGGCGGTGCCGTCTGTTCATAGCTCTGTAGAAATATAGGCTGCGTGAATCATGTAGTTTATGAGAAATAGAAATGGGGCCACTGCGATTTGAACGCAGGTCAGAAGACCCCCAGTCTCCTAGGATGGCCAGGCTACCCTATGGCCCCGCTCTTACCTTATTCGACCAGATCCCTTATCTAATTTCTCTTACGAAAATCCGGGCGTCAGGAGAACAACCAAGGATAAGAAATATCTACGAGGGGATTACTCTTCTGTATACCAGGATTTACGGGCCTCGCCGGGTGAGCGGAGATGTTAAAAGAGAAAATTCAGGATTTTATCGAGAAGGTAAAGACAATTGAGGGCGTTTCGGACTGTGCCCTGGTGTCGAGGGACGGCATAATGCTCGGGAACTCAATGAGCGCGGAGTTCAACGAGCCGTGGTTCGCGGCGATGAGCGCAACGCTCTTCGCATCCGCGGAATCGGCATCGGGGATCATCAAAGTTGCCGCCCCCGAGCGGGTGACCCTCACCTCGAGAGAGGGGTCGGTCGCGGTAATCGGGGCAGGAGAGAAGCTCCTCCTGGTGGCAGTGCTGAAGAGCAGACCCGAGAGCTCCCCGTCAATGACCGCCCTCGAGGAGATGGCACGGGAAATAGGAGGTTCATTCTGATGTACACAGTGATGGTGGTAGATGACAGCCCCTTCATTGTGGATATCTTTGTCACCATGCTCGAACGGGGGGGCTACAAAACCCTTGCCGCCTATGGCGGGGAAGAGGCGCTCGAGACGCTCCGGACCGTGAAGCCCGACCTCATCCTGCTCGACATCATGATGGAACCGATGGACGGCTGGGAGACCCTGATGCACCTCAAGAACGGCCCCGAAACGAAGGAGATCCCGGTGATGATGCTCACGGCCAAGCAGCTCACTCCCTCCGAGGCCCAGGAATACGGGATTTATATCGAAGATTACATCATGAAGCCGATCACCCACCGGGAGCTCTACGATGCCATCGAGAACCTCCTCTCACGGAAACGGATGATCGAGACGGACATGAAGATGGCCGCAGAAGCGGGAGTCGACCGAAAACTGATCGACGAATATTCCCGGCTCAGGAGACAGGCGGACGTGAGTAAAAGGCTGCTCCGCCTGCTGGAGAATACCTACAAGATCAACGACGAGAAGCTGAAGGTGAGCGACGATATCAACCTCGCGATCAAAAGCATGGCAATGAACATCAGGTTCCAGGAAGAACGTCTGGAACAGCTCCGTAAAGAATTTTCACTGCGGTTTGAAGAAAAGAAAAAGACGTAAGTCCGGGGATTTCAGGAAACCCCCGGGACTTTTTTTACTTCTCCGGTTCGATCTTTTCGACGGTCACCCTGACCGTGTCGCCCGCTTCGATACCGTGCCCCTTAAGGACATCGATATTGAACCACAGGCACTCCGGTTGGTCCTGCGTCTTGTCCTGGGCCATCAGGCAATCCTTCTTCTCGTTCACCGTGGCCACGAACTCGACTTTTGATTCAAACTGCACTACTTTCTTCATATCATTCCATTCTACGGGATAGCCGACTTACGCTCCGCGGGGGGTAACCATCCAGGTGGTGCTGTTGGAGTAACTCCACTTGATGATGGCGAGTTCCTTGCACATCTGCGAGAGGATCGCCATGTTGGTCCCTACCTCCTTGGGGGAGAGTCCAAGCTCCTTGGCGATGTACTTGGACTTGAAGTAATGTTTCCCCTTTCCAAGACCCGTTTTGAGGTACTGGATTATCCTGTCCTGGGTATCGTTATAGGTCTCACGGATCTTTTTCGTTGCTGTCAAGTATTTCACCTCAGCATTTTAGATCTGGTATTTATGCTCCCCTATAAATAAATAACTGTTCTTCACGGATCACGGAAAGCATTTAAACTTTGATTTTTCCGCGGAAAAACATTAGTCTGAAGGCAAAAGGGAGACACTTACCAAAAGGAAATGTAAAGAAGGTTTTCCGTGCCCGTCATTCCGGCGGGACCACCGGGACGAGGGATATTTTCTGGATCAGTCCCTCCATCACCTCGTCCCGCATACCCTCCACGAACTTGATGCTTCCCACCACCAGGTGCCCTCCGCCGGAGATCCCTCCGCCGGGAAGCTCGTCGCGCAGCTCCCGTACCATCCTCGGGATGTTCATCATGACCCCCCTGGACCGGAGTACGGCAAAATCCGGCCCGATCCCGATGGTCACCACGGGGGATCCGGCGTGCTTCTTCACCAGCCGGTCGTGCACCTCGCCGGAGGTTTTACCCGGCGGGGGGAAGGTGAACTTGTGGGCGTGGATCTCCACGTCGATCAGGAAGAGCTCCGCCCCGTTTGCGAGCGTCCTGTGCTGGACGTGAGGCATGCAGGCGCTCATCTGGTCCTCGATCGCCGCATTCGCGCCTTCCACCATCAGGGCCACCATGGCATTGTGCCGGTCGGGATTCCCGGTGAGGTCCAGCAGGTCCTTCACCAGCTCCCGTCCGTCGTTGAACCGGAGCCAGAACTGGAGATAGTCCAGGGAGAGGGCGATGTCCTTGCAGTGGTCCTCGGTGTACCGGTCCTTCACGAGGGCGAGGTAGCGTTTCCTCTCCTCGGCCTCGCTCCGGTCGCCCACCGCGGCGACCGCCGGGAGATGGGTGATCACGTCCCCGATCGCGGGGTTGATCAGCCGGGCCACCTCGGTCCCCAGCATCCCGGCGGTGATCCCGAAATCTCCCCCGACGTGGTAGGGATTCGCATGGCCCGCGAGGTACTGGTCCACGATCTCGTCGGGGTGGTGGTGATCGATGACCACTATGGGGAGCTGGTACACCTTCGACATCTTCAGCGACGGGAGGTCCTCCTCGGTGGACCCGTTATCGGTGAGCAGCACCAGGGGCATCTTCTGGCCGTAGCGGGCGTGATCTTTCAAAGCGTAGTCGAGGTCCCTGACGATATCTTCGATCTCGTAAAAGGGTGCTTTCGAAGGGGCACGCTTGAACAGGAAGTAATCGGCATCGAAGTCGCCACCCGACTCGCGGATCAGGGAGGTCACGGCCTGTTCGATCGCCACGGCGGAGCAGATGCCGTCCGCATCGGCATGGTGCCGGAGGATGATCGGCTGGGAGGTGAAGACCGCCTTCCTGATGATCCTCGCGATCTTCCTCATCTCCGGGCGCAGCCGGGTGAGCACGTCGCTCTCCACCAGGAGGGGGATGTCTGCGGGCTCGGCGCGTTCGTCGAGGGCCCGGTCGATACGTTCCCGCACCTCCTCTGCGTCGGCACCGGCGAGGACGGAGAGCGAGGACACCTCGATCTGGACCTGGTTGTTCCGGAGCATCACCTCTCCCACGATGCGCACGATGTCTTCAAGTTCGGCCTCGGGGTACGCCCGGACCCCCGCCTCCACGAACGCCGCGGCGTTCTCGGTGCCGCTCTCGTCCACGATGGTGAAGATGGTGGGGCCGCTGGTCTGCTTGATCTGGGCGATCTCACCCTCGATCCTTACCGTCCTCCCCACCTTGCTCCGGAGATCTGCGAGCCGGACCGCGGTGGATTTCTTCTCCACCATCTCCACGGTGTAGACCTGGATGGTCACCTCCTCGAGGTCGATGTTGCCGTTGTTCCTGATGTTGAGCACCTTGACCAGGATGTTGTCCCGTTCTTTATGGTTGGTCTTGGCGTTGCTCTTGTGGACCAGTCCCTTGATCCGGTCGTTCAGCTGTACGAACGTCCCGAAGTTTGCGAATCCCTGCACTCTCCCGATATAGGTCTTTCCCACTTCAACGTCCGAGAGGTCACAGCCGGGGCTTAAGCGGTATACTTTTACGTCATCTTCCATCTGCATTATTTCACCATCCGATCAGGTATCGTATCGATTATTTTTTCACACGTCCGATCCGGGTTCCTTTCGTATAGCAGTCATTTCGCATCCACCCATATCAGGGTATGGAATCGTATTCCTTCATTCCACGGTATCCCTGAAGGGGATCTCCCACATCTCGAGATCCGAGGGTGCGATGATTGTCCCTGCAAACCTCCGGCCCGCATCCCTGATATGGGGGCCGGTCCCGGTGTAGCGGGAACTTATGTGCACCAGGGCGAGGACCGCCGCGTTCAGATCCGCTGCAGCCTCCCCCGCCTCTCCCGCCGAGGAATGGAACACTTCCCGGGCGCGATCCGCCTCCGCGTCGTCGTAGGTCGCGTCGTGGATCAGGAGGTCCGCATTTTTCGCGAACTGCCCGATGCGCTGGTGGACAGGACGGGTGTCCCCGGTGTACACCACTTTCCTTCCCGGGCGGGAGGGTCCCATGACCTGCTCGGGGGTGATGTCCACCCCGGCCCCGTCCCGGGCGATACAGACCGTCTCTCCCCGCTGGAGCCGCCCGAAGAGCGGTCCGGGCGGGACCCCGAGCGATATCGCCCGTTCCCGGTCGAACCGTCCCGGCCGGGGATCCTCCTCCAGCACGTAGCCGATGCTCTCCATCCCATGGCTCGTGGCGAACGCCGTCACCGTGTACCCGTTGAACCTCACCGCAGAGCCGTGCGAGAGCAGCACCGACTGGAGGGGGAACTTCAGGTTGAACCTCGAGAGCTGCCGGATCCCGGCGACCGCATCGTGGACCCACTCCGGGCCGTACACGGTGAGGGGTGCCTTCCTCCCGGTGAACGAGAGGGTCTGGACAAGCCCGATTATGCCCAGGAAGTGGTCGGCATGCCAGTGGGTGATGAAGATCGCGTCTACGAGGAACCCGGTCCTGGCCCGCATCATCTGCTGCTGTGCTCCTTCACCGCAGTCGAAGAGGAGGGTGTCGGGCCCGCGCTTGACCATGATGCAGGGCGGGTTCCGGAGCGGGGTGGGGAGCGCACCCGCGGTCCCCAGGAAGTAGACGTGAAGCGTCTCACCGCTCAACGGGTCCACCCCCGGACTACGGCGAGAGACCTTCTCCCTTCTTCCAGGTTCCTCCCCTCGACCACCGCCACGTGGTGATAGTCCCGGACGATCCGCGGACCTGCATTCTTCCAGTCTATGGTCCCCTCGCCGAGCGGCAGGTGCTCGTCGGATGCCCCGTGGTTGTCATGGAGGTGCAGGTGGTCGGCACGTGCGAGGAAGGGGAGGAATTCCGCGACCCTCCCCACGGTGTTCGCGTGCCCGAGGTCGATGGTGATCCCGATCCCTTCGAGCCCTTCGGTCATCCCCAGGAGCTCGCCGGGTTCGCGGCAGAGGAACTCCTTGAGCCCGATCATGTTCTCAAGGCAGGCCCTCACCCCGCACCCCTCCGCGACCTTCCCGATCTCGGCAAGTGCGGTTTTCTGCTGCTCCCAGGCTTTCTCCGGCATCATCTTCCCCACGGGAGAGAGGTAGCCGGGGTGGATGGTGACCCTGTCGGTCCAGGAAGAGGCCCGTTCGATGCAGGTGCAGATCTGGCGGACAGATTCCCTCCAGATAGGATAGTTCAGTGTGGCGAGGTTCAGGTCGCCGTAGGGAGCGTGCACTGAGATCCCGATCCCAAGGCTCCCCACCGCCTCGTCGATCCGGCGGTAGTTGTCAGGATTGTCCAGCCGGTAATTGCCATCGGCCACGATCTCCCACCCGTCAAAACCCGCACCCGGGATGTCCGCGGTCCACTCGATCCGGTCCCAGACCGACGCGGACGAAGAGAAATAGACCCGGAAACTCATGCCTCACCCTTTAGTTCGGCAAGGAGGGCCCGGGCGTCGTCGGCGAACTTCTCCAGCCCGTCGCCGTTATCCAGGACGTAATCCGCGTGGATGAGCGCTTCTCCGAGCCCCCAGCCGATCTCCCGCCGGTCCCGCCTGATCAGCTCCTCTTCCGATATGAAATCGTCGGATCTCCCCCTCGAGGCGAGCCGCCCGAGCCGTACGCTGAAGGGGGCGTCGATTCCGACCAGGTAAAACTCCGGGAAACGGGCGCGGAAGAGCCGGACTTCCGTTTCTCCCCTGATCCCGTCAACCAGGACCAGGGGGGCGTCGAGTGCTTCAATGAGGGGGATGCAGCGTTTCGCGATCGCGTCCATCCCCTCCTCCTCCCGCAACCGGGTCGCGGTCCCGCCAAGGTTCTGGTCGGTAAGCGGGAGCCCGGCTGCCTGCACCTCGTTCCGGATCACGTCCCCCATCACCACGATGGGGATGCCCATCTCCCGGGCAACCCGGGAGAACTCACCTTTTCCGCTCGCCGGCAGCCCAACGACCCCGATCACTTTCATAGACCTTCTCTCCCTCCTCACGGGTCCTTATCTTTGTTATCCCCCGCTTCCTACTAATCTGATCCGCAAGCCCCTTCAGCTCCGCGAGGGTGAGCGGCCGCTGCCACCCCTCAATGTCCCCGGGTGTGGGAGGGCGCGTCCCGTTCGTCCCTGGCATACGGTTTTCCCAGGACCTCTTCATGACTCCCTGGTTCAGCACCAGAGGGATCCCCGGCGGCAGACGCTTCGCAATCACGATCGCGTCGGCCTCGTTTCCGGGGAAGATGGTGAGGACCACCTCGAACTCGGGGAGGACCGCCTGGTCCCACGCCCCGGTACAGAGCTCGATCGAGCGCCGGACCTGGAGCGTATAGTCCTCTGTGCACACCGCGTCGTATCCTTCGCGCCGGCCGGAATACCCCTCCCACCGGGTCTTGTAGTCCAGCGCGACCCGGTCCAGCAGGCGTTCGGAGAGCAGGCGCTCGAGGGTGGCCGGGAAGTAGCCGTTGGTCTGGAGCCCTACCGCGAGCCCCAGCCCTTTTATCCGCCTGGCCAGTTCGAGGACCGCACCGGCCTGGAGCGTCGGCTCGCCTCCGGAGATCACCGCCCCGGATATGAGCGGGGCGGCGGACTCCACCATCTCCATCACGCTGTCGATATCCAGGAAGTCCTGCCCGGTCTGGATGGAAAGGTTGTGGCAGTAGGAGCACCGCAGCGGACAGCCGCGGAGGAATATAGTACAGACTGACCTCCCCGGCCAGTCGACCGTCGAGAGGCCCACGAATCCCCCGAAATTTACCAAGCCCCCACGGTTCTCCATGCGGAAAAATATAGGGTCCGGAATTTCATCAATGTATTGAAACTCCCGAATTTCCCGCAGGAATCATCCCTCCCGATCCGTAAGGAGCTCCTTCCCGGGCAGCCGAACCTCCCCGGGAGCTCCACAATCAGGAATTTCCGTTCATTAAGGCGTTTTAGAGACCTCGTTCCCGACCCGGGCACTCCGGGAGATCCCATCACACCTTGCGCTCCTGTTCACCCCCGCGTGCCTGTCCGGACACGCGTCCTCCCCCCGGCCTCCCGGCCGGTAGCGGTCCGCCGCGGGAATGTAAAATAAGGTTGCGTAAACGCAAATCAATTTTACTTGTGGAGAAGACAAGCCAGATTTAGTGACGGATTTTCATATGGTGGCTTTATCTGGTTTTCTGCGAAGTACTGAGTATGAGCCTGATCGAGGATGCCAGGAAGGGGATCATCACCGAGGAGATGAAGATCGTCGCCCGGCAGGAAGGAGTATCCGAGGAATTCGTACGAAAAGGGATAGTAGGAGGGCATATCGTGATACCGGTCTCCCCTTACCGGGATGTCAGGATCTGCGGGATCGGGGAGGGGCTCCGGACCAAGGTCAACGCCTCCATCGGTACCTCTTCGGACATAGTGAACATCGACGAAGAGATCGAGAAGGCCAGGCAGGCGGAACGTGCGGGAGCCGATACCCTGATGGAACTCTCCACCGGCGGCGACCTCGTGGAGATCCGAAAGAGGGTCATCGCCAACACCTGCCTCTCGGTGGGGAGCGTGCCCCTTTACCAGGCGTTCATCGAAGCAGCGACCAAGGAGGGTGCCGTAGTCTTCATGAAGGAGGACGATCTCTTCCGGATCACCGCTGAGCAGGCGAAACTGGGCACGAACTTCATGGCCATCCATACCGGCATCAACTGGGAGACGGTCAAGCGGCTGCAGAACCAGGGACGGCACGGAGGGCTGGTCTCCCGCGGCGGTGCGTTCATGACCGCGTGGATGCTCCACAACGAGAAGGAGAACCCGCTTTATTCTGAGTTCGATTACCTGCTCGAGATCATGAAAGAGCACGAGGTCACCCTCTCCATGGGCAACGGCATGCGTGCGGGAGCGGTCCATGACGCGACCGACCGGGCGCAGATCCAGGAGCTCATCATCAACGCCGAGCTCGCGGACAAGGCCCACGCCGAGGGGGTCCAGACGATCGTGGAAGGCCCGGGGCACATCCCGATCGACGAGATCCAGGCGAACGTGATCCTGCAGAAGCGGGTCACCAACCGGAAACCCTTCTACATGCTGGGCCCGCTGGTGACCGATATCGCTCCCGGGTACGACGACCGTGTCGCCGCTATCGGGGCGTCCCTCTCCTCGGCCTACGGTGCGGACTTCATCTGTTACGTCACCCCCGCCGAGCACCTCGCCCTCCCCACCCCGGAGGAGGTCTACGAAGGGGTGATCAGTTCCCGCATCGCCGCCCACGTCGGGGATATGATCAAGCTGAAGAAGCGCGACCAGGACCTCGAGATGGGCCATGCCCGCCGGGACCTGGAATGGGAGCGGCAGTTCCAGCTTGCGATGAACCCCGAACGGGCCCGCCAGATCCGGGCGGAGCGGATGCCGGCCGATACCGACGCCTGCACCATGTGCGGGGACTATTGCGCCCTGAAGATCGTGAACAAGCACTTCAGCTTCTGAATAATCCCTGACATCCGGCATAATTCTCTTTTTTCGTGAAATTTCGGCGTTGTTTCCATTGCAGTGGCCTCCCGGCTTCCCTGGATATTCACTGCCTCTTTACCGAACTCCAACGACCCGCATCACTTTCCACACGCCGGGATCGTATCACGCTCTTTTTCGTGAAGTCTCCCCCACCTCCCATATGCAACCGGAAAACCGACAATATCTCCGCGAGTTCCTGACCCACGCACCCGAGATGGAAAAAGACCTCTGCAACGATGCCAGGGAGGTGTTGGGGGTCGAACCCGCCATCTTTTCCACCCTGAAAGAGCGGCAGGACTATTTCGTCCTCTCTGTCCTGACTGATTATCTCGCCGGGAGACCGGAGTCTCTCGACCCGGTCACCGCCGAACTGGTGGCAATCGCGGCGGCCGCGGCATCGGATGCGCCTCATTGCATGAAAGTCCATATAGGGGCCGCGCTCAAGGCCGGAGCCACAAGGGAACAGGTCAGGGATACCATCCTGATCGCGGGTGCGATCGGCAGGACGAAAGTGCTTGCATCGGGGCTGCGGGAGCTGGAATCGGTGTGCGGGAAACGATAACTCGTTTTTTAATATGACTCCTTTCCGTCCAGGGTTAGTGTATAATTCTGGAATCACAGGGAATTGGAACAGTCATAGAGATGAACGACGACGACGAAGGATCCCCCGGCGGCTGATCCATAAAATTGATCGTTAATCAGGATGGCTTCATCTGATAGCGTTCCTCAAACGATCACCGAATCGGCCCAGACGCGACCCGACGAGGCGTCGCGCCGACCACGCTGAGCGGGGTGGGTTTTATTCTTCGAAACATATTCTGGAACTTACAATGCGATGAAAATGAAATTCAAATCCGCATACCCAAAAAAAAATAAGATTAAAACGCGGTGACTCCCTCGTCGAAGTGCTTCATCGACTCCGGCGAGGACCGCTTCAGGGCCTCGAAGAAATATCGGATCTTCACCTGGTCTGATTCTGTGATGACGCGGTTGACCGTCGCGGCGAGCCAGTTCGGCATCCCCTCCCCCGCATCTTCGAAGTCCCTGATGACCGTGACGAACGCCTCCACGTCCCTGTTGCTGTTCCAGGCCTTGGGAAGACCGAGCGCCTCCTCGAAGTATCCGATGGTGTCCGGCGCCCATTTTTTCAGTTCCCTGGCAAAATAGTCCGAGTACCGCTGCTCCGAATCTGCAATTGACGCGTTTACGATCGAGAGCAGCCATGCAGGGATCTCGGGGCCGTGGTCCAGCTGGTTCTTGATCACCACGATCGTCTCGTCGACCTCGTTATTGCTCCTCCATATGTAGGGCATTTCTTGAATCACTCCGGTGAACACCCCTAACAGGTCAACGCATAAATAACTATCCGGTCAGGCGGGTTGGGATGGGAGATCCAGGAAACCTGGGCGCGTGTGGTCCGTTTGTCCGGGAGGAGCGGTTCCCCGGCGGCCGGTCTCTGCGTGTCCCTGATGGGCATGATTATCTTTTATTTCATCCAACATCTCCGGCAGATGAGTTCCAAGCAGCAGCTCCGGGAATCCGCCCGCAAGGCACGGGATTCTCTACCGGCGAAAGAGGCCGACCGGTACAGCGGCGTGATCCTCGAGCGGCTGCTTTCCCTCCTCGACGGGGAGAGCCCGGTGATGGTGTATGTCTCCAAGCCGCCCGAGGTGGAGACCCACCGGTTCATCCGGTCCCTTCTGGAACGGGGAACGGAGGTGGTGGTCCCTATCATCCAGGCCCGGGACTGCAGTCTCCGGCTCTCCTACCTCCGGGACCTCACCTCGCTCAGAGTGAGCACCTTCTCGGTCCCCGAACCGATCGGTGCCGAGATCCCCGCCCGTGCCGAGGATATCCCCGTGGTGGTGGTCCCGGTCATCGCATTCGACAGGAACGGCCACCGGCTGGGCTACGGGGCCGGATATTACGACCGTTTCCTGGAGAAAAATCCCCACCTGAAGCGTATTGCGGTGGCATTCTCCTGCCAGGAGGTAGACGATCTCCCGGCCGACGAGCATGATATGAAGATGGACCTTATCGTCACCGAAAAAGAGGTTATCGTGGTCTGATTCACCGGTATCAGAACAATATTTATATACAATAATGACTAACTAAAAGTAAACCTCTGACAATAGGATAGGTTACGATGACAGATAAGGATTACTTTGAGGTAGTGGTCAAGGAGGCGGCCCGGGACGATGCCGGACGGGGTATCGCGCGCCTCTCGATCGAAGTGATGCGGGGACTGGGGCTGGTCAGCGGCGACGTGATAGAGATCCAGGGCAAGAAGAAGGCTACCGCGATTGTGTGGCCCGGATTCGCCCAGGATTCCGGCCAGGGCATCATCCGGATCGACGGGACGGTCCGGGGCAACGCCGGTTCAGGCGTCGACGAACGTGTCAGGATCAGGAAGATCGAGGTCGGGTTTGCCAGGAAAGTGGTGATCCAGCCGACCCAGCCCATCCGTCTGGTGGGAGGGGAGCAGTACCTCGCGAGAATGCTCCGGGGCCGGTCGGTGATGGAGGGCCAGAGCGTCCGGGTGGACGTGATCGGCAATGCCATCACCCTGGTCATCTCCAAGGTGGTCCCCAAGGGGATCGCGGTGGTCACCGACGATACCGAGATCGAACTGAAGGAGACGCCCTACCAGCCGGAGGAAGAAAAGAAGGGCGAGGTCTCTGACGTGCACTACGAGGACATCGGCGGCCTCTCCCGGGAACTGGAGATGGTGCGGGAGATGATCGAGCTCCCGCTCCGCCACCCCGAGCTCTTCGAACGGCTGGGGATCGAACCTCCCAAGGGAGTCCTGCTCTACGGGCCGCCGGGGACGGGAAAGACGCTCATCGCCAAGGCGGTCGCAAACGAGGTGGACGCCCACTTCATCTCCCTCTCCGGCCCGGAGATCATGAGCAAGTACTACGGGGAGAGCGAGGGCAAGCTCCGCGAGGTCTTTGACGAGGCCCAGGAGAACTCCCCGGCGATCATCTTCATCGACGAGATCGATTCCATCGCCCCGAAGAGGGAGGATACCAAGGGAGAGGTGGAACGAAGGGTGGTGGCCCAGCTCCTCTCCCTGATGGACGGGTTGAAGGCGAGGGGCCAGGTGATGGTCATCGCGGCCACCAACCTCCCCGACGCCATCGACCCGGCGCTTCGCAGGGGCGGGCGGTTCGACAGGGAGATCGAGATAGGCATCCCGGACAAAAAGGGGAGGATGGAGATCTTCCAGGTCCACACCCGGGGGGTCCCCCTGGCCGATGACGTGAACGTGGAAGAGTATGCGGACAACACCCACGGGTTCGTGGGGGCCGATATCGCCCTCCTGGTAAAAGAAGCGGCGATGCACGCCCTCCGGAAGGTCATCCCCAAGATTGAGATCGACGAGGAGATCCCGTCGGAGATGCTCGAGCAGCTCCGGGTGACCAAGGAAGACTTTGACGAGGCGAGGAAGCACGTGGAACCGAGCGCCATGCGCGAGGTCCTGGTGGAGGTCCCGGACCTCTCCTGGGACGACGTGGGCGGGCTCGACGACGTGAAACAGGAGTTGAAAGAGGCGGTGGAGTGGCCGTTGAAGTACCCGGGGGTGTTCGCGAAACTCGACACCAAGCCCCCGAAGGGCATCCTGCTCTTCGGGCCGCCCGGCACGGGGAAGACGCTCCTCGCCAAGGCGGTCGCGAACGAGAGCGAGTGCAACTTCATCTCGGTGAAAGGGCCGGAGCTCCTCTCAAAGTGGGTCGGGGAGTCTGAGAAGGGAGTGCGGGAGGTCTTCCGCAAGGCACGGATGGCCGCCCCGGCGATCATCTTCTTCGACGAGGTCGACGCCCTTATCCCCCGGCGGGGGACCTACGTGGGATCCTCCCACGTGACCGAGAGCGTGGTCTCCCAGATCCTGACCGAGCTGGACGGGCTCGAAGAGCTCAAGGATGTCACGGTGATCGGGGCGACCAACAGGCCCGATATGATCGACCCGGCGATCATGCGTCCGGGCCGGATGGAGCGGCACATCTACGTCCCTCCGCCGGACAAGGAAGGCAGGAAGAAGATCTTCGAGGTCTACCTGCGGAACGCCGGGGCCCTGCTCGCGAGCGACGTGGACATCGACCAGCTCGTTGCCGAGACCGAGAACTATGTAGGTGCGGACATCGAAGCGCTGGTACGGCAGGCCAAGCTCCAGGCCATGAGGGAGTTCATCTCCGTGATGGCGGGCAAAGGCACGCAGGAGATGGAGGACGCCATCTCGAACGTGCGCCTGACCCGGAAGCACTTCGAGGACGCGGAGAAGAAAGTCAGGGGGTCGCTCGACCGCGACACCCTGGAATCTTCCGAGCGGCAGTCCTGGGAGATGCTCTACAACTCCGACCAGAGGGAGATCCTTGAGAACGCGGCCGCCACCTTAAAACAGGCGGAACTGCGGAGAGACCACACGGTAGATACCACCGGACTCCGGGAAGTCACCTTTGCCCGGAACAAAGACTTCAATGAGATCAGGCGCCGGACGCATGAAGTGGAGGCGCAGCTGAAAAATTAGGGACGTTCACCCAAAAGAGCGACAATCAATGAGCGACAAGACAAACGACGCATACAAACGGATCGAGGACATGATCCGGGAACTGATGCAGCAGGCCGAGGACGGCGAAGGCCACCCTATATTCATCGGGATGAAGATCGTCGTCCCCCCCGGGAGCTTCCCCGGCATCCCCCCTTCGGGAGGACCTGGCGGCCGCGGAAATTCCACCGAACCGGAGATCGAGGTGCACCGGCTCGGAAGCCACGTGACCCTGGTGACCGAGCTCCCGGGTATGTCGGCCGAGAACGTCCAGGTACTGTTCCGGGACAACCGGGTCTTCATCTGGGCCAAGGACCAGGAACGGCAGTATCGCACCGGTGCGGAGGTCCCGCCGGCGGACAAGAAGACCGTGGAGATCTCCTTCCGCCACGGGGTATTGGAAGTCTCCTACCAGATTGCGGCAAAAGAGCAGGAAAATCCCTCATCTGAAGGATAATCCGGCGATTCTCCCCCAATCCCACATATTTTATAATCTGATCGCGCATTTACTAGTGGAGCTGATCATATGCCAAAGACCACCATTTCTGTGATAAAAGCCGATGTGGGTAGCTATCCCGGCCACTCCAGGACTCATCCGAAACTCCTTGAGAAGGCGACCAGGATGCTGAAAGAGCAGGAGGGGAAGCTGCTCATCGACTCGTTCGTCACCCACTGCGGGGACGACCTTGAACTGATCATGACCCACACCCGGGGCGAGGATAACGTCGAGATCCACAAGCTTGCCTGGGAGGTCTTTATGGAATGCACCAAGATCGCCAGGGAGATGAAACTCTACGGTGCAGGCCAGGACATGCTCGCCGACGCGTTCTCGGGCAACGTGAAAGGAATGGGGCCGGGCGTTGCGGAGATGGAGTTCGAGGAGCGGGGGTCCGACCCGGTGCTGGTGTTCATGGCCGACAAGACCGAGCCCGGCGCATGGAATTTTTACCTGTACAAGATATTTGCAGACCCGTTCTCCAATCCCGGCCTGGTGATCGACCCCACGATGCACGAGGGGTTCGTCTTCGAGGTGCACGATGTCATCGACAAGAGGGTGGTCGAGTTCAAGACTCCGGAGGAGTCCTACAGCCTGCTCGCGTACATCGGGGCTCCCTCCCGGTACGTGGTCAAGGCGGTCCGGAGGAAGGACGGCGTGATCGCCGCGTCGACCTCCACCCAGCGGTTAAACCTTATGGCAGGCAGGTACGTCGGCAAGGACGATCCTGTCATGATTGTCCGGGCCCAGAGCGGTCTTCCCTCCGTGGGAGAAGTGATCGATCCCTTCACCATCCCGACCATTGTTGCAGGGTGGATGCGCGGGTCACACCACGGGCCCTTTATGCCGGTAGGTCTTCCGGACGCCAATTGCGCCCGGTTCGACGGCCCGCCGAGGGTGATATGCCTGGGGTTCCAGGTCTGCAACGGGAAGCTGATCGGGCCGGCCGACATGTTCGACGACCCGTCCTATGACCGGGTCCGCGACCGGTGCAACGAGATTGCCGATGTGCTCAGGGCAATGGGCCCGTTCGAGCCCCACCGGCTCTCCCTGGAGGAGATGGAATACACCACTCTCCCCATCGTGGAAAAGACCCTGAAAAACAGGTGGAAGCCCCTCCCCGAGTAATTTTTTTTTGGGGAAGGCGATCCCGGGCATGAGGGGATCAAAGCAAATTTTAATATCCCCACAGCCCTAATAAACGCAGATGGTTAACGGAATTGTGCTTCCTATAAAAAAGGTATTTTCTCTCGTTGATTCCAAAATTATCGTGGAAATAAAGGATGATCCCCGAAAGCTCCAGGGTCGCCTGGTTGCGGTGGACGAGTACCTGAATCTCCATATGGACGAGACAATCGAGATGGAGGACAACCAGCGCGGACGCACCCTCGGAACCGTGGTGATCCGGGGGAACAACATCCTTTCCATCTCCCCAATCCTCTAAATGGAACCTATGACAAACCCGGCAGATGATGCACTCAAGGTGATCCAGTCCCATCCGGAGGGGGTACTCCAGAGCGAACTCTGGAAGATCCTCGATGTGGACAGCAGGAAATGCTCGCGGATCGTGAAGAGGCTGCTCGACAGCGGCCTCATCGAGCGGATCGAATACAAAAAAGACGGCATAAAGACCTATGTCCTGAAAGCGACCCGACGACCAGTGGACCCCTGCAAGATCCTCGCCGGGGACGAGCTCGTTCCCTGTATCGGCTGCGACGAGGAGTGCAATGCCCAGGAATGTCACCGCCTGATGGACTGGATGTACCAGCTCGCGATCTGCGAGGCGGAAGAGTAGGAGCGGTTCGGGGCACCGGTCCCCGGTGAAAAAAAGCCCGGCCTATATTTTTCTTATTCAATCTTTCGGTTCTTTATCTTCCCCGATATCACCTTTCCGGATCTTCACGTGATCTTCTTGCCTGTCCGGCCTCGACGGAAGACCTACCCCGATCCGTTCCCCAGTTTCTCCAGATCCACCCGATAAACGCAAGTTGCAGGAGAAGCACCAGGGCAACCTGGGTGACATCGTTCCAGGCAAAGAGCATCCCTCCGGCGAGAGTTCCTTTCGCAGAAGATGCGGCCCAGGCGATCGGCCACATGGAGAGGAGGTTGTCCGTGAGCCGGAATATCGCCGCAAAAAGGATACCATAGAGCGCAAGTACCCCCACGGCCGCCGGAGGATACGTGCCGATGTGGTAGGCGCCGAAGAACAGGCCTGCCAGGAGAATTCCGGGAATTATCCCGAACGCCTCGCCGAAACGAAGTTCGAGCCAGCAGAACACAAAGAAGGGTTCCCACAGGATCAGGGCATTCGCGACGATCTGGGGGGCGAGCACCTCCGCACCCATACTCCCGTACTGTCCCGCGATGAGCCAGAAAAAGGGGACCGCCACGATGATGCTGACCAGGAGGCTCTCCTTCCAGCGCAGGCCGGTGATACCAAGTTCGCGGAGCGGGCGCCCCCGGTGCAGGCAGAACCACCAGACCGGGACCACCACCACGAGGAGCATCGCCAGGATCCCGTAGAGTGTCGACAGCGGGGGATCGCTGAAGTGAGTGAGCAGGTAGTAGGCACCGATCCAGATGATCCCGGTAAGGAAGGCCATGGAGGTGTCGGGTCCGGGATTCCATCCGAACCACGGCCGGTGCCTCTTCTGCTCGCTGATGCGTTCCGACATTTTGTCAGATCATGGATTTCGCGCGTAACCATAATATTCCGTCTGGTGTTATCCGGGAATTTCTTCCTTCGTGGAAACGTGCCTGTGTTCCCTCCGGTAGACGAGTACGGCGACTATCGCCGCGGCGACCGAGAGCCCCAGGTAGACCAGGAAACATGCCCGGGTCGAGGCGAGGAACGCCGGGATCTCAGCGAGGGTGACCTGGGCCCCGCCCATGAAAACGCCGAACACGATGATCACCACCGCATTGCTCACCGTGATCCCGGCGAGCCGCGAGGTCTCGGTGATCCCTGATGCGACACCGGTGTATTCGCCCGGGATGACGGCCATCGCCCAGGTGATCACGGAGGGCATGAACAATGCGATGCCGACACCGTTCAGCGCCAGCGAGAGTATGACAAGGACGAGGGGGGTGCCCGCACCGAGGGAAACCAGCAGGAGCACTCCGAGCCCGTTCACCAGGGCACCCGCCGCGGCGACCAGCCGGGGGGATATGCGGTCGGAGAGGGCGCCGGAGAACGGACCAATCAGGACGGTGAACACCTGGGGTACGATCAGCAGCACCCCGGTGAGGGCGGGATCGATCGCGTCGACATACTGGAAATAGAGCGACAACAGGAATGAAACGGCGAAAGAACCGCCGTTGAAGATGATGTTCGTAACCGCAGAGGCCGCAAACGTAACAGTTCCGAACCCGCGGTGGACCAGGGGGTGGGGGGTGTGCCGCTCCCGGATGAAAAATGCACCGAGGACGAGGAGCCCGGCGACAAGCGCGAGCCTCCCAGGGGTGTTCCCTACCCCGGAGAGTCCATAGACGGAGAGCAGGATCCCGCCTGTGCAGAGCACCATCCCCAGGGGGTCGTAATCATTGATCCTCGCAATTTCGCACTCTCCCCGGACCCGGGTGAGGATGAGTGCGAGGTCGGCGACCGCGATCACCGCGACCACGAGGAAGATGCTCCTCCACCCGACGTAGGTGGTGAGCAGTCCGCCGAGGAGGAGTCCTGATACGAACCCCACGAACATGGCGGTGACATTAATCCCGATCGCCTTCCCCCGCTCGTGCGGGGGGAACACCAGGGAGAGCAGGGCGATCGAGGTACCGAATATCATCGCCGCCCCGATCCCGGTAAGGGCACGCCCGGCAATCAGTACATAGATATCGGGCGCAGCGGCCGAGATGACCGCTGAGACCACGTACATGGCGAGCCCGGTGGTAAACACCTTCTTTGCCCCCCGGATATCGGCGATCCTCCCGAACGGGATCAGGAACGATGCCGCGGTAAGGAAGAACGCAGCGGTCACCCAGCCCAGGAGCACCACGTCGGCCGAGAATTCCCTGCCTATCTCAGGGGAAGCGACGATGATCGAGGCCACCATGAACGGTGCCGCCGCCGACCCGAGGGCGGCGGTCAGCCTCACCATCCGCTTGCTCCCGGACGAGTACTCTTCGGTCATCCTTCTGTGAATGGATGATTTGCGGATATAAATTCTCGCGGGGGCTTCCGCAGGCCACGCTACCGGACCAGTGCGTCCGGGAGCCGGAACGCATATAAAAATAATTTTTTTTTCTAATAAGTGTGAAAAAAATAAAAAATATTATTACTACGACGGTCCCACATTACCTTGCAGGCCGTCTGGAACACAGCATGAGCCTCATACACCGGGACTCTCTCGCGTTACGGGCAATCCACGCACGTCTCTCTCCGACACTGCCGGGGTCCCGGCCGACCGTACTCTCTTTTTTTGCCGAGGCAAAATCCCCGATTTATGGGCCTGTATTTGTCATATGCCCGCCGATCTGTGTATCGGGTTAAAGCGATCGATCTCGACCCGGGGGAGCTTTTACCAGAGGTATCACGCCGGGGGATGCCGCAGGGGACGGGCGAAGCCCTGGGAACGGTGAAAAGAAAGAGTAGGAAAAACAAAAAAACTGAATATGCATGATATGACGTTCCAGGGGCTGCACCCCGCCGCTGAGGCGCCCCGACAGGATATGCCCGGACTGTCGTGTGCCCTGGATTTTTGCGACCTGTAGTGAGTATGGACTCCGTCGTAACCCGCCAGGATTTAACTTTTGTCAGAGATATCGCACTGGGGGTTGCCGCAGTGGCGGGGGCGAAGCCCCCGAGAACGTCACGAAAAAAGGATTCAGAAAAACCAAAAAAAAACTGAATTTGTATTATATAACGCCCCAGGGCTCCGCCCCGCCGCTCGGCGACCCGCCGAATATACAGGGATTGTCGTATTTCCAGGATCCTGTTATCGAAATGTTTACAGAGATAGTGCTCCGGGGCCGCTGCAAAGGCACCCTCCGGAGAGGCTATGTTATTCAGGCGGATGATCCTTCAAGGAACCCGGTTCCCGATGCACTCCATTCAGCACCATCCGCGGGTATACTCCCCCGCACAGGGGAGGCACACGATCTTCCCGTCCTTCACCCGTGCCCGTGACTCGGAGACCATCTCGCCGCAGACCGCACACGGATGAGACAGGAAGATCCTTGCCCGTTCGGGCACCTCCGCCCGGACATGTTCGATCCGGTAGATCTCTTCGCCCGGCATCGCCAGGATCTCTTCCACGGTCTGGTTCGCCTGGTGGCGGAACGCGGTCTCCTCCTCTGCCGTCGCGGTTCCCGCCACGACCTTCGCCCGGAGGTCCTCCGAACCCTGTGCCCTCCTCCGGTTCGCAAATTCGGTTCTCTGGGAGATCCTGACCGCATCGCCGGTCGTGCGGTTGACAAACGTATACACCTGTTTTCCGAAGTCCCAGAAGATCAGGTTGCCCTTCCCGAGGGTGCACCCGGTCACGTACTGGATCGCGTCCACCCCGCAGGCATCGTTCTCCACGATGGCGAGAAGGTCTTCATCCCCCGATCGGGTCGCATGCAGTTCCTCCATGGCGATCCGTGCGGCGCGGTATCCGAGGGCGAGCCCCGGGCAACGGTGCCCGTGAAATGCCACGACCTCTTCGAACGGGACTGGTTCCTGTATCATTGGGATCCGGTACCGCGTTCGCGGAGATGTAGATTGTGTTGTGCACAAACAGCACCCTGCAACGGTTACCGGAAGCTCCCGGGCTGAACTCCGGAAAAAGAATCCGGGATTGTGGTTTTTCGCAATCCGGGAAGGGTAACTATTAAAAAAAGATGATGTGATCTTACGGTCGCTCGATCCTTACCATTTCGGCGTAGATCGGGTTCCCGTTGCTGTCGATCCCCGCAGTGTATCTGATGGGAATCGGGATGCCCGGGGCGGCCCAATAGGTGAACTCCCCGTACGTGGTGGGAATGACATACCGGGTAGCATTAAAGGTCCCCGCGGGGACGGTCACGGTCTCGTTCCCCTGGTAGGTGAGCGTGGTCTCCTTCTCCCAGAGCATTATTCCGCTCTGGTCCAGAGGTTCCGGCGAGAGCTCCTGGTAGATGGAATTGCCCTGGACGGTCTGGTTCACCGACCCGCCGAGGAGGGTCTCCATGTCCGTATCGAAATAGACGTTTGAGATGACGGTCATATTCTCGTTCGACATGCTCGTCCGGTAGAATACGGCCGGAACTCCCTGGAACTCCGTGATTGAACGGTCCATATCAAGAAGGGTGGTGGAGGTCTGTTCGCCTGATACCGTGGTTATCCGGTACTCTACCCGGGAGAAGTCCGGTTCGAAGACGGAGGCCGAGCGTACGGTGATCGCGGGCTCAAAGGTCTGCGGGGGGGCAGGTGTGGTCAAACTGGTAATTTCCACGGGCGCGGCGGTCTCCGCGGGGGTGACCGGCGACTGTTCCGGGGCTGGGGTGGTGCATCCTGCGAAGAGCAGGCATAGCACAAGCACCCCGGTTGCGAGGATGGTTCTCCATAACTTCATGAATGTGGACTCCTGTGAAAGAGGTCGTGTCCTTTGCACCCCCTACGCTCACGGAGCCGGGGCCGGGGACTCAACCGGCGGGCACCGGGACTGCAGGGGGCCCGGGAGGCAGATCGCGGATTATTCCCGGGTCGGGGGCACTATCGAAAGAATGGAAGTCTCTTTGGAGATATAAAACTTCTTTTCCCGCCGCAGAATTTGACGGACCTGTGGCCCCCCGGTAAAAAAAAGTCGGCCCTCGTCCCCTTCCGGGACCCGGCCTGAAAAAATAAGGGTTACCCCGTCACCACGATGCAGTCGGTGACCGTCTGATTATCCCGGCCTGCCGCGTTCGCCACCGAGAGGGTGACGTCGAAGGCACCCGGCCGGGTATAGGTATGGGTGACGTTCCGTTCGGCGGAGGGAATACTCGCGTCACCGAAGTTCCATATCCAGGAGGTCGGGTCCCCGGTAGAGAGGTCGGTGAAGTTCACGGTGAAGGGGAGGGTCCCGTTGGTGACGTTTACCGAGAAGTTCGCATCCGGCACCCCGGGCCCGGGGGCTTCCCGGACCACGATGTAATCAACGACCGTCTTTCCATTGCTTCCCTTGCCGTTCGATGCGATCAGTTTCACATCGAACTCACCCGGCCGCGTATACGTGTGGACGGGGTTGTGCTCTGAAGAGTACCCTCCGTCCCCGAAGGTCCAGATCCACCGGGTCGGGTTCCCGGTCGAAGCATCGGTGAAGCGGACGGTGAAGGGAATCGTGCCCGAGGTGGTGTTCGCCGAGAAGTCTGCGTGGGGGACACCCGGTCCCGGCGCCACTCCGACGGTGATGTACCCGGATTTCACCTCCTTGTCGGATCCCCCGCTGTTCTTCACCGTGAGGACCACCGAGTAAGTACCCGGCCTCTTATAGTTATATTTCGGGTTCTGCAGGCTCGATAGTCCCCCGTCTCCGAAGGTCCACGACCATGAATCAGGCCCGCCGGTGGAGAGGTCGGTGAACTGGACCTCGAGCGGGGCCGAACCGTCGCGGGGTGAGGCGCTGAACTGCGCATCTGGGAGCCCTGGTTGCGGCGCGTTCTTTACGGAGATGTAGTCTTTCTTGGTGAGATTCACTCCTACCGAGGCGTTATCCCTGTAGACCGTGAGGGTCACATCCCACTGGCCGGTACGGGTATAGGTATGGACCGGGTTCTGCACGGTCGAGGGAATGCTCCCGTCGCCGAAGTTCCATAACCATTTCACCGGGTTCCCGGTCGAGGTGTCGGTGAACTGCACGGTGACCGGCGAGGTGCCCTCGCGGGGGCTTGCGGTGAAATCCGGGGAGGTCCCGCCGTGGACTACAGGGATTACCAGGGTCGCATTATCCTGCCCCACCTTCCCGCCCGCGGCGGCGCCGTTCACCTGAACGTAATTGGAAAGGTCCCCGGTTGCGTTTGCGGTCACCGTGGTTGCAAGTACGATGGTCAGGTTCTCGCCCGCAGATAACCCCTTCCATCCGGGGCGGTGCCCGGGATCGTAGTCCCACATGTAGATATTCGGCGCAGGGGTCTCGTTCCAGAGCGGAGCCGTCCCCTGTCCGGGTATGACATACGGGCCGGGCGGCTGCAGGTAATACTGCACCGTCACGGTGTCCCAGGTCATGCTCCCGGTGTTGGTGACCGTGATCCTCATTTTCAGGGGACCCCCCGCGACTGCCGATACGGAGTCCGAGTCAAGATCCACGTCGATCGCCGGGCCCTGGCCGGTGATCAGGAGGGTAGTGTTTGCCGATGCGTTCACCGTGCCGGCAGGGAGGGCCCCGTGAGCTTCGGTCTCTACGGTGACGTTCCCCGCGGTGACAGCCCGGGCGATCACCTGCACCGGTATCGCGTCGCCCGGGGCGAGCGTCCGGTTGAAGTTGAGGGTGAGGACGCCATCCTTGAAATCGCTCTTATTAACCGTGGGGATGGTTTCTTCAAAGACCAGGTACTGGGAGAGGTGCTGGATCACGTAGACGTTCTGCAGCAGTTCGGTCCCGGTGTTGGTCACCGTGAGGTTGAAAGTAGTGTTCCTTCCCACGGCGATATTTGTGGGTTCGGCCAAGACGGCAAGGCCTATCCCCGGTCCGCCCTCCGCGGTGACCACCGTGTAATTCGAGTACTCCACCGGTTCCCCCGTGGGAAGCGTCCCGTTCACGAAGGCGATCTGCGCCACCTGCCCGTTGGCGGTGACCGCGAAGCGCTCGGTGAGGTTGAAAGTCCTCTCTTCATTCGGGGAAAGCCCGGAAAGCGGCCAGTATACCGAGCCGGCCTGGGTGACCATCCCCGGGTCCCCGGAGACCACCGAAACCCGTGAGGGGAGGTACTGGGTTACCCGGACTCCCGAGATCCTGGTGGTTCCTGTATTCTTCACCCTGACAGTGAGGTTTGCCGACTGGCCGGGAGTCACGTTTCCGGGGGTTACGGAGACACTGCAGACGATCGGCGTGTCGCGCTCGGGGACCGTAATCGTGGCGTACCATCCCGGGGGCACCTGGAGTGCGTTCTGGAGAATGCCGGAAGTCCCTTTCGCTGAAGATCCCACGTTCCACCAGTTCACCGTGACTGCCTTCGCGTGCTGGTTCCACGCGACGAACGTGGTATGGCCGTAGGAATCGGTGAATGCCGCGGTATAGGGCTGGGTAAGTCCGGCGGTGTCCGCATCGGCGGAATACCCGAAGTACCGGAAGTCGGGGGTCCCGTACTGGTCGAGGGCCCAGAAATAGTCCAGCGATTCCGAGATGGACTGGGAATCAAAGACCGAGCTCTTGATCGGGTTCCACCAGTCAAGGTTATAGGGGTAGCTGGCGGATTCACCCTGGCGGTTTTTTTGGATCAGGTCCTCCCAGAACCAGTCGTAGGGCTCCTTGGAGATCCCCGGCACCGAGGTCGTGACTCCGACCAGCGCCCTCTGCTGGTTCTCGGTGGTGCGGTAGGCGAGCCCGCCCGGGTCGGTGCTCTGGCAGTACCCGCTGCTCGGGGAGTAGTCCACCGTGCGGGTGAAGTACTGCATGTAGTCCTTGTCCCGCCCGAACCCGAGCGAATAGGGGGTCATTGGCAGCCACATGTTGAACATGTTGGAGCTCGGGGTGAGCCCGAACTGCCCGAAGTTCGAGACCTTCATCTGGTAGACCTTGGGTACCATCGAGGTCTTCTGCGCACCCTGCTCTGACGGCCAGGTGATCTTCGGGTTGCCCCAGTTGAACCAGCGGTCCCACATGGACTCCCCCGAGTTATGGCTCCTCGGATCGAGGGGGTCGGAGGTGACCGGGATATAGTCCCCGTCCTTTGACCAGACCGCGGCGGTTGCACGGTAGTCCGGGATGTAGGAACCGGTCTTGTCGAACCAGTAGGCGTCCGCGTTGTACAGGTTGGTGGTATAGAGGTAGATCCCGAGGTCGGTGACCTGGGGCCGGTCTGTCACGCTCCCCCATAGCGCGATCCCCGCCCAGGCCTGCATGGTCTCCCCGAGCGTATTGTCGTTCTTGCCCTCGAGCTGCCAGTACCCGTCGATCTGCCCCTGGGTCCAGGACTGCCCCGCCCACTGGTCGAAGAAGTTCATCTTCGAGTAACGGAGTTCGGGGTTCCTGTAGAATGTGGTTACCCCGGGGTCGTAGGCGATGGACATGATCATCTGGTCAATCAGCGAGCCGTAGTGCTCCGGAGCGGCCCATTCCCGGTCGAACCACCCCGTCATGGCGGCCGAGGCGATCAGGTCTCCGTACAGGTAGTGGTCGTCATTCCATTCGGCTGCATTTCCGAAACCGCAGCGCGCCCCCCCGTAGAGTTCGCTCCGCGTCGGCATGGGGAAGTACCCGTAGGCGATCTGGTCTGCCGGACCTCCCTGCTGGCCTGCTTTATCGGGCCCCTGGGCAGGGTACATGAAGATCGCCCCGAGCGTCCTGTCGTACAGGAAATAGTAGGGGGAGTACTGCCAAGCGCTCCCGTCTGTCTGCCTGGACGACCGGAACGGCGTCTGCATCGTGTAGAGCCTGAAGAATTCCTCAACCGCTTCGAGATCGCGCTGGTGCGCAAGGGTCGGGTCGTAGGGGTGATCGCGAGAGGTGGCATAGTAGTCCGTGCCATTCCATGACGCATTTGAGAGCGCCCAGTGTTCATAGTCCCAGGCGGTCTCCCCGGTGATCACCCGGCTCTGGTTGGCCACCCGGGAAAGCTCCTTCGTGACGGCCAGTTTTCCGGAAACGTACCGGATCTCCTTTGCCATGTTGTAGTTTGCGTCCTGCTGCCCGCCGTCGATGTAGGTCCAGAACGGGGGATATGCCCCGGCGTTCTTCTGGGTATAATCCGACTGGTCGCAGTTGATGATGTGCCATAAGAATTCCCCGTCCTTGGTGGCGTTCGCATCGACCGGGGGCATGAAGGGCAGGAAGTTGTTGAACACGTAGGACGTGGAGAAACTCTCCGCGGTGATGGGAACGAGCTTCCCCTTGGGAATCCAGTACTGGTAGTGCCCGTTGTTCACCGCGGGCATGCTCTGGTTCCAGATCCCCGGGGCGAGGGGATAAAGGCTCACTGCACCGAGGTCCCCGTCGAACACGGAGACATTATCACGGCCGTCTTCGAACGTCCCATACTGGTGACGCTGGAGGAGCATCACGGTCTTTTTCCCGGCCGAGGCACCCACGGGGCCCTGCGTGGCGGTGGCTGCATGGTAAGTGGTGTGGAGGAGACCGGTCGCATGGTCCACCGAGTAGGATACTTCTGTCCCGGTCACGTAGTTGAACGCATAAGGTGCAAGCGCAACCGCCCAGGCGCTGGACTCGGAGAGGGCCTGTTCCCTGGTGGGGATGGCGGGGTCACCGCTCCCCTGGCCTTTCGGATAGGAGATCACAGGGAGCCCGGCGATCACGAAGGTGTCCTCGCCGGTGGTGTTCGCAATTCTGGTGAGGGCAATCCCGTTTCCGGGGTCCTCGGTCACCTGGTACTTCCGGATATCGTAGTACACGGCGAAGAAATTCCAGTTCGTGTAGGTCCCGGGTTTATCGGTGGACTCCAGGATAAGGTCCTGGTTTGTCCCTACCAGGTAACACCCCAGGTTATCAACCCCGGAGACCGGGGCGGTGATATCCGAGGTGGTGATGTTGTACCGCTGCATCGTGGAGGTGAACGGGGCCTCCCGGTAAAACTTGAAGGCCATCACTCCTCCAGGCGGGGCATCGTGCCAGGTAAATTGCGCGAACGGCGACCCCTTGGGCAGTTCGAGCCCGAGATATTCGGCACTGCCCGTATGCTGGTAGAGGAAATGCACGTCCCAGTCTCCCATCCGGTCGGTCACCAGGTTGTCGGGCACCCACGAGGGCCCGGTTGCCGTAACATTGGCAGCGGGGAACACCCGGAGCCCTGAGGCGAAGGCCCCGCCCTGGTCGACCGCGAATGTTTTGTCATCCACGGAAAAAGTCCCCCCGGTACAGTTATTATCCATGTATTTCGCACCCTGCAGCGCAACGGGGATGGGCATGGAGAAGACCAGGCCCGAGACGTCCCCGTAGTTCATGATATTGGAATATTTCACCGGTCGGAAGAGGAGGATGAGCGGGTCCGCATAGATGGGTTGCTGAAGGAAGGGCATGTCCTGCGGCTCCCAGTAACTGACGACCAGGCCGTTTGGGGAGACGTTCTTGATCGGCTTGACGGCGGTAAGGGTATTGTTCGGCCAGACCATGAACCCGGCCCAGGAATGGAGGCCCTTTACCAGCGGGCCGTCCTTCATGGCGTCCGTCACGGGGGCATACTCCCCGAAGATCGGCGTGGGATTAAGGGCCCAGCTGCAGGCGCAGGCGGTCCCGTTCCACTGGCAGTTTGCCGGCCGTTCGGTCTGGATATAGGCATCTCCCACCTTGACCGGTGCCGCTGCCGATATTGTCACGATTAGGCAGATCATCAGCGCGAGCGCGAGATAATCACGGATAGACAATTCCTGGATTCGCATGGTATGGGTCCCCCCGTTTGCCATCCAGTCATCACGGCGATCTGTATCCTTCGGGACGACGCGGTCGCTCCCGGAGTGATGGCAATCAGATTGAAGAATTCTCCGCCGCGGAGATGTTAAATGCTTTCAATTGTGGCGGGCTTTCCCGTAATTACCCGGAATTAAGAGGTATTCTTTAAATTTTTTTTGGGAATTCCAGGCATATCTTTCGAAGGTACCTCCGGCGCGGTTCCGGATATGAAAAGGGGTAAATTCCTGCAGGTCCCGGGTATGATCCTGTCGTGCATTTTTTCCGGTTCGGACCTCTGAGGTTATAGACCCCGGTTCGGTAAAGGTCCGGAGACAGCCCCCGCAGGAGTGAAAAAATCTGCCGTATACGACGGGGTCCGTTGAAACATTTTCCGAAGGTTTTTCCGGCCTGAAAAAGGGTGAGCCTCCCGGACCGTCCGCCGGGGAACTGAATGTGTGGTGTGCGTATCGATCCCTCCGGCTGACACGGTCCGGGGAATTTCATAGGCTGCTGATCTGTCTGAACAGTCTCCTCGTAATCTCTTGACGACGTGGTATGCGCGTGACCTGAGATCTCTCTCATCCGGTGTGTGCGGTTGAGGCTCACCTCCTCTCGTGCTATATAAGCATAGCACGAATAGTACTTCCACCACATTATTTAAGTATCTTCTTGTTCAGCGGTTTCCGGAATAGAGAAAATCGGAAAAAAGAGAGTTGGTTTTTTAGAGCGCGGTAGTCCCGCGTTCCCTGGTCCTGACCCGGATGGCGTCCTCAACCGGGATGATGAAGATCTTCCCGTCACCGATCTTGCCGGTGTTCGCCACCGTACAGATGGTGTCCACCACCTTCTCCACGAGAGGATCGTCGACCACCATCTCGATCTTGGTCTTTGGGATCATGTCCACCACGTACTCGGCACCCCTCCACTGCTGGGTGATACCTTTCTGCTTCCCCCGACCCTTCACGTCGGTCACGGTCATGGACTCCACTCCGATCGCCTCGAGGGCGGTCTTCACGTCCTCGAACCTCATGGTCCTTATGATTGCTTCCACTTTTTTCATGATTTCTCCCCGTCGATTGCAGGTTCAGTGGTCACGAAGTTGGGATAGGCCGCAACCCCGTGCTCGCCGATATCGAGGCCTTCGAGCTCCTCGGCCTCGGTGACCCGGACCCCTATCGTTGCCTTCAGGATCCTGAACAGGATATACCCGAGCCCGAACGCCCAGATGAAGACCACTACTGCGCTGATCGCCTGGACTGCGAGGAACCCGGCGTTCCCGAAGAGCAGCCCGGTAACCATCGGACCTTCCGTGGTATAGACCCCGTAGGTCCCGTCGGCGAAGATCCCGAGCGCCAGGAGACCCCAGATCCCGTTCATTCCGTGCACCGCGACCGCACCCACCGGGTCGTCGACATGCATCTTCCAGTCAAGGAACCATACGCCGAGGTAGATGATGATCGCTGCGATCACACCGATCAGGACAGAGGCGTAAGGACTGACCCATGCGCACCCTGCAGTGATCGCCACCAGTCCGCCAAGTACCCCGTTGCCGGTCATACTTGCGTCAGGTTTGCCGTAGCGCCACCACGTGAGAAGCATGATGGTGACCGCACCCGCAGCAGCCGCGAGACAGGTGTTCACGGCAATTACGGAGATCCTCAGTTCGGTTGCGGCGAGCGTGCTCCCCGGGTTGAACCCGAACCACCCGAACCACAGGATGAAGACACCCAGCATTGCGAGCGTTAGGGAGTGTCCCGGTATCGCCACGGGAGTGCCGTCCTTGCGGTACTTGCCCAGGCGGGGCCCGACGATCAGTGCCCCTGCAAGCGCCACGAACCCTCCGAGGGCGTGCACTACGCCGGAGCCGGCGAAGTCGAGCGCCCCGTAGCCTCCTCCGAGGGCCACCATGAAGTCAGCCGCGTTGAGCCAGCCGCCACCCCATATCCAGTGCCCGTAGATCGGATAGATCAGGGCGGATATCACCACGCTGTAGATACAGTAGGTGGAGAACTTTGTCCGTTCCGCCATGGCTCCTGACACAATGGTGGCCGCAGTGGCCGCGAAGACCATCTGGAAGAACCACAGCTCGAGCGTGCTCACATCGTACGCCTCTCCTCCGAGGAAGAATCCCGTGGATCCGAAGATCAGGGAGGTGATCCCCGCGGATGTCCCGAACATCAGGGCGAACCCGACGGCCCAGTAGGCCAGCGCCCCGAGGGAGAAGTCCATCAGGTTTTTCATCATGATGTTCACCGCGTTCTTCGCCCTGGTGAGACCTGTCTCAACCATGGCGAACCCGGCCTGCATGAACATCACCAGGAACCCGCAGAGCAGGGTCCAGGAAAAGTTAACCGGTGCGTCCGGATTCTCTGCCAGTGTGATGGCGCCGGTGGGGTCGCCCCCGAGGACCGGCTGGGCCAGCAGCATCAGGCACAGGATCAGCAGCACGATTACAGGTAGTCGCGTTTTCATCGTCACTCACCCTCACTCTTGAGGTAGAAGGAAGTTTCCTTCTTACATTATTTATAATTATTTGTTATCGTTGAGGGGCGCACGGATCCTGATTGCCTCGATATGCCCCATTTTTAAAATTTTGGACCAGGAATGCGATTTCTATCGGATAGACTCCTACCGGCAATGTTCCCGGCGCGCAAAAAAGTCATCAGGCAGCATGTTCCCACCACCCCTGCAAAAATGGCAGAGAGTACCTTGAGAAAAGTCTCCGGATCGCGCTCTCCACTCCCCGGCCTGCCCCGCAGGCTGAGAATCCGCGGAGGAGATCCCGGGCCTGAAACAGCCAAGAATTCAAATTAACCAATAATTTTGTGTTATCCGGAGATCGGCATGTCCGGTTGGTTCGTTCGCCCCAAAGAACAAGGCTATATTCCCCCGCCGAAAAACACCATGTACGGCAGTGCTCATTGCGCGTCCATCCTGTCTTTGAGACGGCGTGAGCTGCCGTTTCCCGTCGGGACCTTATTTTCGCCACTCCCTCTCCAGGAATCGCATCGTCCCGGGAGCCGTCGCTTCGCCGGGCTGGAACAAAAATCATTTATACGATCTCATGGAATTTTCTTCCACTGCCTGGAGGGGAGGGGGCATGTGATCGCGGTACTGTACGTAGATGACGAGCTGCAGCTCCTCGAGATGGCACGGGTTTACCTGGAACGCTCCGGTGAATTTTCGCTTCACACCGCGAGCTCGGTGAAAAGCGCCATCGCGATGCTGGAGGGACACCGTTACGACGCGATCATCTCAGATTACCAGCTCCCGGGACCTACCGGAATAGATCTCCTCCGTCATATCCGGAAAACGGACGAACACATTCCCTTTCTCCTGTTTACGGGAAGGGGGCGGGAAGAGGTGGTTATCGAAGCCCTCAACTGCGGGGCTGATTTTTACATCGAAAAAGGGACCGATGTCGTTACCCAGTTCCTGCAACTGGAGCACGAGATACGGGAGGCGGTCCGGCGTCGAAGGGCGGAGGAGGCCAGGGTGGAGATGGAGGCGATGCTCCACATAACAAACGCAGCCGTCCGCTCGGCCCAGAACCCCATCCTGATCACCGACCTTGAGGGCAACCTCATCTTCGTCAATCCGGCATATCTGGAGACGTTCGCCTATACGGAAGAACGGGAGGTCCTCGGAAAACCTGTGACCGACTTTTTCGCCTCCCCGGAAATGGCCGATGTCGTCGTCGGGGAACTGCTGCGCACCAAGGCCTGGGCCGGAGAGGTCGTCGCCCGGAAGAACGGGGGCGACACATTCGACGCAAGAGTGGTCGCAAACGAGATCTCCGACGAATCGGGGCGTGTACTCGGATACGTCGCCTCCTGCACCGATCTCACCGAGCAGAAACTCGCGTTCACCCGCCTCGAGGAATATGCCCGGCTGCTGAAACAGGCCTCGACCGCGGCGACAGAACTCGCAGAATATCCCCTCGATGCCAATATCTACCAGTGTATCGCAGAATCTCTTCAAAGCCTGGTACCTCCCGGTTCTGTGGTATTCGTCAGTTCCGTGTGCAGAACGCCGGACAGGACCGTGATCCTCCTGGAGGCATTCCAGGGGATATCCTCACGGGAGACGATCGAATCAATCATCGGCCGGCCACTCGCAGGGCTTGCGATGCCGGTCAACGAGGAACATCTCAGTTCACTCGCCAAGGGCAGCTTCCACACGATCAACGGGGGGGTGAGGGACATCACCTTCGGACTTCTCCTGCCCGGACCCTGCAGGGCGCTGGAGGCCGTCCTGCCCGGCGGATGCTTCCTCGGGGCGGGATTCACCTGGAAAGGACAGGTGAAAGGCAGCACCGCGGTGCTCCTCCCCGTGGGGGCATCGTTTCCCTATCTCGATATCCTCGACCTGTTCATCCGCCAGGCGGCTGCGGTCCTCCAGCGCCGGGAAGCGGAATCGGAGCTGTATGCCGGTAACCCTGAAATCATACACGGTTCTCGTCCAGCTTCCCTGCATACCGGGATTCACGACAGATAGTCCAGGATCTCGTCTGTCACGGTCCTATCCCCTACACACCATGACTCACGACTCGTTGTCAGGATCTCCCCGGGGCCGGGTCCTATCCCCATACACACGACGATTAACGACAGGTAGTCCAGGATCTCCCCGGGGCCGGGTCCTGACCTCATGCAAATTGGGATTCACGGCAGATTATCCAAATCACCAGTGCCAGGTCCTGCCCCCTTGCAGGTCTTGTTCGCGACAGGCAGTCCTGGATCTCTCCGGCCATCCCTGCCTCCATGCACATCGGGATTCACGCGGGAGCAATGGATGGTCTCACCCGGACCGAGTCCCTCCTTCCTCAGGGGAGTGCATACTTTATCCGGCGGTCCTCTCCCTACCGTGAACGGAATCCGCCGGGCCCCCGGAATTCTCACACCGGAAATGACATGCGGGGGTTGCCAGGGGAGTGCACTGTGTCATGTCCTGAAGCGAGCTGCCGAAGGATAATGTGGACCCATAGCCATCATCTGTGAAGGTGGATGTAGGTGGACCCTCAAGAAAAGCAGAGGCTCCTCGAAAAGTGCCGGGATATGGAGATACCCCTGGTGGGGGTCGCCCCGGTGGAACGCTGGGAGGACCCGCCGTTTCTCCCCTGGATGCCGGAAGAGTTCTATCCCCGGTCTGTCTATCCGGAGGCGCGGTCGGTGATCGTGGTGGGGCTCCCGGTGAGCCTCCCGGTGCTGGAGACTACGCCCTCGATATGGTATCACGAACTCTACAAGACCGTGAATATCCTCCTCGACCAGTACACGTACCGGCTCGCGAACTTCCTCACCGGTGACGGCTATCCCTCGGTATTCGTACCCCGGGACGGGTACGGCTCCGCGGAGGTGCTGAAGGAAAACCCCGTCGCATTCTTCTCGCACCGGCATGCTGCCTACCTTGCCGGGCTCGGGACGTTCGGTGTGAACAACACCGTCCTCACCCCGGCCTACGGTCCCCGGGTTCGGTTCGGCTCTGTAATTACCACCGCGGAACTTCCTCCCGACCCGCTTATGACCGGGCAGCTCTGCACCCGGTGCATGCGATGCGTGCGGTCATGCCCGGCCCGGGCCCTGGACGAAGGGGCATATCCGGAGGGTCTGACGGATAAATCCGCATGTACTGCCCATAGCATCGCGCTTGGAAAACGGTCGATCTCCCCCTGCGGGATCTGCATCAAGGTCTGTCCCGTAGGCGAAGACAGGAGAGTCTTTGCAAGGGAGGACCTTGCGGCGTACGATACACCTGAAGGTGAGCACGATCTGCACCGTGCGTGGAGACACGTCCGGGCGTATGGCGGCAGAAGAAGTCCATGAGGGAGGAGGAGATTCCGGTCTGCCGGAAGTTCCGCCGGGTTTTTTCTTTCATGGCGGCACCGGGATCCAAAAAGAGAGTTGTTGTTGAATCGTGCAATGACGAAACGAAAGGAAAAAATGAGGGCGGGAATTACCGGTTCCGAACCTGAAATTCACGAAATGTGTAGTGTTGAAGGATTAAATCGTTGAAACGAATTTTCATTGCTTCGAGGAATAGGTCACAAGTAATCCTCCCTCTGCGCTTTTCCCTTATGAGCGCACCTATAACTTTTTCAAAAAATTCCGGAAAAATCCCTGAAATTTTCAAAATATTGATAATTTGCAGTCAATGCACCACCGGCAACGAGAGCCCCCAAACCCAAATTTCAATTAATTATTAATAGTGGTGGAAAGAAACTTCCTTCTATGCAATAAATATAAATGAATTGATATCCCGGTGCACCCGGCGCAATTCCCGGGTGCCGGGATGGCCGGGGCCTTCTCGCGAAACCCCGGTGCCATGCACAGCCGTCTGACCAATCAGGTGAACAAAGGAGACCTATGACACGAGAAATTGCCTCCAATGGAAAAGATGGATGCAGGAAGTCCCCTGTCCGGCAGTATACCGCGGAAGCGATGAAGCATTCCCTTCGAAAGAAGCTCCTCGTCCGCTGCTGCGATTCGAATGCCGGCTGTACAAGAAGAATTCCCGATTCCGGGACGCATTCGTCAAAGATTCATCCCGTCTGTTTCCGGGCGGACTGACCACGGGCACCGGATCTGAACCGTCCCGGAGTGCGTCCGGGGCGGTGAATCGCACCGGACACCACTTCCGAAGGTCCCGAACCGGATAATGGACGCGGCGGAGTTCTCACGCGGAAACCGCCGGACTCGAACGAAGACCGGCCCGGAATTATCGAGCCGGGCAGTTGGAAAAAGAAATACGACCCAGGGTATGGCCCTGACTGAGAAGAGGCCTCCCGGGACACGGGCTCCAGCCGATGCTGGAGGCCGGAAACAACCAGGCAGAAGAAGAGGGTAAACATGGCACGACAGGTAGCTATCTACGGAAAGGGCGGTATCGGAAAATCGACCACGACACAGAACACGGTGGCGGCGCTCGCAGAGGCGGGAAAGAAGATCATGGTGGTCGGGTGCGACCCCAAGGCGGACTCGACCCGGCTGCTCCTGCACGGACTCCACCAGAAGACCGTGCTGGACACGTTAAGAGACGAAGGGGACGACATCGAACTCGATGCGGTCCTGAAACCGGGATTTGGGGGGACGCGGTGCGTGGAGTCCGGAGGACCGGAGCCGGGCGTGGGCTGTGCGGGACGCGGCATCATCACGTCCATCAACCTCCTCGAGTCGCTCGGGGCATACACCGACGATCTCGACTATGTCTTCTACGATGTGCTGGGAGACGTAGTCTGCGGCGGGTTCGCGATGCCGATCCGCGAGGGCAAGGCGGAGGAGATCTACATCGTCGCTTCGGGCGAACTGATGGCGCTCTACGCCGCGAACAACATCTCCAAAGGCATTGCGAAATACGCAGTGAACGGCAAGGTCCGGCTCGGCGGCATCATCTGCAACAGCCGCAAGGTGGACAACGAGCAGGCGCTCCTGAAGGCTTTTGCCGAGGAGATCGGGTCGCAGCTCATCTACTTCGTACCTCGCGACAACCTGGTCCAGCGGGCCGAGATCCACAAGAAGACGGTGATCGACTTCGACCCGGAGGCCGGCCAGGCCAACGAGTACCGCAACCTGGCACAGGCAATCGACCACAACAAGATGTTCGTCATCCCGAAGCCCATGACACAGGACCGGCTCGAGGAACTGATGATGCAGCACGGGTTCCTGGACGCACTGTAACGGCAGCATGACAAGAGGATACCAAGGCAGGTGAAAAGACGATGTTACTGATACGTGCAATTGTGAGGCCGGAGAAGAAGGACGTGGTCCTGGAACAGCTCGCCGGCGCAGGGTATAACGCGGCGACCATGGTCGACGTGGTCGGACGGGGCAAGCAGAAGGGCATCAAGATCGGGGGAATGGTCTACGACGAGATCCCGAAGAGCCTCATCCTCATGGTGGTCCCCGACGATGCAAAGGAGCGGGTGGTGCAGATCATCATGAACACCGCCCGGACCGGAACGGAGGGCACCTTCGGAGACGGGAAGGTCTTCGTCAGCCCGGTCGAGGAGGCATACACGATCTCCAGAAACAGCCCTGGCCTGTGAGGCGAAAGGAAGATGAAAGAGATCATGGCCATCGTGCGCATGAAAAAGACCGGCGCAACCAAAAAAGCGTTGGTCGCGGCCGGAGTAGCCGGGTTCACTGCAGTCCGGGTCCTTGGGCGGGGAAAACTCGTGGACGACCCGACCGAACTGGAGAAGTGCAAACGGAAGCTCCTCGAAATGGGCATGGACGAGATCAGCGACAAGCAAGACACCGAGCAGGTGGTCACGGAGTTCCTGGACGGCTCCAGGTTTTTCCCGCGCCGGCTCTTCACGGTCCTTGCGCATGACGACGATGTCCCGCGAATCGTGGAAGCGATAACGAAGGCAAACCGCACGGACTACGGGCTCGGCGACGGCGCGATATTCGTCCTGCCGGTACTCGACGCGTACCGCGTCAGGACCGGCGAGGCGGGAGAAGCGGCAATCTGGTAACGGAGGAATCGGGAAATGGCAGAACCAGACGCAACAGTCATAGACGGGGTGCTCGCATCCTGTCCGGATACGGTGAAAAAGAACCGGAAGAAACACCTCGTGGTAAAGAACGAGGCGGCAGGATGCTGCCAACAGATCGAGGCGAACACGCGGACGATCCCCGGCATCATCACGCAGCGCGGGTGCGCGTACGCAGGATGCAAGGGCGTGGTGATGGGCCCGGTAAAGGATATGGCCACGATAACGCACGGGCCGGTGGGCTGCGGATACTATTCCTGGGGGACCAGGCGCAACAAGGCCCGGGCCGACGAGAGAACACCAGCGGACAAGATCTACTCCCAACTCTGCTTTACCACCGACATGCAGGAGCCCGACATCGTCTTCGGAGGAGAGAAGAAGCTCGCGAAGATGATCGACGAGATCGTGGAGACCTTCCACCCGAGGGCGATTAACATCTGCGCCACCTGCCCGGTCGGCCTCATCGGGGACGACATCGGGGCGGTGGCAAAAGCCGCCGAGGAGCGGCACCACATCCAGGTCGTTGCGCACAACTGCGAGGGCTACAAGGGAGTCAGCCAGTCTGCGGGTCACCATATCGCAAACAACAACATCATGGAAAAGATCGTCGGGACCGGGACGGAGAGAAAGCCTGGCAGGTATGTCATCAACATCCTCGGGGAGTACAACATCGGCGGCGACGGCTGGGAGCTGGAGCGGGTCCTCGAGGAGATCGGGTACACCGTCAACAGCATCATGACCGGCGACTCGAGTTACCTCGATCTCAAGAACCTCCACCATGCCGACCTCAACCTGGTGATGTGCCACCGGTCGATCAACTACATCGCCGAGATGATGGAGAAGAAGTACGGCATCCCGTGGCTGAAAGTGAACTACATCGGGATCGGGGCCACGAACGAATCGCTGCGTCAGATGGCACGGTGCTTCAACGACCCGGAACTTATGGAGCGGACCGAGAAGGTTATCGCACGGGAGACCGCCCGGGTGATGCCGGTACTCGAACAGTATCGCAAGATATGCGAGGGCAAAACTGCATTCGCGTTCGTCGGAGGGTCGCGCAGCCACCACTACCAGTACCTCCTCCGCGACATCGGCATGGAGATCGTCGTCGCGGGGTACGAGTTCGCGCACCGGGACGACTACGAAGGCCGGCAGGTCATCCCCACGATCAAGACCGACGCGGACAGCAAGAACATCCCCGAGCTCCATGTCACCCGTGACGAAACACTGCACCGCGAGCCGAACGAGTACCTGGGAATTACAAAAGAGGAGTACGAAGACCTCAAATCCGAGGTTTCGCTCAACGCATACGAGGGGATGTACCCGAACATGCGGGACGGGGAGATAATGATCGACGACGCGAACCACCGCGAAGTCGAGGAACTCGTCGCGAGATGCAAGCCGGACATCATCTTCACCGGCATCAAGGACAAGTACGTCAGCCACAAGATGGGGATCCCCTCCAAACAGCTCCACTCGTACGATTACGCCGGGCCTTACGCTTTATACAACGGCGCCGTCAACTTCGCGCGGGACGTATCGGAAATGCTTCTGACACCCGCATGGAAGCTCATAGTCCCGCCCTGGGAACAGCAGAACACAACGGAAGGTGAACCAAATGCTTGAATGCCTGCCGGACAAAGCGGTCACGCATACCGCGGGAAAGATCAACCCGGCGAAGACCTGCCAGCCCATCGGTGCAATGTACGCGGCGCTCGGCATCCACGGGTGCCTGCCGCACAGCCACGGCTCGCAGGGGTGCTGCTCCTACCACCGGATGCACCTCTCCCGGCACTTCCGGGACCCCGTGGTAGCCTCGACGAGTTCCTTCACCGAGGGAGCATCCGTCTTCGGAGGCGCGGCAAACCTGAAAACATCGATCAAGAACGTGTTCGCCATCTACAATCCCGAGATCATGGCGGTCCACACGACCTGCCTGTCCGAGACGATCGGCGATGATATCCCCAATATCCTCAAGCAGGCCGAGATACCTGAAGGGAAGCTCGTGATCCACGTGAACACCCCGAGTTACCAGGGCTCCCACATCACCGGCTTTTCCGGCATGTGCAAGGCCATGGTCCAGTATCTCAGCGAGTCGGACGGGGTCCAGAAGGCCCAGGTGAACATCCTGCCCGGTTTCGTGAACCCCGGCGACATGCGGGAGATCCGGCGAATCGTGCATGAGATGGGGATCAGAATGATCATGTTCCCCGACACCTCCGGCGTCCTCGACGCGCCGATGACACGCAAGTACGAGATGTTCCCCGCCGGAGGGGCGACGGTCGCGGAGATCCGCGATGCGGGCAACTCCGCGCTGACCCTCGCGCTGGGCGCATTCGCCTCCAACGCTGCGGCCGACCTGCTGCAGGAGAAATGCGGGGTCACAGGTATCCCGTTAAAACTCCCCATCGGACTGAAAGCGACCGACGCCTTCATCATGGCGCTCTCGGACTGGTTCGGCACCGAAGTTCCGGGATCCCTCAGCCTCGAGCGCGGGCAGGTCGTCGATACCCTTCTCGACACCAACTTCCACTACCAGGGAAAGACGGTGGCGGTCTTCGGCGACCCCGACCACGTCATCGCGATGACGGAGTTCCTGATCACCATGGGTATGGTCCCGAAGTATGTCCTGACCGGCACGCCCGGCAAAGCGTTCGAGGCGGAGATCAACGGCATGCTCGGGGAGGCCGGCATCAGCGGGAGTAAGGTGAAAGCGGACGGCGACCTCTTCGAGCTCCACCAGTGGATCCGCGAGGAGCCGGTCGACCTGCTCATCGGCACGACGTACGGGAAGTACATCGCAAGAAAGGAGGACATCCCGCTCGTCCGCTTCGGGTTCCCGATCCTCGACCGGGCCGTCCACCCGCTTATGCCTGTGGTCGGATACCGAGGATGCCTGCGGTTGATCGAGCAGATTAGCACTGCACTCCTGGACCGGCGCGACCGCGATGCCCTCGACGAGGACTATGAACTGATCCTGTGAGGCGAGGGGAATGGACGAACTCTGCAGCCTCCCCTCCGGGGGAGCGCCTCCGTGCATCAGCGAACGCGAACGTTCGATAGTTACCGCGGGCCGGAGCAGGACCGCCATCCACTGCACCGACGACAGTCTCGCAGGCTCGGTAAGCCAGCGGGCCTGCGTCTTCTGCGGGGCGAGAGTGGTCTTAAACCCGGTGACGGACGCGGTGCACCTTGTCCACGGGCCGATCGGCTGCGCCAGTTATACGTGGGACATCCGGGGCAGCCTTTCGAGCGGCTCCGAGATGTTCCGCAACAGTTTCTCGACCGACATGAAGGAACGCGACGTGATCTTCGGCGGAGAGAAGAAACTCGCCGCCTGCATCGACGAGATCGTGGAGGAGCACCACCCGCCGGCGATCTTCGTGTATGCGACCTGCGTCTCGGGGATGATCGGCGACGACATCGTTGCGGTCTGCAACGCCGCATCGCGGCGTCACGCCACCGAGGTAATCCCCGTGGAGTCGAGCGGATTCATATCGGGCAACAAGGTCGTCGGGTACCGGGCTGCGGCCCTTGCCCTGATGCGGCTCATTACCCCAAAGGAAGGGGAGACGGTCGAAAAGACGCGGAAACTGAACTTCCTGGGCGAGTACAACCTGAGCGGAGAGATGTGGCTGGCCCGGCGTTACCTTACCGAGATGGGGATCGGGATCAACGTTGCCTTCACCGGCGACTCGACGGTCGCGGATCTCAAACGGGCTCCCGGCGCCTGTCTCAACATCGTCCAGTGCACCGGCTCGATGCACTGGGTGGCGATGCAGCTCGAGAAGGAGTTCGGCACGCCCTACATGGACGTGAACTTCTTCGGTGCGGAGAATACCGCGGAGAGCCTGAAAAAGATCGCCCGCTTCTATGCCGACGAGGCCGTCATGGAGCGGACCGAGGCGCTCATCGCCCGCGAGACCGCCCGGATCGCGCCGGATCTCGCGTGGTACCGCGAGAGGCTCGCCGGAAAACGGGCCGCCATCTACGTGGGCGGGGCATACAAGGCAGTCGCCCTCATACGACAGCTTCGCGGTCTCGGCATGGAGATCGTCCTGACCGGCACCCAGACCGGCAAGAAGGAGGAGTACGCCACCATCAGCGGGCTCCTTGACGAGGGGGCAATCGTGGTGGACGACACGAATCCCGCAGAGATCGAGCGATTCCTCAGAGAGATGAAAGTCGATGTCATGGCCGGCGGGGTGAAAGAACGGGTGCTCGCCACCAAGCTCGGCGTGGGGTTCGTGGACCACAACCACGACCGCAAGGAATGCCTGGCCGGCTTCGACGGGGCGGTTCACTTCGCCCGCGAGGTGTACACCAGCGCGTGCTCGCCGGTCTGGAAGCATATCCGCCCGTTCGGGGGTGCATGATGGCAGACCACGGGAACGTCCGGCAGGTGAACGAGAACCAGTGCCAGCAGTGCATGCCGCTCGGCGGCGTCATCGCGCTCCGCGGGGTCGCGGGGTCGATGGCCGTCATCCACGGGTCGCAGGGGTGCAGCACCTACATGCGCCTCACCTGCGTCAACCACTACAACGAGCCGGTGGACATCGCGTCCTCCTCGCTCAACGAGAAACAGACCATCCACGGGGGCGAGGCAAACCTGAAAAAGGCCCTGGACAACGTGCGCCGGGTCTACAACCCCTCCGTGATAGGCGTGCTGACCACCTGCCTCGCCGAGACGATGGGAGAGGACCTCGATCGCATTATCCGCGACTACACGGATGAGCGGGGCCTGGACGGCGTGGAGATCGTTGCCGTACCGACCCCGAGCTATGGCGGGAGCCACACGGAGGGTTACTGGGCGGCGACGAAGGCAGTGATCGCCCGTTTCGCCCGCCCGACGGAGCCTCACTGGCGGATAAACGTCATCGTGCCGCACGTGAGCCCGGCGGACCTCCGGGAGATCAAAAGGATCCTCTCGCTCATGGGCTTGGAATATATCCTGCTGCCGGACTACTCGATGACACTTGACCGGCCGTATGCGGAGCAGTACAGCAAGATCCCGGAAGGCGGGACCACGGCGGCTGATATCGCCGCGATGCCGGGAGCCCTGCTGACGATCCAGTTCGGCGAGACCTGCCCGGACCGGCTCTCGCCCGGCCTCTGGCTGGAGCAGGAGTACGGTGTGCCTCTCGTCACCCTGCCGCTCCCTGCGGGTGTGGAGGCGTGCGACCGGCTCATGAAGGTCCTGCAGAAAGTGACCGGGAGGGAGATGCCCGACGTGCTCAGCAACGAACGCGGCTGGCTCCTCGACGCGATGGCCGATGCCCACAAATACAACTCGGAGGGCCGGCCGGTGATCTACGGGGAACCGGAGACCGTGTGCGCTCTCACCCGGGTCTGCCTGGAGAACGGGGCATACCCTGCCGTCATCGCAAGCGGGTCACATGAGGGCCGGCTCGACGGGCACCTTGCGCCGCTCCTCGCTGCTGTTGAGGGCGAAGCGCCGGTCGTGCTCGAAGGCACGGACTTTGCCGCGATCGAGGCGGCGGCGCTCCGGGCCGGTGCAAACATCGCCGTCGGCAACTCGGGCGGGAAGTTCTTCACGGAACGGCACGGGATCATCGTGGTCCGTGCGGGCTTCCCAGTCCACGACCGCATCGGGGGGCAGAGGATCCTCACGGTCGGCTACGCCGGCACGCTCGCCCTCCTCGACCGTATCACGAACACTCTGCTTGAGCAGAAGCACGGGTCATACCGGCGCCTGCGCAGGGACGAGATGATGGGGACCACCGTATCAGGAGGTGTCTGAACGATGCAAAAACCGAATTACCACATATTTGTCTGCACAAGCTCCCGTCCGAACGGGCAGCAGAAAGGCTTCTGCCACACGAAGGCCGGTGTCGACGTGATGGCGAGGTTCATGGAAGAGATAGACGAACGCGGGCTCGGGGGCGAAGTCTTCCTGACGAACACCGGGTGTTTCGGCATCTGCGAGAAGGGGCCGGTTGTGGTGGTATACCCGGACAATGTCTGGTATGCCTCGGTCGCGCCGGAGGATGTCGGCGAGATCATGGACGAGCACATTGAAGGCGGCCGGGTTGTCGGGCGCCTTGCCCTGTGACGGCGGTGACCTGCCATGTGTCGTGCAGAGATCGCAGTCATGACGGGTGGTGACGGGCACACGGTCCCGTTGAACGAACCCGGGACGGTCGTGGTTTTCCGGAGGTCCCAGGGTACCTGGAAGACCGACCGGTCACTCCCGTTCGCACTCGACGAAGAGGACGGCTTATCCGGACTGCGCAGGAAGATGGCGGACCTGATCGCCTTCCTCGGTGACTGCCGGGCCGTGGTCGCGGCATCCGCGAGCGGGGCTGCATTCTTCGAACTGGAGAAGGCCCGCTGCCCCGTCTGGGAGATCTCCGGAACGGCGTTAGGAGTTCTCGATGAGGTCTGGCGGGAGATACAGGACGAAGAGGCGACGCTCACCGCCCCTCAGGCACGGGGTGCCGGCATCCCTGCCCCGCGTGAGACGTCGCCGGGAAAGTTTGCCATCTCGATCAAGGAGATCCAGGGGACGAGGCCCGAGGTGAGCAGCAAGCAGGTCCTCCGGCAGTTCGTCCGCAGGGGCGAGTTCACCGAGCTCGAGATCCTCTGCGACCACGTCCCGCCCTGGATCGAGATGGACGCCGAGTGCATGGGACTAACGCTGGATTCGGAAAGGACCGGGCCCGACGAGGTCAGGGTCCGGCTGACCAGGACATCGTCCTGACGCTCCGGGTGCTGAAGGTGAAAAACCACCCCTCCGAGCCGGGTTCCTGCGATGCGTCAGGAAGCCGGGCCCGCAGGAGAGAGGTTGTCCGAGGTGTTAAAATTTATAAGTTAACTTATGTAGTAAATTAATAATAAATATATAACATTTCATTCCCAGTTATCCGGTACCAAAAAAAGGTGACAGTATGAGAAAGATTACCACGCTTGCAGGCGTTCTTGCCGTGCTCCTGGTCGCGAGCCTCCTCGCTGCCGGGTGCACCGATTCCGCCGCCACCGCCGCACCGCACGAGACCACACTGACAGTATTCACCGCCGCATCGCTCACCGGGGCGTTTACCGATATCGCCACGTCCTACGAGGCGGCGCACCCGGGAGTGAAGATAGACCTGGTCTTTGACGGAACCCAGGCCCTCCGTACCCAGGTGGAACAGGGAGCGAGCCCGGACATCTTCGTTTCGGCGAATGCCAAACACATGAACGCGTTGAAAGACGAAGGATTCATGGACAACGAGACAGTGATTTACTTCGTCGAGAATGCGATCGCCGTGATCGTCCCGGCGGACAACCCCGCGAACATCACGAGTCTCGCGGACCTGGCAAAACCCGGAGTCAAGCTCGTCATCGGTACGAAGGATGTCCCGTTCGGCTCGTACACCCGCCAGGTACTCGATAAAATGGCGGCCGATACCGCATACGGCCCGGCGTACAAAGACGCGGTGATGGCGAACGTGATCTCCGAGGAGACCGCGGTCAGCTCCGTGGTGCCGAAACTGGTGCTCGGGGAGGCGGATGCGGCGTTCGTGTACAAGTCCGACCTGCAGCCGGCAGACAAGGATAAAGTGCAGCGTATCACCGTCCCGTCCGAGTACAACGTGGTTGCGGAATACCCGCTGGGGATCCTTGCCAAATCGCAACAGAAAGACGCAGCGTCCGCATTTATCGTGTACATCACCGGACCGGATGGCAATGCCGTACTGACAGAATATGGATTTGACCCAGTTCAGGCATCACGCTGAAACGACGCGGAACGACGACGGAACGAGGTCCGGCGAGAGGGGCCTGATCATCCTCCTCGCCCCCCTCGTCATCCTGTTCCTGCTCTTCCTCACCATCCCCGTAGCCTCGCTCTTCCTGCGGATCACCCCGGAGGCGTTCCTCGAGTCCCTGGGAAACCCGGTGGTCATCGACGCCCTGTTCCTGTCCCTGATCACGGCGACCGCGAGCCTCGGCATCGTGATCCTCATGGGCACCCCGCTCGCGTATCTCAACGCCCGCACGAACTACTGGGGAAAAGAGGTCGTAGATACCCTCATCGACCTGCCTATCGTGATGCCCCCCGCCGTGGCGGGTATCGCCCTGCTCATGGCATTCGGGCGGAGGGGTGTCGTCGGCGAGTACTTCAGTGCGTTCGGGATCCAGATCGCGTTCACCACCCTCGCGGTCGTCCTGGCGCAGGTCTTCGTCGCCTCCCCGTTCTACATCCGGCAGGCCCGGGCGAGTTTTCAGGCGGTGGACCGGACCTACGAGGAGGCGGGCAGGACCCTCGGTGCAGGGAGGCTCCGGGTGTTCTTCCGGGTGACCGTGCCGATCGCCTGGGCGGGGCTCGTATCGGGTGCAATCCTCACCTTCGCCCGTGCACTGGGCGAGTTCGGGGCCACGATAATGTTCGCCGGGAATTTCCAGGGCAGGACGCAGACCATGCCGCTCGCCATCTACACCACCATGCAGGGAGACCTCAACGACGCCCTCTGCCTCTCGATCATCCTGGTGGTCATCTCGTTCGCGGTAATCCTCATGGTGAAGTATATCACCCGGAGACTGGTCTGATGCTCTCGGTCGGGGTGAAGAAAGAGCTCCGGGACTTTACCCTCGACGTCTCGCTCTCTGTCCGCGAAGGCGAGACCCTGATATTGATCGGGGAGAACGGCGCAGGGAAATCGACGGTGCTATCTCTCGTATCCGGGCTCCTTTCTCCTGACCGCGGGGTAATAACGCTTGGCGACCGGGTGCTCTTCTCCGCCCCCGGGCGGATCAACGTCCCGCCCGAACGCCGGAACATCGGCCACCTCTTCCAGTCGTACGCCCTGTTCCCCCACCTTTCGGTCTTCGAGAACGTCGCGTTCGGCCTCCGGTGCCGGAACCTGGGAAAACAGGAGATCGTCCGGAAGGTCGGGGAGTTCCTGGAAGGAATGGACCTGGCTTCCCTTTCCGGTGAACCGGCCGGCCGGCTCTCGGGAGGGCAGCGGCAGCGGGTGGCCCTGGCCCGGGCACTCGTGCTCGAACCCGATCTCCTGCTGCTCGACGAACCGCTCGCGGCGCTCGACGTGAAGTCCAGGGTATCGATGAGAAAGGAACTGAAGGAATCGATCGCCGCCGCGGGGATACCCGCGGTCATCGTCTCGCACCATTTCGAGGACGCCCTGGCGCTCGGGGACCAGGTATGCCTTATGGAGCAGGGCAGGATCACCGCCCGGGGATCTCCCCGCGACCTGATGACCGTTAAAAACAATGCGTTTATTTCCAGTTTTTTCTGCCACTGCGAGACGTGCAGGGATCGGTGAGTCCAGGCCCTTTAACCCTGGCAGAATTCAAATATTTTTTGTTTATTTCCGGAATAATCGATTATATCATCGAATTTTTTGAAGAGAGAGTTTCATACCTCTTGTCTCGATACCCCTGGGCGGATTCGAACCGCCGTCGCCGGATCCAAAGTCCTGCATGATTGACCGCTACACTACAGGGGTGCACGTTGTCGACACTCCCTGTCCGGGAGGGCCGGTCACAAATTCCGGGAGGGAGACTTGTGCACCTACCCGTTGGATAGCCATGCTCTTAAATTCAACTTTCGTCCCGGAAAACGAACCGGGATATCCCGAATGCGTGGAACCGGTGAAGGACCCCGGTAGTGCATACGATTCATGAACAGGGCCCGGCCCGGCATCCTGATTCGCCGGGAACCCTGCGGGGTCGTATCGGTTCCCGGAAATCGCAAGGCCCGTAATCCTTAACAATTCGTGAAGATGACACCCACCGGCTATTCCAGGAAGGAAAAATACTAATGAAAATCTACCAAAGTTTAACAAGGTGATTATACGCCGACAAGCAAGAAACAGATGGTGAAACTGAACCAGGCGAAAAAGGTCAAGGCAGAAGAGCTCTCGAAGCAGGCAGCAGCGGGGAGCAAAGAGGCCAAGAAGAAACTCAAGAAACTCGAGAAAAAAATCAAATGAGCCGTCCGGTCGAGGTCTCGCTCTTTTTTTCGGATTTTTCGCGGTTCCCGACGGGTTTTTCAGGTAACGAAATTGCCCTTCCCCGGGAGAGCGCACCGCACGAACACCCCGAACATTCTGACCGGAATCGGATCCGGTATGAGATCTCGGCGATCTCGCATACATCCGATAGAAAAGTACCGAGCAAACGGTGCGAGAAGAACCAGCCGGCCAATCGCCCGATCATCGGCGCCGGCCACCCGAAAAAACCGGGTTCCACGGTTCCTCATACGGTATATCCGGCTACCCCGAATATCCGTCTGCTTTTTCATTCAGGCACTCCCAGAGAGACGATAAAGAAGTGAGACCATGACCGCGATCATCGTAAAAAGCGAACGCTGCACCGGCTGCGGAATCTGCAGCGAAGTATGCCCTCTCAGGATCATTACCGTGGATGAGGAACGGGGTCCCCGGGTTGAGCCCCTACGGGAGGCGTTCTGCATTGAATGCGGGCATTGCGAGGCCTGCTGCCCCGAATCGGCCCTTGTTCTTGATATCGGGGGTCGGGAAGCACCGCAGGAAAGGGTTACGACCTTCTCGCCGGATGAGATCGGGTTTTATATGAAAAACCGGCGTTCGGTCAGGCACTACAAAAAAGAGCCGGTGTCCCGGGAGATGATCGAGGCGATCCTCGATGTCGCCCGCTACGCCCCTTCCGGTGGCAACGGGCAGCCGGTGGAGTGGCTCGTAGTGTATGATCCGGCGAAGGTCAGAACGCTCGCCGGCCTCACCGTCGACTGGATGCGGCACGAATCGGCAAAAGAATCTCCGGTAATGCCCGCGGCATTCCTCCGGGGACTTATAGATTCCTGGGACCGGGGAAACGACCCGGTCTGCAGGGGGGCCCCTCACCTGCTGGTGGCCCACATTCCCGGCGGTCAGGGTTCCGGGCCGATCGATGCACTCATCGCGCTGACCTACGCGGACCTCGCCGCACCCGCATTCGGGGTGGGGACCTGCTGGGCGGGTTTCCTTTCCATGGCGGTGCCGGTGTGGAAGCCGCTCCGGGAGGCGCTGGCTCTCCCGGAAGGCCGTGTGTACTCCTACGCCCTGATGTGCGGGTATCCCCGGTTCATACCTCGCCGGATCCCTCACAGGAAACCGCTCCGGGTAAACTGGCAGTGACCTCGCGGCCTTTACTTTTCAGCGTCCTCTCGCCGAAAAATCGGCCGCGACCCAGGAGTAATAGCGTTCCGCCGCTGAACAGACCTCCTCCCAGTCGTACATCCTGGAATATTCCCGGCACGACGGGGAGAGGTCCCCCGACCGTTCCAGCGCCCGCATGAGGGCGTGACCCAGTTCTTCCGGAGACTCCGTTGTCAGAAATCCGGTTTTTTCGGTGACGAATTCCTTTGCCGCGTTCATCTCATGGTCGAGCGTTACCAGGGGTGTGCCGCAGGCGAGTGCCTCCAGGGCGCCGATCCCGTATCCCTCCCGGGCTGACGGGAATGCAAAGACCCGGGAGGTCTTCATGAGCGCCAGAACCTGATCGTGATCCTCCAAAAACCCGGTGAACGTGACGTTCCTCTCGAGGTGCAGCCGGCGTACCTCGGAGACGAGGTGCTGCATTTCAGGTCCGTCCCCGACCAGCATGCAGGAGACGTCCGGTTTTTCCTCCCGGATACGGTCCACCGCCGCGATAAGGAGACCGATGTTTTTTTCACGGATGAACCTCCCGGCGAAAAGGATATCCGGGGACTCCGCCGCCGGTCTGACCCTGTCGATGTGGTGTATGTCGATGGCGTGGGGGATCACCGTCGCTCCCGGCAGGGAAAGTTTCTCATCAAGCCGCTTTTTTACTGCGGCTGATATCGCGATATGGTACGGGGACAGGCGGGTGAGCACCCGGTCCATGAACTTCCCCACTCCACCCACGGCGCCGAGGTATTCGTCCCAGTATTCGCCCCACACTTCGTACCACGTGATCGCGAGGGGATCTTTCCTCATCGACGCGGCGACCCGTGAAGCGAGGCCCGAAAAATAGGGGAACTGCTGGCAGTCCACGACATCGAACCGGTCCCGGATAAGGGCAGGAAAGACCCCGGCCCCGTAGAATACGGCCTCCGGAATGGCTCTCCGCTGACCCGCGTAGAGTTGCATGGCGGGGATGACGCCGTGCAGGGTAAGTCCTTCCCTTTTGACACTCAACGGACCATCCCAGAATTTCAGCCCATAGAGATGGATTTCATGCCCCCGGGAGGCGAGGCGCACCGCGAGGTCGTGGATCCTTTTTTCGCCCCCGCCTTTTACAAAAGGGTATATTGCGTCGTATACGAACGCAATTTTCATTTATTCACCCGGGATGGAAGACTCGTTGAGCAGCATCATACTCACGAAGATGGAGGTGAGAATGACCTGGAGACCTACGATGGTCAGGAGGAGCGCGGTTACCGCCTGTGAAAACTGGTTTAACACCCCGTATCCGGTGGAGATCCAATCCGCAACGATGGTGGAGCCGAGCAGAATTCCGGCAAAAATCAGAATTCCACCAATGACCAACATTTTTTCCAGGTTATAATAGTTCATGAGGTACTTCGCAACCCCTTCCATCCGGTCATATCCGTGAACCACAGAATAGGTCTTGATCGAGATTGCAGAGAGAACAAATTGCACACCGCCTATCAGGAAAAATGCCCCGAGAATGAAGGTGTTCAGGTGAAGCTGGTTGACGTCGCCATAGAGGGAGAAGATCCCCATAAGCATCACACCCATGAGGGAAAATAGAAGTCCGGGTATGGCGAGGAACGGTATCGGTTTTAAGAGGAACAAGAACCGGAGATGTCTCCACCCATCCGCAAAACTGTGCAGTTTTGAGGCTGCGACACGAGGGCTATAGGATATGGGAACCTCCGCGACTTTCAGCCCATTTATTGATGCCATAACGAGCATCTCTGAAGCGAATTCCATTCCCGTCGATCTGAGATTCAGCGATTCCCAGGCAGTTCGCGTAATTGCACGGAAGCCGCTGTGGGTATCGGAATAATTGGTTTTAAATGCCAGATTAAGGATTTTTGTAAGCAATGGATTTCCGATATAGTAGTGAAGGGCAGGCATAGACCCTTTCTCCATGGTCCCCTGAAACCTCGACCCTACAACAAGGTCTGCCCCTTTCAGTATAGGGGCAACAAGACGGGGGAGTTCTGAAAAATCGTATGTCCCGTCGGAATCTCCTATTACGATGATGCCGCCCCTTGACGCCCTGAATCCTTCGAGGTAGGCATTCCCGTACCCCCGGTTTTTAGGATGGACTACTCGTGCTCCCATTGATCGGGCAATCTCGGGAGTCCGGTCGCTCGATGAGTCAGATACCACTATTTCGGCGCTAAGCTCGCACCGGGAAAGTCCGTCGCGGATTCGCTCTATACATCTCCCGATAGTCAATTCTTCATTCATCGCCGGAAGGATTATGGAAATATCCGGATGATCCGATCGGTCTTCTTTGTCGTTTTTCCCTGGTCCCAACTTCACTGTCCTCCGGATTATTCTTGAATAATTTTGTATATATTGTGACGGACGACTGATCAATGTGGCGCCGCCTGCGCATCCTTCCGTACCTTACCGCACCTGTCTTCCCTGCTGCACGTCCTCTTCGGTTACTTCAACATTTCTCCCACTGTTCACGATACGGTAGGGCCCGACAGCCCGGACCGGGTAGGGGTTGCCGCTGGTCGAATAGGGGACGGTAAACGTGCCGTTCACGCTTTCCTGCCGGTATACCAGCGTGCGGCCCTGGTTGGTGACAAGGTCCAGCTCGATCACCCCGTCTCCCTGGATCTCTGCTCCTTTCACCCTCTCGAATACCTTGACTTCATGGAGCCCGGTAAGGGAGTCGACACCCGGCGACTCATAGACCAACCGGTAATGCTGCAGGGCGGGTATTGTCGAGAGTGGCACGGTGAGAGAAACCGAGAACACTCCGGCGGCGGTGTCCGGGTGCACTTCACCTGAAAACTCATTTAATCTGGCGACCGCCTGGTCGTATGGGAGGGGCGCGAGCCGGGTCACGACCGGAGTGCCTTCCCCTCCCGTCCGGTACTCGATGTAATACGCCTCGGACGGGGTCGCCATCGATCCGTCGAAGTCCTGGAGCCGGGCGATCATGGTGGAATAATAGGGTGGGGCGACCATGGTGAGCGGGGTGAATCCCTCCCCGCCCTGAACCGGAGCAAGGAAGTTCATGGTGTAGTATCCGCTTCCCCGGGAGCTGTTGTACCAGGTGGCGGTGTTCTCGAACTTCGTATTCGCAAGCTTGATATCGGTGATCACGAACCGGGACCCGAGTCTGTCCGCAACCCGTTGCGCGTCCTTCTCCGTCCCGGCCATGAGGAACGCGGTGGTACTGGTCCTCCCAAGCACATTATCCTGGAACGGGTTCGAGTTCGGGATGCGTTTCCCGAGGAACGTAATCCAGTGTCCGCTATCCCAGAGGGAGATTATCCCATACGACTCCGCAGGATAGGTCCATCCATCCTTCGTATACTTCCCGAGATAGTCTACCCCCGGATCGGGGGTATTAACGGAGATCCAGTCCATGGTCGAGGCCCAGTCGTCAGGAATGATTGTGGTCCGGAACTCTGCAGGGGCGGTAACGTCCGAATACAGGGAAAAGACCGTGAAGAGCACCAGCAGGAGGATCATGACCTCTCCTGCGTGTCTCCTCCATGCTGAAAGCCCCTCTCCTTTCTCCTTCCCTTTCGAACGCTCCTGTTTCGTGCCCTGTGACAAGGCGATCAGGTATATTGCGCCCACCCCGGAGGTGATGGCGACTATCGGGGCCAGGTAGTACTCGTACCGGGCGTGGATGACCGTGGAGAAGATTATCACCGCGGCCCAGGCGAGCGTAAAAAGGTGCCAGGGATGCCGTTTTTTCATCCACAAGACACACAGTACCGCGAGGCCGGCAGCCAGGAGGACGAGCCCCCAGTTGAAGGACGTCCACGCGGTGGCCAGGTCCAGGGGTTCCATCTCGGAGATCGGGTAGAGGAGAGCCGACTGCCCGAAGAACCCCCCGATAGAGTCGATGATGACCTTCCAGACCGGAGTGGCCAGGAATGCGATCGCCGCGAGGGCCGCGACGAGGGTCACGATCACCGCTCCCAGAAAATGGAGCCTGTTCTTCCTGAATGCGACGGAGAACCCGAAGAGGGCGAGCGTGCCCGCGATCAGCAGGGCATACATGTAGCTGTGGGCGATGGAGTAGGTGAAGAGTGCCATTCCCTGCCGCTGGACCATGAAAAGGGTATAGACCACCAGCACCAGCCCGAACGCGACGATGTTGGTGAACGCCAGCGACACACTTGTTTTTCCTGCCCAGGAGTCTGCGATGAACTGGGCGAGGGTATAGAGGGCCACGATCAGGGCGAAAAGGATCATGGTGGGCATGACCAGCAGCCCGAGGAGGTAGGCGACTCCCGCCGCCAGGGCGAGCCCTCCTGCAACGGCGAGCCCCCGGGTGTCGTTAAAGGAGAGTTCGCGTCTTCCTCCATTGTACAGGGCGAGAATATAGGCCAGACAGAACAGGGTCGAGAACAGGACCTCCGCCGCGTGATGGTCGACGAATCCGAAGGAGGTCCGGAAAAGGTAGCCTCCGGGGATAATGGCGATCATCCCCGCCGCGATCAGGCCCGCCTTCCAGTCGCAGAGCCTGCGTGCGACCAGGAACACAAGGGGCACGGTCAGCGCCGCCATCAGGGGTGGGACGAACGATGCGGTGTAGATCAGTTCGTACCTCGACCCCGCTGCACCGGCAAGGAGAACGACCCCTGTGGTGATGAACGGGAAGAGCGGCCCCCAGTCGATCACCTTCCCCTGGGGATAGGCGGTCATGGGATCGAACCAGTTATAGTTGGGGAACTGTACCGCCATCGATTCGATCTGCCTGAGGTTATACCACGGGTCGGCCCCGAACACCCTGGCTACGCCGTCGGAGACCAGGTAGGGGAGGTCGATCAGACGCAGGGCGAAGGCAAGCGCCATGAAAATCACGAGCAGTACCCCAATAACGGCAAAGGGATGCCTCCCTGCTGCCTTAGTTACCCGGGAAAAAGGTCCGTCCATCGCTGTATGAGGTTATTCTCCGTGTGTAAAAATAATATCCCGTAAGGGGAAACCCCTGACACCCGGCAGGGTGGTGAAGCGCGTTCAGGGGTACCCGATCTGAATGCAAATTAAAAATTCCTACAAATAATTTCAATAGTCGGCACATCAATAATAATGAGGATGATACCTCTTCGCCGATTCACAGAGGCGGTATGGTAATGACTCCTTATCTGTCGATAATTATTCCTGTTTTCAATGAACAGGAAAATATCACTCCACTTTATGATAAGTTGAAAAAAGATCTTGCGTTGATCGATACAAGCTACGAAGTCCTTTTTATCGATGACGGATCGAATGATTCGACATTTAAAAAAATCCTTGATATCCAGCAAAAGGATAACTGCATAAAAATTATTAAATTCAGAAGAAATTTTGGAAAATCCGCAGCCTTAAATATCGCATTTCGCAAATTACAGGGAAATATCGTCATCACTATGGATGGCGATCTGCAGGACGACTCTGCCGAGATCGGGAACTTCCTAAGGAAAATCGATGAGGGGTACGACCTCGTTTCGGGATGGAAATTCCAGCGAAATGACCCTTTTACAAAGGTGTTCCCGAGCAGGATTTTCAACGGACTCACCTCATGGATTACCGGTGTGAAACTTCACGATTTTAATTGTGGATTTAAAGCGTATCGCCGCGAGGTAACCGATGCAATCTATCTCTATGGGGAGATGCACCGTTATATTCCGATATTAGCTGCCCAGTACGGGTTCAAAATTGCGGAAATCCAGGTGCACCACAAGCCGAGGCGGTTCGGGAGGTCAAAATATGGATTTTCACGTCTATTCAAGGGATTTTTGGACCTTATTACAGTGAAATACATTACCTCGTATTCTGCACGACCCCTTCATGCATTCGGAGTGCCCGGCTTTGTCTTCCTGGGGCTCGGGTTCATCATCGGGATCTATCTGCTCGCACTCAAATACCTCGAAAACATCGTGTTGAGCGAACGGCCCCTGCTATTGCTTTCCGTGCTGCTCATCGTCCTCGGACTCCAGTTCATCTCGATCGGGTTACTGGGGGAGATGATTACACACAGGGAAACCGGAAAGGAGAACCTGACACCGTATATCGAAAAATCAATCGGTATCTGAATAATGGCACACGACGAGGATCAGCTACTCCACGACGAGACTTCCGGGAAGTACTTCAAGAGGTCAACCGGATGGATCACAAGAATTTTTATCCGGAATGTAGTCCGGGAACTGGAAGAACTTAACCCCGATACTGTTCTGGATGTGGGGTGCGGGACAGGATACGTTACCGACATTATCGGAGGCGCACTAAACGTAAGTGTAATCGGGTGCGATCTCGAGAGAGAAAGATTGTTGATCGCAAAAACGCGGTTCAATCAGCAGGTAATCATGGCCGACATCACCAGGCTGCCGTTCAGGGATGGAAGTTTCGATGCCATAGTCGCAATGGAGATTCTGGAACACCTGCAACATCCGGATGCCGCACTGACGGAGATGAAGAGGGTCGCCAGGAAAAATATCGTAATTACGGTCCCCAATGATCCCTACTTCATGCTTGCGAACATGATGCGGGGGAAAAATGTTAAAAATTTTGGTAATCCTCCGGATCATATTCTCCATTTCAATAAAAGTTCCTTCGCGCGGTACCTCTCGGGTAGTTTCCGGAATGTTGCGGTCAGGACCAATGCGTGGTTATGGCTTTTGGCAACGATGTACCTGCATTAAGCCGAGAACGTGAACAGATTATTCTTTCTTAAGGCTAAAAATCCCCAAACTCCCCAGATCGCAAAATACAGTATAACGATGAAATGGTAGATGAACCCGGAGCTTATCGCAGCATCCTGGGACACCCCTACGGCGATGAACCCGAGCGTCCAGCCTGCCTCAAGCGTTCCGAAGTTCCCCATCCCCTGAACCGGCAGGACCGTGGTCAGGATGGCAAATGTCGATGCAAATATCACCGCGATATACGTCAGTTGTATATTCATCGCCAGGATGAGGACAAAATTCATGGTATAAATTGAGAGCCAGACTCCAAGCGTTGAGATAATTAACGGATACCACATGCCTTGTTTAGTTTCCTTGAGATGTTCTATACATTGTACGGTCTCGTCGCATTTTCTCAGAATGAAATTTCCTGCACGGTGCTGATCTACACGAAATGCCCCGAAAAACCTCTCCAGGTAATGGACAGATGACCTTCCTTTATACATGAACCACATCAGGAGCACGAGCAGGAGCAGCATGAATGCAATTCCCAGGAAAATTGCATTCGTACTAATCATTTTCAGATCCCGAAGGAGAAAAAAAGAAATTAAAAATAAGATTGTAATCAGGATATAATCGAAGATTCGGGAAATTATCAGAGTTGCAAGACCTTCCCCGGCAGTCCTTCCATGGATCTTCTTGATCAGGTAGACGTAGGTTAGCTCCCCGGAGCGTACGGGTAATATGTAATTGAACATATTGTGAAGGCATACAATCCGGTACATATCCCTCAACCGGATCGCATTATCCAGGAGATACCCAAAACGTAGGGACCTGAAGAAATAACTACAGCTGTACAACAGAAATCCTGCGAGAAGGTAGGCAGGGTTGATATTTCTAAGCGTGGACACCAGGTCATTGATGGAAATCTGCGATATGAGAATTCCTGCGAAGGTGATAGTAAGCAGAATCGCGATAATTTGAATGTATTGAGATTTTTTCATCGATGTCACCAGGGTCTGCATACACTTCACCTCCCGGGAATATTCCTGCGGGGGCGATGGATTAGAATGTAGACCGCCCGGTTCATCGAACTATCGCTTTGATCAGAGCATCGTTTCGTGAAGTGCCTGATGTTCATTGCGGGAGCATCACTATTGTTGAGGGAGACCTGATCCTAACGGTATAGAGTTGATATTCATTGTCCTGATACACTGGGTTATTCAGGGGAATCTCAATTTTTTTCGGATTCCCTGTAGTCACCACAATGTCGGCGTGAACTTTTCCCGACGTAATTGCGACTTCAGTCTCGTCCTTCTCCTCGGACCCGAGGATAACGTCCATGTGATCTCTCTCCGTCCGGGGTTTTATTACCAGAGTCGATTCCCCTTTCTGGAAGATCGTGCCGTTTATGCTCACGGAATTCCCATCGATATCATACAGCGTGGCGTTGGGATACGAGTATTTGTGCATCCATATGGGTAAATTATTGATTTGAGAATATTCAAGCGGGAGTTCCGTATAAGGATGACGGAAGGTATGAAGTTCCGGGACCATTGAGGTTTCGATTGGATTTGCGATCACCGGTGCAACGGTAAACAACCCAATCAGGATAAAGGGAATTATAATCTTTATATTAATCCTGGTAATCAAAAATAAAAACGCGGGAAATATGTAAAAATACCTGTTGCCTATGGCATGTTGTCCGCCAAGGTAATTGTTACCGATGATAATGACAAAAAACAGGATGTTCAGGATAATTCCCAAAAGAATCAGGTATTGAACCGGGTCTTCCCCCACGATCGAGAGTAATGTCCGCGTATTGTTATCCCGTTTTTTTGTCGCGAATATCCCAAGCGCGAATGTAAGCAGGGCAAATACGGTCAGAGGATAATACCAGATCATCCCGGTAAACTTCCCGAAGAAGTAATAGAATAAATTTAACGGGCTTTTCGCCCAAACATCCGTATTCAGAAGGCCCGAAATGCGACCTTCTTCAACGCTGAATGCCGGGTACCCAATCTCATTGACACCATCGAAATCCCCGGTATAAGGGAATTGATCGATGTAGTACATGCGATTACCCCCGTAGAACGTCATCGATCCTGTCTCAAGATAGAAATACCCGTAAAAAACGAGAATTGGGAGCAGAAACATGCACATGACCAAAGTGACACGTCTGAACTGACGACTGTACATTTCGTACGCGATGAAAGGGATAAAAAGCAGGCAATTGGATATTTTCGCTACAGTTGCCACACCGAAGACAAGGGCAGCGAGGAGGAGATAGCGGTCCTGCTTCGTATCAAAGAAAAGTGTGCAACCAAAAATCCCCGCAGTAATGAGGAACATATTGTAAATTTCTACATGGATCCAGAAGAGATAGACAAACGCGGTGGAAAAAAGAAAAAACAGGGCTGAAACGATAAACGACAGGGTCCGGGAGTTCCCCTTCCGCTCGAGATAAAGGTACCCCATGAGGATCATACCCCAGAACATAAGGCCGTTGAAGAACAGGATCCCGTGGTTTCCCAGAAGAACGAAAAAAGGAGCTGCAAACAGGGCATAAGAAAATTCTTTGCCGTAAAAATAATTTCCTTCATCGGTCTTGATCAGGAATAACCCATCCGGCAGGTCATCGAATTTATTTGAGAGCGTACGCTGAATGTCAACCGGTTCGAATTGCAGGTCAAAATCATCGGCGATGCTCGTGATCTGCATATAGTACGTTGACCCGTCTGCAAACCGATGTACCGGGGCGACATACGTAATAGCTGCAAGGCCCACGAGGAGGAGAAGAAAAATAACGATTATTCCGAGAGAACTGGATTTTTTTATGCCATTAATATTTAAAAAAAAACGGGGAACGGGGATCATTTATTTTCATTTACAGATTTATTTTTAAAAATATTATACTTTCAGGAAGTAATTAGCAGGTCCATGCTGTCTGTGTAATGCGCTGTTCTACCCTGCTACGAACGTTCCTGCCACCTATGCGATTTTTTTTGGCATTCCTCCGGACACGGGGTTATTTCTCTTCTGGTGATTTCGCTCGGGGGTAGGGCGGATTCTTACCTGTCCCCGGATGGTTATCACGGGAAGACTTTCTCGGCATTTCAGGAAGATTCTGTCAAATTCTCGTAGACCCCCACAACACGGTCGGTGATGCAATCCCACGTATAATGTTGTGTTACTTTCTGATAGCCTCTTTCCCCCATGATCCTGGACATTTTTCTGTCCTCGAGAAGCGCCAGGATGGCACGGGTTAACTCCTTCACATCTGAACATAAAAGGCCGTTGTACCGGTCATCAATTAACGTTGAGACCGCCCCGCAATTCCTGTTCCCGATTACAGGTTTTTTTCTCATCCATGCCTCACAAAAAACCATGCCGAAACTCTCGCTTTCTGACATCATGGCAAATACATCGCAGGCATCATAGGCATCGACAAGGTCCGCAAGGCCCATCTGGCCGAGATATTTGACGTATGGTTCCGCCAGGATTTTGTTGTCCTCATCGGGACCGATCATCACCAGAACCGCTTCAGGATGCTCCTTCCGGACTGCCCCGACTGCCTGGATCATGTCTGCATAACGTTTTTGCGGCGATTTCCTCCCTACCGTCAGGATTACCTCCCTGCCCTCCAGACGATACTTTTCCCGGAATCTGGCTCCGCTCACATTCCTGTTCTCAAATGATTCAGGGTCAATCCCTGCACCTAAAACACACGATCTCGCCTTCAAAGAGTCATAGACCTGGCTTTTCGAAAAATCACTCATCGCCAGAACGCAGTCGGCAGCGGCAATCATCCGAAAGTAATGATTCCAGTGATAAAACTCGTCGTCGGCGTGCATGAGCGGGAGCAATACGAGTGGTTTCCCGAATTTTTTTGCGATGAAAGAATACCTGACTGTGTTAAACGGAAACATTTGCGCGAGCACCACATCGTACCCCGATATATTTTTTCTCAGCCATAGTGCAAGATCAGGTGACCACGGCCCGCGGAGATAGTCAAACATCCAGGAAAAATATTTCGGACGGTCGCAGGCGTTTCGCATTAAATATGGGATTAATTTGTGCTGTTTTCGAAAAATGGTCCGAAAATCATTTTCAATATCAACCTGGCAGTTCCCCGAAGCGGAACAGAAATCGATTCCTGATACCGCGACCCCAAAGGTCCGGAAATCTCTCAACGGGCGGCGAACCAGGCTACAGGAGAGTGTCACCTTCACGATCCCGGAGATATCCGGTAGAGTGCAGGACTGCCTGTCCCAACGCGGATTCTCCTTGAATTCATACTTTTGAGCATAATCGCTGCCGGCGACCTGCACCGTCACCGGAATCTCCCCCGGATTATCGAGGGAGATGCCAATCTCCTTGATATCGGTATCCCTGATAAAAAAGACGGCTTCCGATTTCGTCCACCGGACGGCGCGGTTTCCTTTATGATCGATCTCGTTCCAGCCGTCAGCAAGGCAGCTCTCATGATCTCCCAGCGAATTCTCAATAAACCGGCGGATTTTATGCGAAGATCTCTGCTCCTCCCTGTCACGCTCCGCCTGTATCATTTTTTCGAACACAAGTGAGAGATACCTGCTCTGGGGGATAACAGGAAACCGCACTACCTTGATCCCATTGATCGTCTCGTTCGACAGCCTATTGTCAAAGTGCGCCCCCGACTTGATGAAGGGAGTAAGTGAATGAGCCTTCGTTGTACATACGTCCGTTTCTATACCCCGTTTGAGAAGGCCCTCGGATAAATTCCGCAGATACAGCTCCGCCCCGCCGTACACATCTCTCCCATACCGGAACGTAATATGAAGCGCTCTCATTGACCGTTACGCATATAGTTATTCGTCACAGTAAATATAAAGAATGAAATCCGTTCTTGCATTGAGTTTTCATCCCGCGTTCACCCCCCCGATGAGCGGAGGAGAAGAGCGATTATACTACGTCTTGAATGGTTTTTCACACTATGAACACGTGACATTGATCAGTTTTACCTTCCACGGGGTAGACCGTGTAGAAACGGTGTATCATTCTCCATGTTTTAAGGAGATTAGGATCCCCAAGGGAATGGTCAGCCTGGCGCTTCACGGGCTCATCCAGAAATTCACCACGATCAAGGAATGTTCCGGTGTGGTCACGTCCCTGGAAAGCAGGATCAATCCGGCATTCAGAAGGATAGTCAGGGAAGAGCTACCGCGACACGATATAATTTTTTTTGAATCCCCTTTCCTCTTCACGATCCCCGGTCGTCTTCTCCGAAACCACACCCTGGTATACAACGCCTACAATAATGAGTATGAACTGATGAAATCTGCGTTTTCCGGGTCGTTCATCGGGAAGATCCTCCTTTCGTACGTTGCATATACTGAGAGAGGGCTGGCCCGGGCATGCAAACTTCTATTCGTTGTCTCCAGGGACGATGCCGAAAGTCTCGCCCGGACCTATGGAATCGATCCCGGGAAGTGCATAGTGGCGCCGAACGGGATATGCCCTGCCTGTTATGACAGGGTGTTTCAGGAGAGAGCACATATGAAGACCTCTCCTGTCTGCCTGTTTATCGGCAGTTATCACCCTCCCAATATTGAAGCAGTTATTCAAATCGTGAACATTGCGGCAAAAATGCCCGGAGTCCTTTTTCTCATCGCCGGAAATGTCTCCCGGTATTTCGCGAGCCGGGATTCCCAGACGGAACCATGTGAGAGAGATGCATATACCCTCTCAGGGGAGTTATATAAAAATTTTCAGAAAGGGGGGGGAAATCCACAAATCGATAGAATTTGTGAGTTTATACGTGAACATCGGGAGGGGGAGGAGCCTCTCCGCCGCTTCAGCCATTCAAGAAATGTCCTATTGCTCGGCCAGTTAAGTGAAGAGCGAAAACTGGAATTGTTTCACCTGACAGGCATCGCACTGAACCCCATGACAACCGGCTCGGGTACGAACATCAAGGTCTTGGGATATCTCGCTGCCGGTCTCCCCACGATCACTACTCCCAAGGGTGCGAGGGGGCTTGACCTTGTCGACCGTCATCATGCCCTGATCTGTGATCTTAATGATTTTCCGGAGAAGATTCATGAATTGCTCAATGATCCCGGATTGGTGGAGATACTAAGAGAGAACGGCCGGATCCTCGTTGAACGTGAATACGACTGGAATACAATTGTAGAACGTATGCGTCGTACCCTGTGAATACCATGAAAAAAATTCTGGTTATCAATGATTTTCCTGTTTTTCCACCGGTTCACGGGGGAAAGATCAGGATTCTTAACATTTATCGGAATATATCTTCCGAGTGTGAGGTCACATATCTCTGTCTTGGGGATGTGAAGGAAACCACACTACGCTCGATCTCGGATAATTTCAGCGAGATCTCTGTCCCGAAAACATTTCTGTACAGACAGATCGTCCTGTTTGCCGGTCTGATAATGAAATGTCCGGTCGATGATCTTGTCGCATTGTTACTGGCACCGTTCAATCCCTGGTTAAGGAACATGATCAGGAAAAAAATCCGGGAATCCGACATCGTGATCTGTTGTCACCCGTATATGTACCCCGCGGTCTCTCCCTGGATTGGCGGCAGGTTCCTCGTTTATGAAGCGCTCAATGATGAATATGGCCTGAAATCGACGACCCTGCCGGAAGGATTCCTAAAAAAAATCATGTTGCACCGCCTCGACGTGGTATCCTGCGATCTTTTGAGAAATTGCGACCTTTGCTTCGTCGTGTCCGAAGAGGATAAAAAAGCATTTATAGAGAGATATCCTGCAGATCCGCAAAAATTGGTGATTGCACCGAATGGAGTCGATACAGAGTATTATTCGGAACTATACAAGAAACGCTCCCACATGCAGGGAGATCCGAGCCTTCATCCCCTTGTGATTTTCCTCGGAAGCGCTCACCCCCCCAACATCGTGGCGGCCAGGAAGGTGATTCACTCGATCGCTCCCAAGCTGCCCGACGTGAATTTTTTCATCGCCGGAAGCGTCTGTGACCCGATTATAAACGACCCGCGCGGCTCCAATGTGACCCTTGGATTTTATATTAGCGATGAAGAGAAGGAAAAATTATTCCTGCGTGCAAATGTGGCCATTAACCCGATGACTACCGGTTCAGGTTCAAATATTAAAATATTCGACTACCTGGCTTCGGGAATTCCGGTGGTCACTACGAAATTCGGTGCCCGGGGGATAAGTATGACAAACCGCGTTCATGCAATTGTGTGTGATATTGATGAATTCCCCGGAGCGATCACGACACTGATCGATAATAAAGCATTATCAGAAGTCCTTTCTCACAACGGACGGGTTCTCGTCGAGCAAAGTTACGACTGGAAGAGGATCGCGTTGTCGATGGTGGCTGAAATAAGGAAAAAAACGGAGGCCGGTCACTCCCAGGAGGCTTCGTAGACTGCCCTGATGAGCTTTTCCTTAAAAACCGGGATATCAAAATCCTGGGCCCTTTTAATGCAGGCGTCCCGGTACAACTCGGGATTCCGCGATATTTTCTTTACTGCTTCCCGAATCTCCCCGGGGTCGGCCCTGACCAGGATTCCCGTACCTGCAGTGACCGTCTCCCGATACCCTCCCTCGTTCACTGCGACAACCGGTTTCCCGCTCGCCATTGCTTCGATCGGGGTCAGCCCGAAGTCCTCGTCCATGGCAGTACATATATGCCCCCTGCACCGGGCATAGAGATCGACAAGCTCCTTTTCTTCCACCTCACCAAGGATCTCGATATTCTCCGGTAGATCTCTCACGATTTCCGATGCGTAAGCGTGAGCATGGTCGCCTGCCGCATATCCACCCGCGATCAACAATCGTTCTTCCGGCATCTCTGCAAACGCTTCGATCTGGAGTTCGATCCTTTTTTCCGGATACAACCTGTTGACCGAGAGCCAGAAGTCACCGTACTCCCTGCAATGGAACCGGGAAACATCGACCGGAGGATACAGGATTTCTGCATCGCGTCCATAAAATTTCTTTATCCGCGTCTGGACATTTTCTGAAATCGTGATGATCCTGTCGATCGATCCCACCGACCTCCTGTCGAACACGCGGTGACCACCCACCCAGGCCCGGAATGCTTGTCGGGTCGCGAATCCCTGGCGCCCCAGGAATGTCGCATAGAGATCATAGAAGGGCCTGACAGGCGTATAACAGTACCATAGATTCGGGTGATGCCGCCGTGCCGCATAATGGCTCCAGTTCCCGGTAAAAATAAAAAAATCGTATTCATCCGAATAATCAGCCCGAGAAAACAGGTATGATGCCGACATCTGCTTGAAGGGCGGTATCTTAATGGTCCTCCCAATGCTGATCACAGGAACGTCGTCCGCAATCCTGGGAACCGCATCGACATCCGTAGTGATTACATCGGCCTGCAGAATTCTGGCCATGGTGAGTACTACCCGTTCCCCGCCTCCGATGGCACCGAAATAGTCGTGAAAAATCGCTATTTTCATTATGATTCTCCGGTCATGCCATAACCGGTTGACTGCCGGATCGGTTTCACGAGTGGCTTTGGATTCGTTGCCCGAGATCCCGGCGTATACAACGGAAACCTCCGCATCTCCTTTTCTTTTATCCTGATCCACTCCCTGACCCCGTTCTTCCCGTATGAAGCAACCGGGAGATCGGGAGTATTTCCAGGTCCGGATTGCACGTTCTTTCGCGGGAGCCGGCCTCCTAATTCTTGATGATTCTCCCCCTTTTCCTCCAAAGATTCTGTTTTCCAGGAAAATAACATTAACATCCCTCAAAAAAATGAGATTTCGGGAGTTTCGTCAAGACCCCTCCCTCCTGAAAAATTCTGCCCGAGTGAGGACGAATGAGATGAAAGGCCCACCATGATACATTATTTGACGGTCTCCATGTAGTCATCTATCACTTTTTCGGTCTGGTCAAGCGCCTTTATGTATCCTTTCTGGATGAACATCGTCCGGCTGCAAAGATCCCGTATCAGATCCATATCATGAGAGACGAGCAGGATGGTCTTCCCTTCCTTTCGGAACTCATCTACTTTATCCGCACACTTCCGCTTGAACGCCTCGTCCCCGACCGCAAGCACCTCGTCCACCAGCAGAATGTCCGGGTCCGACTGGATTGCGGTTGAAAATGCGAGGCGAACCTGCATACCGGAAGAAAGGTGACGGAGTTTCATGTTCTCGAAGCGTTTCAGCTCCGCAAAATCCATGATCTCCTCGTACCTTTCCCGGATCTTTTTCAACGGGAGCCCAAGGACCGCCCCGTATAAAAAGACGTTATCTCTCGCGGTCAGTTCCGGGTGGAATCCAACTCCAAGCTCGAGGAACGGTGCGATCCTGCCGTTGATGCCAATCTTCCCGGTATCCGCGTATATTACTCCGGCGAGCAGTTTCAGCAGGGTTGATTTCCCTGAGCCATTCGGGCCGATAATACCGAATGTCTCACTGTGCTCCACCGTGAAACTAATATCCTGGAGTGCCCGGAACGTATCGTACGCATGCCCGTGCCCGGCAAGAAGGCTGGTGATATGCTGGTAAAGTGTGAGCTTCTTCTCTCTCGGGATTCGAAATTCCTTCGATAGCCCGGTGACCTCGATTGCATGAGTACCTGACCGGTCCCCGACAACTCTCAGGTCATTTCGATACCGTGTCCTCATGTCAGATCTCCTCCGCGAACCTTCTCTCTAGCCTTTTGAAGATGAAAGTCCCGACACCCAGCATCACGAACGAAGTTCCCAGGAGATACGCGAGTTCCCAGAGGGGGGGAGTAACCCCATTCAGCAAAATGTCACGATAAGACTGGATCATTACGGTGATCGGGTTGAGCATGTAATAGGGAATGAGGCTTTCGGGCAGGATCGATACAGGATACACGATAGGGGAGAGGAAAAACCCGAGTTGGAGGATAACTTCCCAAATCTGGTTCAGGTCGCGGTAATAAACATAAAGGCCTCCAAGCACCAGTGCGACCCCGAATACGAGAATGAAATACAGCGCCTGCAATACGGGGAAAAGGAAAACGTTAAAGGTAATATGCGGGGAGAAGAGCGCCACAAAAAAGAATAGAACTCCGAATTCCAGAAGCGAGCTGATCAAGCTGGAGAGAACGCTGGACATGACGAGGATCTGCCGGGGGATAAACACTTTCGTAACCAGGCTCGCCTTGTACACGATTGAAGGCACTGCTGCTGACGTCGCATTGGCGAAGAACCGCCAGGTAATGATCCCTACCAGCAGGTAGATGGCAAAATTCTCTTCAGTGACCCGGAAGATGCTGGAGAACACCACGTAAAGAATGAGCATCAACAGCAACGGATTTAACAGGGACCACAAAAATCCTAGCACCGAGCTCTGATACTTGATTTTCAGGTCGCTTATTGTCAGAATCCAGATCAGATCCCTGAAATCAGCGATCCACATTACACCAGCTCCCGGCACTTGTCTCTGTTCTAACTCCCCGATGAAATTTCACTACTGTTCTCACTTCCTGATTATTTTTTTCATTCCGCTATTATGGTTCTTATTCCAGTTAGGTTGGGGCCCCAAACCCGACCTGTCCCCCTTCTTCCGCGAACACGGCGAAAAACTCGTCCCACGGGTCTTTCCGGGGGACGCTCACTTACAGGAGACTATCCGGTGGCCCGCCCTGTGTCCGTCCTGTATATCCAGCAGTAGTCGATCCCGTTTAGTGTTATGACCTTTTCAGGGGCCTCCCCCTGATACTCGTCCCAAAGCCTGATATCATAATGCCTCTGCACACCGCTGATATAAAACACCAAATAATCCGGATAGGGGTCGGTTTCCTGGGTAAGATCTCCCATCCTGATTGATTTGCCCCCAAAATACTCGGGGAACCCGAAATACTGGTAGGCAACGGTGAGATTTGCCGCATCAGGTTTCTGATTAAGGTACTCCGCTGCAAGATCGTTCCCCTCTCCCCAGCCGACAAGTACGATCTCCGGTGCGTGGGTTGGACCTCCGAACGCCACCGGGTTGAAATATGAGTTGAAGTATGGCGTTACGGGGATAATTAAGGCAGATTGTATGATAATGACTGCCACGATCGCGCCGGTGAAAAGGACACCGGTACACCCGAATGATGTTTTCTCTTTCCCTTCAGCCCGGAACCTGTCACATATTGCGCGAATGCCATAACATATTCCGGCGGCAGCAAGGATATCGAGTATCGGGAATACCGGGAGAATATAGCGATCCATCTCCTTCCTTGCGATGGCCATCTGTAACGAAAAGAGGATGATATACAATATCAGGACAACAAGAAATAACTCGTAATTTCTGAATTCCCGTTTTGAACCCTTGTAGAGGATAAAGCCGAGGCACACCAGTGAAAATACCAGAACGAGTGGGGTTAACCGCATAAGCAGTGCAACCGGGTAAAATAACGGCCCGTAATTACCATCCGAGATCTCTCCAAAGAAGAAACCTGTGCCATGCGGCTCGACTGTCGCCTTCAGGAGCCCGCATGAAGGGTCGGCGACCATCCCGTAGAGTGTGTTTGCGGGGGCGACCCAGATCGACGGCCAGAGGGCCACACAGGTTACCCCGCATACGATCCCGAATAAGAGTATGCTGCCGAGGATCTGTCTCCAATCCGGTGCCCCCCGCTTCCCGCCGGGGCGCCACCAGATATTCCATACCAGAACCACGAACGGGATGAACAAGAGTAAAAATAATGCCGGAAGTTTCGTTAACAAGGCCAGCCCGGCAAAGAATCCCGCTGCCGCAAGCAGGTATTGTTTCTCTGTTTCTTTCAGGTATGCAAGGAGGGAGAGGACCGATAACAACATGAATGCGGTCAGAAGGGCATCGACATGGATGAATCTGGAATATGCGATGAAGAAGGGGTCGAGCGCAATGAAGACTGCCGCGAGAAATGCAAGTTTTGACCCCGCTATGTATTTTAATAGGAAATATGCGATGACGACTGCCACGGAAGTAACCAGTACCACGGGAAGTCTTCCTGAGATGAGCAGATCGCTGAATTCCATACCCGGAACGCGAAGTAAAAACATCGAGATTCCGGCTATCCACATGGTGGTAACACCTGGATGGGGTGCCTGATATGTTCCGGCCCAGTCCTGGTGCTGGACTGCATCGAAAAATTCGGGTGCTCTTTCAAGCCACAACCGTTCATCGGCGGTAAGTCCGGTACCCAAATCTACGCAACGCGGAATGAGGGCTATTGCAAAGATGAAGAGCGGAATCGCCACGTTAAAGAAATAGAAATACGCATCCCTCCGAGCTCTGACGTCTCCTGTACCTGATTGCGCCATCTATGCCATCCTTACGCCCTGTAATCTGCCTTATTAGATATATTTCATAAAACAGATAACACCTTTCAATCACGAAAGAAAATGTGGTTTTTCATAATCCGACCTGAGTTCCGTTACGACGATTGACACTTCCGTCATGCAACGTGAATACAATACTTCTGGAATGACATCTCCGCTAACACTCGGAATCACCCAACGATTCAAATAGTTCCTCTGCAAGTATCCATATCGTGAACACCATGCGACACTTAATTCCGATGCTGTGTGCCGCGGTCCTGCTCGCGGGACTGTGCGGGGTCGCCGCCGCCCAGATCGGCGGGGACGTCGGCTATTACTATATCACCTCCTCTCCCTCGGGGGCGAGCGTGTACTTCGACGGCAGTTACAAGGGGACCACCCCCACCACGGTACAGGTCTATACTTCGGGGACGCCCGGACATACTCTCTCACTCACCCTGTCCGGGTACCAGACCTACACCCAGTCGATCGCGGGTAACCCGTCCGAGGGTCAGACCGTGACCATCTTCGCCACGCTGACCCCGATGCCCGGGAGCCAGACCGGGTACTACCAGATCAGCTCCTCTCCGTCCAACGCGGACGTGTACTTTGACAGCGTCTACAAGGGGACCACCCCCGTTACCGTGGAGGTCTCCACCACCGGGACCCCCGGACACACCATCAACGTGTACAAGTCGGGATACGAGTCCTTCTCCCAGTTCTATCCCGGAAATCCCTCGTCAGGGCAGACGGTGTACGTGTATGCCGCACTGACCCCGGTCCAGAGTACCGGGAGCGTATACGCAACCAGCAGCCCGTCGGGGGCAAGCGTATATTTGGACGATGTATACATGGGGACCACCCCGAATACCTTCACCTCGATCTCCACCGGCACGCATACCATCAGGATCTCCCGTTCCGGGTACCAGACCTACACGGGGAGCGTTACGGTCTCCTCGGGGAGCACTACCACGGTGAGCGTCACCCTCCCGCCCATCTCCAGTTCTGTGGGAAGCCTGTACGTGACCAGCAGCCCGTCGGGTGCTTCGCTTTATATTGATGGCACCTACCGGGGGACCACACCAACTACTGCCGGAAGCCTCACTCCGGGGAGCCATACGGTGCGACTCAGTCTCGCAGGCTACCAGGACTTCACCACCACGGCTACGGTCTATGCGGGCCAGACTACCACGCTGAGCGCCAACCTGGTCCAGGTAACTCCCACCACCACGCTCGGGACACTCGCTATCTCCTCCTCGCCTTCCGCCGCGGAGGTTTACGTGGATAATGTGTTCCGGGGCTATTCCCCGCTCACATTAAACGACATCTCCCCGGGGTCGCACGCGATAACGCTGCGGCTCGCCGGGTATCAGGACTGGCAGGGCAACGTCCAGGTGAGCGCCGGGCAGACCACTTCGGTCCAGGGCACCCTCATCCCGGTCCCCACCACCGTGCCCACCACCAAGGCCCCGGGCTTCGGGATCCTCGCCGGGATTGCGGCCCTGGGACTTATCGGTGCGGTGCTGGTCATTAAAAGGGACTGAATCATGCTCGAAGTGCCATGTGCACTTCGTTTCTTTTTTTCCGACGGCTTTGCTGTTACCTGTGAAAATGCAGGGAAGATCCGATCCCTGGTAGCGAGCACCGTCCGGGCTTCGATATCACACTCCACGGATATTATCGCGGTACGTGGATACTGATGCAGGTGCCCTGGTCGCGGACGATCTCCACGGTGGCATCGATCTGGCGGGAAAGGACAAATACCAGTTGGAGCCCGAGCGATTCGGTCTTCTCGGGGTCGATGTCGGGAGGAAGACCAATTCCGTCGTCTTTCACCGTAAGGGTGAACCCGTCCGGCGTCCCCCTCATGCTCACCCGGATGGTCCCCTCGTCCTTCCCCCTGAAGGCGTACTTGATCGCATTTGTCACGAGTTCGTTGACGATCAGGCCGAGCGGGATGGCGGTATCGATAGAGAGCGGGATATCATCGAGCTCTGACAGAATCCTGACCCCCGGCTGGTGCAGGTAGGAGGCCTCGATGCCGGAGAGGAGTTCCGAGAGGTACTTTTTTGCATTGATCTCCCTCATGGAGCCCGAATGGTATAACTGTTCATGGACGAGGGACATCGTGCGGATGCATCCCTGGCACTCCTGGAGCATCTGCAACGCGGCCGGGTCCGCGAAATTGTGCTGCTGCAGGGTCATCAGCGCCGAGATTATCTGCATGTTGTTCTTGACCCGGTGGTGAATCTCCCGAAGCAACACTTCTTTTTCCCGGAGAGAGTCCTCCAGGGATTCCTGTTCGCGTTTGCGGTCGGTGATGTCCACGATGAAACAGATAAGCCCGGCGACGTATCCTTCTGCGTTATTATATGTCGACTTGTAAAATACCCCGGTCCTCCCTTTCCCCTGGCTGGTGTTCACCCGGCCTTCGTGGACCTGGACCCCGCCCTTTGAGAGCAGTTCGAGGTCCTTTGCGTGCTGGTCCGGGCCCAGGTCCTCGGAGAGGAATGGAATCTCCTCCGGCGTATGCCCCACGATCTCTTCTTCCACAACGCCGAAGAGCGAGGCGAATCGTGTGTTGCACCCCAGGAAGGCTCCGATGGAGTCGGTGTAGTATATCGGCCCGGGGATGGTGTTCATGAGCGCCTTGACAAACTCGAGCTGCTCGCGGATCGCCCTCTCGGCCTCTTTCTGTTCGGTAATATCCACGATGCTCTCCAGGAAATACTTCTTCCCGGAGATATCGACAGGGACCAGCGTGGCCAGGATGGGCCTTTCTTCACCTGTCGCCGTCACCAGCACCTCTTCGGAGAAGCCCCGTTCTTTCCCCGGGCCTCTCTTCCCGGCGGTCACGAACCGGTTCCATGATTCTCCGAGGATCTTTTCCCGGGGGGCGCCGATGAGCTGCTCGATGACCGGGTTGACATCCACCACGTTCCAGGTGTCCTGATCGATAAGGATCACCCCGGTGGGGAGACGGCTGATAATTACCCGAAGCCGGGCCTCGTTCTCCCGCAGGACTTCCTCGGTCTTTTTCTGGGCGGTCATATCGGTGACCATCACGAGAAGGCCGGATACCGACAACCCGTCGTCAAAGTACGGTGATGCCGACAGGCGAAGATACCGGGGCGTGCCGTCCTTGTGCGCTGCACGTACTTCGATCTCCCCGGAAACACCATCCCCCCCCAGGTCGAGCCCGCTGTCTCGCTGATCCTCCTGCTCCGGCGTGAGGAACGCCGAAAAATTTTTTCCATGCACCTCGGAGAGCCGGTATCCCATGATCCTCAGGAATGCGGGGTTTGCGTAGGTGATCAGCATCAGCGAGTTCAGGATGACCACCCCTTCGTGGGCGTTTTCAATGAGGTTACGGAACTTCCATTCGGATTCTTTCAGGTCGGCGTCAGCCTGTTTCCTGGAAGTGATGTCGAGGATTATCCCGGTCACCATGGACCCGTTTACCTTCGACCCGGTCAGGATGACGTCCCGGTACGAACCGTCGGTGGCGCGGAGGCGGGTCTCCATCTCCGGGGACGTCCCGCCGCTCCCGACGTCCCGGGAGAACTTCTCGAACGGCTCGGGGGTGTAAAAGAAGGCCTGCAGGGGTTGTCCAACGATCTCCGTCCGTGAGCACCCCAGTATCTCGCAGAATTTTTTATTCACCTCAAGGAGAGTAAAGTCGGGGGCCGCGGTGAATACTCCTGCCTGCGAAGTGAGGAATATAGTCTCGTATTTTTCCTCCCGGTTCTTCGTCGCCTCGAAGAGCATCGATATCAGGCCCCCAATCCCGACGATCATGCCGCCCTCGATAAAGATGAGCGAGACTACAGACGCAGGTGACGCGAACATACTTATAAAGAACATGTTAATCGCGACGAAAACTGCCGCCATGATGAGCGAAGCCGCTACTCCCCACCGGGGGTAGTGATATGCCACGAATACGATAGGGAGGTAGAATATCTGGGAGTACAGATAGAACAGCCCGTTCTGGATGCTGAGTGCGGTCACCGCGATGTCTATCGCGATCAGGATCATTATGAGGATCAGCCAGGGGTTTTTCAGGGCGGAGCCGAGGGCCGACTCCCCGGCAGGGGCCGCTCCCGGCCTTGGATCGTCCTCCGCAGGGGGTCGTTCGCGGGGATCCTTCCCTTCTCCTGCCGGTACGTCGACCTCCGTCAGAATCATTTCACCCGTCTCTCCATTATAAAACTAGTAATATTAATTTACTATGGTGGAGATTGTCACGTAACCTGGAGGACATGATGGAAAAACGCGTGTTGATCGTCGAGGACGAGGGTATCGTGGCCATGGCCATCAACGACACCCTGAAAAAAATGGGATATACCGTCACCGGGATCTGCAGCACGGGAGAAGATGCCATAGTCACGGCGGCAAAGACCGTCCCCGATGTGGTCCTGATGGACATTCACCTCAAGGGGGAGGTGGACGGGATCGAGGCTGCCGATAAGATCAACAAATTGTACGGTATCCCGGTGATCTATCTCACCGCGTACGCCGACGACGAGACCATCCGGCGGGCGCTCTCCACCGGGTCGTATGGCTATCTGGTCAAACCGTTCAATGCCAGGGAGCTCTTTTCCAACATCGAGCTTACGATCTACAAGCACCGGGTGAAGATGAGGATCGGTTCCGATACCGAAAACCTCGAGGGGCCGCTCTCCACGCTCCCCGAGGCGGCGGTCCTCGTCGATGCCCGCCAGGCGATCCTCTATATGAATCTCCCCGCAGAACAGATGACAGGATACAATCTCCGGGACATCCAGGGGAAGAATTTCTTCAGCGTCCTCGGGCTCAATCCCTCCACGACCGAAGAGCCGTGCTCCCTCGCTCTGGAGAAGATCAAGGGCTACACCTCTATCCGCCCCATCCCTTCGGTCGCCGTGATCACGACGAGGGGAGGAAAGGCCCGGCGCGTATGCATCCGGACCAACATCATCGCCAACAGCGACGGGACGATCGGGAAGATCCTGCTGGTGATGAAACCGCACACCCCCGATATTACCTGAACGAAGTGCCGGGCTTCCGAAAAACCCGATGCCATTCACGGGAAAATTTCCCGGTCCATCCGACGTTTCCGGGGCTTCCCTCTGCCGCTGTGGCGTCCTAACAGGATAGGGCCGAACTGTTGGGCGCAGAGGCATTACTGGAAAATCTATAATTGAGATGTCCCTATTGAATCGAGAGAACAAGTCCCTGATCCGCCGCCGGGGCGCCCTTCGGGGGCGGCGGAACCATCCTGATCGGTAGACTCGGATTAGTAACGGGACCTGTCGCTCCAGAGGCTTCGTCCCGCCGCTGTGGCGTCCCCAACGTGATAGTCTCAGACTGCCGGGTGCCGAAACAATCCTGGAAAAATCACCAGAACACAGTCCCTGATCCGCCGCCGGGGCGCCCTTCGGGGGCGGCGGAACCATCCTGATTGGAGGCTCATCAAATAGACGCTCCCGGGGCTTCGCCCCGCCACTGGGGCGTCCCCATGGGACATGCCCGTACCGTTGGATGTGAGATCTTCCTGGAAAATCACAGAGCAGGTTCCTGATCCCCGCCGGGGTGCCCAGGGCGGGCGGAACCATCCTGATCGGCTGTAACAGACACCGCACAAACATGTCAACAGAGGATGTTCACGCCGTTAACATCCTACACGGATACTGGTCATTCCTGGTGAATGTTCCCCAGCTCAACCTGGATTTCAAAAAAGGGATTATATCTTCGGGAACTGCTGCGGGGTGATGTACTGCAGCTGGGGTGCAAACCAGTTTGGATAAGGCTTGTTCGAGATGAAGGTCATAGTGTACCCGTACCCGTTCGACCCTTCGAGGTACTGGGGCACGGTCCACTTCAGGTAGGATGGGTTCACCTCGAAGGAGTTCGTGACCGCGTTCCACCGTTTCCCGACCGAGATATAGAAGTTGTAGGTTCCCGGCGGGATCAGCTGGTAGAAGGTCTGGAAGTCCCCCTGCTGCACGTAGACCGCAGCACTCGCGGTTTTTAACCCCGGCTGGGAGACTGCCACCACCACGTCCCACATTCCCTGGGTGTTATCGACGGTCAGGTACTGCCACCCCGGCTGGGTGGAACCGGACAGGATAGTTCCGCTGGGGATCGCGGGGTACACGATCGCTTCAGAACTGGCCAGGTAACTCTGTACCATGGGGGCAAGCCCGGGGGAGAGGGCGATCGCCTGCCGATAGGCTTCGATCGCGTTCATGTGGTCCCCGAGCGCCGCGTAGGACTGTCCCAGGGCGAAGTACGCCCGGGCAAAGGTGGGGTCGAGCGCCACCGCCTGCTGGAACTCCTGGATCGCCTGGGCGTGCCGGGCCACCTTCGCATCCGCAAGTCCCATCTGGTAGTAATTGTCCGCGGTGAGCAGGGGGTAGGCCCCGGTGCCGTTCATCACCATCACCAGTGGTTCGCCGTCCGCCGCCGCAACACTCCCAATTCCCGTCGCCAGAAGCAGAAGCGCAGCCAGCAACGGAATCAACCTGATATGCATCACAAACCCGTCCTTTTCGGGAGCCCCACACCGCCACCCGGGAGAGAGCTCCGGATGCTTTTCTCATGTACCGGCGGGATGATATAGTTTATTTAAATGTGCCGGGCAGGCCGGAGCGGGATAAACGGTTGAGAACACACGATTTTTTAATTTTAGCGTTATTCTCCACCCCTTTCAAGGCCGGATTGCTTCTATCAGGCCGGCACCTTCGGAAAATCCCCTGGAGAACCCATAAGCATAAACTATTTATCCGAAAAAAACCTCCGGGAATCGTACTACCTCGGTTTTCGGGAGGCAGGTTTGCATGCAGTCCGGCACAATCTTTATCCTGATTCTTATCGCCCTGTTATCGGCAGTCTTTTCATTTCAGGCCCTTACACAAGCGGATTTGATTACTCTGGGAGAAGTTGTTGTTGCAGACCCTTTGGCGGGCCCGGATGTCGGTATTTCGGGAACCGGTGAGATCGCGATGAACATGATCCCGGAGGGATCATCCCTCACGGTCCCGGGAGTGGATACGCTCATTGACAGGGATGCTGATATGCCGGTCAATATGGTTCCCGAAGGGGCGCAGATTTCGCCTTCCGGGGCCGAGAACATCGGAATCCAGGAAGAGGGAGCGGGCATTGATACTGCACGGGAAGAATCAGTCACTATTCCTTCAGCCGAACAGACGGTTCTCCCCGAGTCCGTCTCCTTCCCTCCCCGGGGAGCCGGACAGTCGCCGGGAATATTCACCAAGACCCCGCCCAATAAATTGTTACTCTACGGCGCTGCGTTACTTGTGATTATCATCACTATATCTTCCCTCGCATTGGTTGGACGATCGGAAGGGTGGTGGAATCGGAGAAAACCGCCATCTTAAAGGTAATGCTGTGGGACCTTCGTTTGATGTGCCCGGAATAGACTGAAACGAATCTACGTATCATGGAGATCTCGTCTGCTTGAACCGTATCGCACTGGATACCCAGGGCACCCCGGGTGTCCATGGGAGCGAAGAGGACTGCGGAGAAACGAACGGTGGGGGAATGACAAAATCCGGGAGAATTCCGGCAGACCGGGACAGAAGAGAGGACCATACCCCGAAGATCCTGCGTAGAACTTCCTTCATCCATGACTTTTTTGTTATAGGAGATAAAACCCTATTGATCCTGATGGGAAGAGAAACGAGGGGTATAAGGAACTGTCTTGTCTGCTTCATCGCATTGCTGCTGCTGTTATCTATGGGTGGGGTTTCTCTTGGAGAAACTCTTTCGGATACGCCTCCCGGGTCAATCCCTGGTGCACTCTTACCCTCCATACCCGAACCAAACACTACCCCCGCCCAGGAACTCACGCTTCCTGTAACATCAGAGACCTCCATCCCCGTGACCCTGTCGGCATCTCCGGTCACCGAAGGATCACAGGACCTCGATATCACTCCCTCTTCAACAACTCCATCATCACTTCCTCCCGATTCACTCATGACCCCTGACGAAGGGTCCTTCGGGTCACCGGCATACGCACCTGCGGAGGTCTTGGTCAGGTTCAAACCGATTACCGGGGTCACGGCAAATCAGAAAAAGGTCCGTTATGCAGCCACCCATTCTTTTGCCGGAGGCGAGCCTTCAAAGGATTTTTCCAACGCAGGACTTCCCGATCTGCAACTGGTAAAATTAAAGGAGGGGGTAAGCGTTGAAGATGCGGTAGCCGCATATTTGCAGTCGCCCGATGTCGCCTACGCTGAACCAAATTATCTGATCACCGTATCGCCTGATACCCCGGTTTCGATCTTCGCCATCCCGGACGGACAGGATTCACCCGTAAACGATCCCTGCTTTCCCCTCCAGTGGGGTCTGATGAATACAGGACAGGTGGTGAATAATGTATCAGGGACCCCAGGGGACGATATTTCTGCACCCGGCTCCTGGAAGGTCAGCACGGGGTCCCCCTCCGTGGTAATCGCGGTCATCGACACCGGGATAGATCTCGCCCACCCGGACCTTGCCCCCAACATCTGGACTAATTCTGGAGAGATCCCGTCGAATGGCATCGACGACGACCTCAACGGCTATGTGGATGATGTCCATGGATATGACTTCTATGCAAATGACGCGCTTCCTTCAGACGAAAATGGACATGGATCACATTGCGCAGGGATCATCGGGGCCACCGGAAATAACGGCCAGGGAATCACGGGGATCGGCTGGAACGTAAATCTTATGCCGATCCGGTTCCTGGGTCCTGACGGATCGGGGACGATCGCCGATGCCATCGAGGCGATAGGGTATGCAAACCGGATGGGGGCGGATATTATCAGCCTCTCCTGGGGCTCTCCCGTGAGGGACCAGGCACTGGATGAAGTACTGTCGCAGTCAGGCGCACTTGTGGTCTGCGCCGCGGGTAATTCGGGTGCAGATATCGATTCTCTTCCTTATTATCCAGCCTCGTTCGGAAGTCCCAATATCATCTCCGTGGCCGCGACCGACCAGGATGACAAACTCCCGGTATTTTCAAATTACGGGGAACAATCGGTTGACATCGGGGCCCCGGGCGTCAGCATCCTGAGCTGCACTCCCGGTGCGTCATACTCCTATATGTCCGGTACCTCAATGGCGGCACCATTCGTGGCGGGTGTAGCAGGACTTCTGAAATCTCAGGATCCGGCGCTCACTCCGGGCGAAATGAAGGAACGGATTCTCTCAGGATGCACTCGTGTGTCTTCCCTTGAAGGAAAGGTGGCGTGTGGCGGACGATTAAATGCTGCCGGGGCCCTCGAGGTTTCCACCGGAACAGGATCCGCGGTGCCTGAACCGACCGCGACGCCCACGGCCACGCCTCAGCCGATCTCCGATATGCCGTCGATCGCCCCGGAAAACCCTGGGTTCACAGAATATCGCGAGTCTTCCGCTCTGATGTCGACCGGACAGGACTCGACCCAGGTGAGCGAAGGGTTCAGGCCCTCCCCGGTGGATAAAACCGCCATGACGGGGGCATCACTGGAGTTCTCAGAAGTCCAGATATTTTCTCTCCCCGACTCATACGACCTCCGGACGGAGAACAAAGTCACCAGCGTAAAAAACCAGGGCTCGTGCGGATCCTGCTGGGCGTTTGCGACATTCGGATCCCTCGAATCGGTGCTCCTCACCTCAGAGTACCGGGACTTTTCGGAGAACAACCTGAAAAACACCCATGGATTCGATTACGGGTCCTGTTCGGGCGGCAACTTCGATATGTCGACCGCCTACCTGGCACGATGGAGCGGGCCGGTCAACGAGACCGATGATCCGTACGACCCGTATTCCTCAACATCGCCCACAGGACTCACGTCCCAGAAACAGGTTCAGGAAGTCTTCCTCATCCCTGCACGCAGCGGTCCGCTGGACAACGACAACCTCAAGACTGCGGTGATGCAGTATGGTGGAGTCGCGACTGCATTTTACTGGAGCAGCGCGTATCTCAGCGGGTATAACTACTATTATTCCGGTACAGCATCCGAGAACCACGCAGTAACAATCGTGGGATGGGACGACAACCGGGCAATCTCCGGGGCCCCGGGCCCGGGGGCTTTCCTGATAAAGAACAGCTGGGGGAGCGGATGGGGTGATGGAGGGTATTTCTGGATCTCTTACTACGATTCGAGGGTCGCAAAACAGAACATGCTGGTCACATCCGAGCCGCGGGGAACTTATGAAGCGATTTACCAGTACGATCCCCTCGGATGGACCGCCCAACTGGGATACGGTTCAACGACGGCGTGGGGCGCCAACGTGTTCACTTCAACCGGAAACGAACATATCAGCGCGGTAGGATTCTATTCGGAGGTGCCCGGCACCCAATACCAGGTCTACATCTATAAAAATCCCACAAGCGGCCCCCTCAACCCTGCAGGATACTCCGCCTCAAAGACCGGAACGATCGCGATCCCCGGATATCATTCAATCAGCCTGGACGAACCCGTGGAGATCGGTACAGGTGAAAAATTCTCCGTTGTTGTACGGCTGACCACCCCCGGATACGTGTACCCCCTTCCCATAGAGAGACCCATCACCGGGTACTCGAGCGCGGCACGTGCATCGGCGGGACAAAGTTACGTGAGCTCATCCGGGTCTTCGTGGCAGGACCTTTCAACGCTGTACGCGAACACGAACGCATGCATCAAGGCATATACCGCAAAAAGCAGTCTCCCGGTCGCTGACTTCTCCGGTAGTCCCAAAGAAGGCATAGTCCCGTTGACGGTGACCTTTTTCGATTCATCGACCGGAAATCCCACATCATGGAAGTGGGACGTGAACGGAGACGGTGTGACCGATTTTTCAACGAAGAACTGTTCTTTCACGTATACTACTCCGGGGGTCTACACGGTAAAGCTGAACGTGACCAACCAGTTCGGCTCATCCGAAATAGTAAAAACAGGGTATATACGAGGGATTGCCGCTCCTCCCTTCCCCGAGGGCTGGACCTATCGGAAGCTGCATGCCCTGGCAGGGTCGTCTTCCGGCGACCAGACCGATTACCAGATCAGATTTATAGTGCATCGCATAGCCGGTACCGACCTGGGAGAGAATGTGTATCTTGGACCCGATGTGAAACCTGACTTCTCCGATCTCAGGTTCACCACGCTCGACAACGTCCCGGTACCATACTGGATCCAGGAAACCGGGTCAGACTATGCGATCGTCTGGGCTAGGATCCCGTCGATCCCCTCTACAGGGACACAGGTATATCTCTATTATGGCAATCCCTCCGCTTCTGCAGTGAGCAGTGGGGAATCTACCTTCGTCTTCTTCGACGATTTCAACGATAACCACCTTGATTCCGCGAAATGGACCGGTGTTGCCTCGGGAGGTTCCTCAGCGATGGTTGAGCAGAACCAGCGCCTCGAAGCCCGGTCCGACGGCACGAACCGCCCATATATCCGGAGCATCGGTACCTTCTCCGCGCCCTATGCCCTCGACTTCTCCGCACAGAAATCCGAGGATATCGAGACTGCCGTTCACTGGGATGGGACAATTACCGGGACGGCCGACGTCATCACGAACGGCTATTACGCTCCCTGGTACGTGTCATGGAACACCCCGAGCACCTTCCGGATCACGAGGTCCGCCGGGGGATCCCGAACCGATCTTTCGAGTGTGGCGGCATCCCTTGATACCGCCTGGCATTCCTATTCGGTCAGAATGTTGCCCCAGGGCATCTCGGTATTCTTTGACGATGTTTCCCTTATGAGTGCTGAGACCTCCTGGAGGACTTCAGGCTATATCGGACTTTCCGCAAGAGAGAGACCCAGCGGCACAACAGCGTCCTATGATGACGTGAGGGTCAGAAAACTGGTGCCGGATGAGCCCGATCATGCAAGCTGGGGATCTGCCGAGTATCATCCGGTGCCGCCCGTCGCATCTTTTTCCGCCGAACCGCGTTCCGGCGAGGTCCCTCTGACGGTCAGGTTTACCGACACTTCCACCGGGAACCCCACGTCCTGGGCATGGGATGCGAATGGTGATTCGGTGATTGACAATACCTCGCGGAACTGTACCTTTACCTACACGAATCCGGGGAGCTATTCGGTCTCCCTCACCATAAGGAACGCATCAGGGTATTCCAATACCACGGTAGTATCCAACTATGTGACTGCTTCCCCCCCAATGCCTTTCCTCTCTGGCTGGTCCAACCGCAAAATTCATACCATCACCGGATCGCCGGCCGGCGACCAGACCGATTACCAGGTCAGGTTTAAAGTGTATCGCACGTCGGGAAGTGACTCGGGTGAAAATGTGTTCCTTGGATCCGGCGTAAAACCTGACTTCTCCGATCTCAGGTTCACCACCTCCGACAACACCCCGTTTCCCTACTGGATCCAGGAGACAGGATCCGATTATGCTCTTGTATGGGTCAGGATCCCCTCAATTCCCTCTGCAGGTACGCAAATTTATCTCTATTACGGCAACCCGTCCGCACCTGCAGTGAGCAGCGGAGAATCAACATTCGTCTTCTTCGATGATTTCAACGACAACCACCTTGACTCCGCGAAATGGACCGGTGTAGCCTCGGGAGGATCCTCGGCGCTGGTCGAACAGAACCAGCGGCTCGAAGCGAAGTCCGACGGGACAAACCGCCCCTATCTCAGGAGCATCGGCACTTTCTCCGCGCCCTATGCCCTCGATTTCTCCGCACAAAAATCAGAGGACCTCGAGACTGCCGTCCACTGGGACGGCACGATCACGGGAGTCGCCGATGTCATCACGAACGGATATTACGCCCCATGGTACGTGTCCTGGAACACCCCCACTACGTTCAGGATTACCAGGTCTGCCGGAGGGTCGAGGACCGATCTTGCGAGCGTCGCCGCATCTCTCGATACGGCCTGGCATTCCTACTCGATCAGGACCCTGCCTTCAGGGATATCGGCATACTTCGACGATTCTCTGCTGCTCGCAAGTTCGGACACTTCCAGGACTTCGGGCTATTTCGGGCTCTCCGCCAGGGAAAGGCCCGCTGGGACCACCGCGTATTATGACAACGTCCGTGTGAGAAAATATGTGGCAAACGAACCGGGGCATGGGTCCTGGGGAGCGGACGAGTACCATCCTGTGCCTCCCGTCACTTCATTTTCCGCGGAACCACGGTCAGGCGAAGTACCGCTGACAGTCTGGTTTACCGACACTTCCACCGGGAACCCCACGTCCTGGGCGTGGGACGTGAATGGCGATTCCGTGATCGACAATACCTCGCGGAACTGCACCTTTACGTACTATGACCCCGGGAGTTATCCGGTTTCCCTCACCATCACGAACACAACGGGATACTCCAACACCACCACGATATCCGGGTACATCACCACGACCCTGCCACCACCCTTCCTGGCAGGATGGTCCTACCGTAAGGTACACAGCCTGACCGGGTCGTCATCCGGCACCCAGAGCGACTACCAGGTCAGGTTTAAAGTATACCGAACGACCGGTACCGACTCGGGGGAGAATGTCTACCTCGGATCAGCCGTAAATCCGGACTTCTCTGATCTCAGGTTCGCCACTCCGGACGATATCCTGATGCCGTACTGGATCGAAGAAAGGGGATCCGATTATGCTCTTATATGGGTCAGGATCCCCTCAATTCCCTCTGCAGGTACGCAAATTTATCTCTATTACGGCAATCCGTCCGCACCTGCAATGAGCAGCGGGGAATCTACATTCGTCTTCTTCGATGATTTCAACGACAATCAGCTTGACTCCGCGAAATGGACCGGTGTTGCCTCGGGAGGATCCTCCGCGCTGGTTGAACAGAACCAGCGGCTCGAGGCAAGGTCCGACGGGACAAACCGCCCCTATCTCAGGAGCCACGGTACCTTCTCCGCGCCCTATGCCCTCGATTTCTCCGCACAAAAATCAGAGGACCTCGAGACTGCCGTCCACTGGGACGGCACGATCACGGGAGTCGCCGATGTCATCACGAACGGGTATTACGCCCCATGGTACGTGTCCTGGAACACCCCCACTACGTTCAGGATTACCAGGTCTGCCGGAGGGTCGAGGACCGATCTTGCAAGCGTCGCCGCATCTCTCGATACGGCCTGGCATTCCTACTCGATCAGGACCCTGCCTTCAGGGATATCGGTTTACTTCGACGATTCTCTGCTGCTCGCAAGTTCGGACACTTCCAGGACTTCGGGCTATCTCGGGCTCTCCGCCAGGGAAAGGCCCGCGGGGACCACCGCGTATTACGACAACGTCCGTGTGAGAAAATATGTGGCGAACGAACCGGGACATGCGCTCTGGGGAAGCCCGGAGGACTACAATCCATAATCCTTTTTCGGAGACGAACCCGGTAACCCGGAGACCCGGGAGCGCGGCCGTCCGGTTTTCCAGGCCCCCCCTTTAACAGGTCAGCACCCCCGTAAGACGGCAGTATCATGATGAATATCAGGGGATCCCGGGAGAAGGAGCATTTCTCCTCAATTTCATATCCCCTGGAATGCTATGCTGCACGACGTTGCTCTTTTTCGAGCTATACCGGGCGTTGTACGCATCCCGATCAGGGAGATTTCCGATATAAATTACTGGAAGCGCGATGGGAGAACAAGAAAAAGGGTTCCGGGGTTATATCCAGACCCCGGTGACGGGTTTGTCATTCGTCTGCCCGTAGTTGATTGTGGTATAGGTTGTTGCTGCGGCGGTATTTGCAGGCCTGAGGTAGAAGATGTGGGTCGACGGCCTGAATAAGCCTACCTCGGTGATCCCGTCCGCGTTCCAGTCGCCGCTGATGGGGAGATCCGTGCTCGATCCCATGCCGAAGGTGATCTCCGGAGTTGTCGGGTAGTTCGCGGGCCTAAGGTGGAAGTACCTTGTAGAAGGTGTGTAGGTCCCCACCTCGGTACGTCCGTCGCCATCCCAGTCCCCGGTAACGGGGAGATCTCCATTCGTACCGAACGTTATCACGGTATAGGTCGTTGCCCCGGCATTGTTCGCGGGCCTGAGATAGAACGTGTGGGTCGACGGCCTGAATACGCCTACTTCGGTAATCCCGTCGCCGTTCCAGTCGCCGCTGATGGGGATATCAGTGCTTAGTCCCATTCCGAATTGGATATAGGGGCTTGCCGGATAGTCCGCCGGCCTGAGGTAGAAGTTGCGGTTGGACGGCCGCCAGACCCCCACCTCGGTGAGTCCGTCCCCGTTCCAGTCGCCACTGATGGGAATATCCCCGGTAGATCCCATCAGGATGGTGATTTGAGGTATCGTCGGGTATCCTGTGGGCCTGAGATAGAAGTTGCGGTTGGACGGCCGCCAGACTCCTACCATCGATGCCACGACGACCGGAGCTGCCCCGATCTGAGCGACGTTCGAGGGCGTGGAGTTCGTCTCTATCTGGGGGAACCCGACCGAGGGTGCAGGATAGGTGAAGTTGTCCCCGACAAGGTTGGCGGAGAGCGTCCTCCAGTAGTAGTCTGTGCCGGGTATCCCCGTAGTATCAATGTAGCTCACATTGCCTCCCTTCTCCGGGCCGGTCGTGGACTGGAGCGCCGCGATGGGGGTCCACGGTCCCGAGGAGTTGGTGCTCCGTTCCACGTAGAACCCTGTCTCGCTCAGGGAGTCGTCTGTCCAGGTCAGGTTGACCGCGGAGGCGTTCACCTCGGTGGCGGTGAGATTGACCGGCGGTTGCGGAGGCACTACGAACGGCATGGAGTGCATCATGTCCATCTCCTCGTGGGAGAGGATGTGGCAGTGGAAGACGTACTCGTTCCCGAAGTTGACCAGGTGGTTAAACACCGTTACCGGGTTGGCCTGGGGATCGAAGAAGCCCAGTCCGCCCGGGGCCCCTATTAGCTGCTTGCCGATAGGCTCTGTCGGTGCGATGGGCCTGATGCTGTTCGGCAGGTCGAAGGGCAGCCGCATCTGGATCGGCCGCATGGCTACGATTGTGTCCTCGAGCGGGTGGATCTTGATCGTCTCCTTCCATCCGAGTTCGTTCGCGTCTGGGGGATAGATGAACCCGTCCCACCCCACCCGGTTGATCAGCTGGAGGTTGAACAGGTGCCAGTGTAGCGGGTGGGTGTCCACCCCATTGTGGGTGATCTTCCAGATCGTGGTCCCGTCACCGAGTTCCCCGATCTGCGTACCGTAGATCGTGTCGTTGATGAAGTCGATGGGCGGGCTCATGTAGCTGTAGAGCAGCAGGTTCTGCTGGTTGTTCACCGCGACCTGGAGCCCCAAAAGCCCGCTCATCCGTCCGTACTCGTCATATGCCTCGCCCATCTCGTCCTGGATGGACTTCGGGGCGAGGGGGAGGGTCACGGTCTGGCCCATGAGCGTCTGGAAGGTCGTCGAGGTCTGGAAGATCCTCACATAGGTGTCGGCGGGGAAACTTGCGTCGTAGGCAGTATTGTACCGCGAATCAGGTATGATGATATCATCCTGATCGGTCTCGAAGACTCCGTTCTTTCCGGAAGTCTTTGCAAAGACCGCATTCAGGGTGCTGAGGTCGTAGGGATCGGCTACCGGTCCGGGAGCCACGTTGATCTGCATGATGGTGCGGGTGTTCGGCCCATACCCGGCCTGAGTGGTGGGAGTGCTCCCGTAACTGGTGCCGTCGGGGTTCCCGGTGTAGTAGTCATAATGCGGGTCGAGCGCCGGGGTCGGCGCCGGGGCGTCGTTGTAGAGGATCAGGGTCTTGCCCGCGTACTGGGAAAAGTCGACGATCACGTCCGCCCGCTCTGCAGGCCCGAGGAAGAGCGAGTGCAGGTTGACGTTCCCTGCGGTGAACAGGGTCGGGTCGACGACCCAGGTGATCGGCTGGTTCGGGACCACCACCGGGGCGGGCAGGAACCCACCCTCGGTCCCGACCTGGATCCACGAGGGGCCTATCGTGGTGGGGTCGGGGACTCCACCGGCCCTCCCGTCCGTGGGCCAGTCTGCCGGCCAGCCGGGCGTGACCGCTGCGGGGACCATCTTCACCTCGGTGTTGATCCTCCCGTCGGCGGTGACCACGTCGGGGTCGGCGACGTACATCTGCAGGTTAAAGAACCGGTCGTCCGCCGCGTTCAGGATCCTGAACCGGTAAGCCTTCGGTTCAACGGTGAGGTTGGGATACACCGCACCGTTCACCAGCGGGGTGTCCATGAATGCCTCCGCGACCGCGGACGGGTTCGGGGTCCCGGGTATCATCGGACCTTCCCAGGGGGCCTGGCCGTAGTACGGGTTTGCCACCGGACCGTATGCGGTACTCGTGGGGGGCCAGAACCATGGACCGTAGGCCCACCTTCCAAGTGCGTTCACCCCGTCGACCACGTAGGGGTTCGCGGCAGGCATGTACACGTGCGGCCACCAGAGGTCGCCCGTCCTCGGCACGGGGGGAGTGGTCCCCCAGTTCCAGGTGGGGTCCTGGACCGCGATCGTGTCCGCGTCCACGAAGGTCTTGTCCTGGATGACCAGGGGGATCCCGATATCGGGGAGGACTGCGGCATGCGTCGGGTTCACTCCCGTCAGGTCGGTGCCGTTGATCAGGTCCTGCTCCACCGCGTCCGTAATGAGGTAGGGGGATGCCATCCCGGCATAGACGTTGAGACGGGTGATGGCGTGGGCGTGGTCATGGTAGAACATGAGACGGGCGCTCTGCTGGTTGGTGTAGTAGAGCGTCACCGCGCCGTCGCCGGGGTCAGGCATATCCGGTACGTTCCGGACGCTCACCCCTGTGGGATAGTCGGTGTTCTCTCCGGCGGGCGTGATCCATTGGAGCGGAGTCCCGTCGCTTATCCATGGGGTCACTCCTCCATGGAGGTGGATCACCGCCCTGTTCTGGGTATAGTATATGGGTTTGCCCGGACTGGTGTTCATCTCCAGCGGGCCCATCCCGGCGCCCATCAGGGTGAAGTCGACCGGGAGGAAGAGGTCGCCACCCGCGTTCGTGGGAAGGTTGTTGGTGAACTTGATCCGGACCGGCCGGTCACTCTGGGCGATGATCGTCGGGCCAGTATAGCTGAACCGGTCGACCGCCGGGTCCCCGCTATTGGTCTGCCGGTACCCTCTCAGGGTGGTCGGGGGGATGTCGGGGTGGAGTTGCTCGATGTACTCGCCGAGCTCGATCTCGTAATAGTCGGCACCCACCAGGGAGATGTCCTGGATTACCCCTCCGGTCACGTTCGCCTTCCCGATCGCGTTCACCGTGGCGCCGCCGCCGACAAAGCTTACAAATGGATCATCCGAGTACCCGCTCCCTCCGTCGGTAACCGTGACTGTCGTTACCTTTCCCCCGGAGATCGCCGCGGTGGCGGTCGCGTTCGTCCCGGTGGGGTCAGTGATGACCACCTGCGGGACAGAGGTATACCCGTTTCCTCCGGCAGGATACGTGGTGGTGTCGGGCACGGCGATAATCACGTACTGCCCGAGGCTGTTCTGGTTCGCGGGACCGATTCCCGGCATCGAGTCGATGAACTTCCTGATCCCGCCGAAGAATGGTCCCCCGATTGTTGCGGCCGCCTCGGCACCGTTCCCGGTTCCGTCCGGGTCAACGACGGTGAGGAGCGGTGCGGAGTAGTTCACGCCCCCGTTCACGATCGTAGCCCCGGTGAGCGTCCCGTTGATAAGCACCGGAGTGATGTTCGCCCCGGACCCGGTCTGGTAGAAGTCCGTGACGTTTATCGTGGTATTTGCGGAATAATTGACTCCTCCGCTCACGATGGTGATGTTGGCGATCGGACCTCTCGGCATCGGGCTGTTGGCGTAATTCGGGTAGGGCCCGAAATAATGGGGGATTCCGCCCGGGTCCATCTGGGCGAGCACCTGGTAGGGTGCCCCCTCCGGCTGCACGGAGTTATACAGTTCCCAGAACCGATCCGCGGCCGCCTGTCGTTCGGGCTGCGAGACGACCTGGCTCGTCCTCAGGTTGAACTGGCTGTCCGGGTCGGTACTGGCCCTGATAACTCCGGGGATATCCGGGAGGGTCGCGGAAGGCGTGACCGCCGCGAGCGTGTCCGTGACCGGCGGGACTGCGGTCAGGACCTCTTCCGGCGTGGGAGGCACCGTTGTCTCTTCGGTCGTCAGGATTGCGGTCGTCTCTTGGGTCGTCGGGACTGCGGTCGTTTCCTCCGTTGTCGGGGTCGCGTTCAGCTCCGTCGTGTTGCTATCAGGGTCGAGGACGGTATCGTTCACTATCCCGGTCGGGGCCGGGCTCACGTCCGTGTCATTACTGGCGGTCACGAACCCGATGCTTACAATTGCTATTGCACACAGGACCCCGAGGGTGAACCATACCCCCGTATTTCCTGCCCTGACCCGCCGGCCTCGTTGCGGGCCCCGTTTCTTTTCACTTCTGATATCTGACATGGTATCCCCATTTCCACCAATCATCCGGTGCTTATCTTCTTCTCATATGTTGCTATGTTGGATCAGGAGTGATCCTTGCTCTCGTCGTTCTCTGATCAAGGATATAATAATATCTAAACCCGCAGCAGAGATGGTTCAGGAAGCGTCTTCTTATTTTCATCAAAAAGCCCTGAACAGATAAAATGAAGCACTTCTTTAGAGAGAAAAGAAATTCCCGCCCCGAGTGCTTTTTCCATTGGCGGGCATTAATAATCCGGCGTTGTCGAGAGCCATATCGATCCCGGGCGAACCGTCGGGTTTGTAGTACAGGCGGGGTGTTGGATCCATATCCCGGGGCGGGCACAGCCTTCGGAAGTCGCGGGAGGAGGAGGGCGGATCCCCGGACCGCTATACCCTGCCTACTTCTTCTCCCGCAATTCCCGGCGCTCCTGCTTCTTGTTCTACAGGAACGTTACTCAACCGGGATGAGATGCGGAGTACCGGGATCACCTACAATTCCGGAATGTCACGGCCTGGTCTCTTGACAGTGACGTCTCTCCAGGCCGGGGGCGGTCAGGTTCCGGTACCTGAACTACGTCGTCTTCATGGAATCAGCGTTCCTGTGCGACATGCCTGAATACGCGTCCCCGAAGTATCCCGATCGGGAGGATAAAAAAACTCAGTGTCAGAAATCAGATTCCCGCGTTTTTAAGTGGATTCTGGCAGATCCCTGTCCATAATGATAAGATTAATAAGTGTCCCCGTCCATGAACACCTTTCATGAGTTCGGACAAGATGATTAGCGGGACCGGCGCATTGCTGGTCATCCTCGGCATCCTGGTAATCCTCACCCCATGGGTGCTTTTCCCGGTGTGTGAGGTGGAAGGACTATACCTCAAGACCGCTTCGGGCGTCCAGATGCCGATGAAGTGCGGATGGACTGCCAGGGCAGAGACCGGGATGGGTGCACTGATCGTCCTCGCGGGAGGGATGCTGATCGCCCGTCACACGCCGGAGACGCGGCAGGCCGTGGGGGTGTTCACCATCGCCTTCGGTGTCCTGGTGGTGCTCTTCCCGACCTTCCTGATCGGGATGTGCGCCCTCGCCGACCATCCCTGCAGGCTGACCACCCTCCCCGCCCTCGAGCTCCTCGGGGTGATCGTCGTCATCGTCGGAGGGTTCCTGCTCTGGAAACGAGGGAATGAGTAGCCCCCCCGGGTTCCATTTTTTCAGGTTCGTATTCCGGAACCTGGCCAACCGCCCCTCACGAAACATTGCGACGGTCTTCGTGTTCGCACTGGTCGCGGGGATCCTGTTCTCGTCCCAGTTTCTTATCGCGGGTGCAGAGCAGAGCCTGGACGCGGGGATGTCCCGTATGGGGGCGGACATCCTGGTCGTCCCGGAGGAGTACGTCCTCTCCGGGGAGTCCATTCTCATCACTGGAGAGCCATCCAGCTTCTTCTTCGAGGACACCGGGTACGAGAAGATCGCCCGCATCCCCGGAGTCGCGAAGGCGAGCCCGCAGATCTATATCGCCACGCTGTTCGCGTCGTGCTGCGCCGCCCCGGTCCAGATGATCGCCATCGACCCCGCGACCGACTTCACCGTGGCAACCTGGCTCCTGGACCACAAGGTCACCATGGGGAAGGACGAGATCATCATCGGGAGCTCGATCATCCAGAACCCGGGGAACGACCTGATGTTCTACGGCCATAACTTCCATGTGGTGGGATGGCTCGAGCCGACCGGGATGGGGATGGACAATGCGGTCTTCACCAGGTTCGAGGACGCCTACGTCATGGCGGACGAGTCCGGGGAGAAGGCGGTGCAGAAACTCACCATACCGGAGGGGATGGTCTCCGCAGTAGTAGTAAAGGTCGAGCCCGGCGCCTCTGTAGACGAGGTCGCCCGGGAGATCCGGCGGCAGGTGCCGGGGACAAAGACGATCGTGCACAGCGGGCTCCTCAGCGCGGTGAACGCACAACTGGGCGCCCTTACCGGGCTTCTCTTTGCCTCGACGCTCGCGGTCGCCGTCGTGGCGGTCCCCCTCCTCGGGGTCGTGTCCGCCATGACCGCCCACGAGCGGCGGAGGGAGATCTCGGTCCTCCGTGCACTCGGGGCGGGAAAGGGGTTCGTTGCCCGGCTCATGCTCGCCGAGGCGTTCTCCCTTGCACTCATCGGCGGCCTCATCGGCATCGCGACCTCCGCAGGCCTCCTGGTGATCTACCAGGATTACCTCATGCACAGCGTAAAGATACCGTTCATCATTCCTTCCCCCCTTTCGGTGCTCGCGGGCGGGGGGATCGCACTGGCCCTGGTCATAGGGATTGCAGGCATATCCTCGCTCTACCCGGTGCTTCGGGCCACCCGCCTCGAACCGTACGAGGCCATCAGGAGGGGAGAACTGTGATAGAGGTACGCGATGTATCCAAGATCTACCGGACCGGGGGGGGCGAGGTCCGGGCGGTGGACCGGGCGAACTTCGTGATCCGGCCGGGAGATTTCGCACTTATCCTCGGGAGGTCCGGGAGCGGGAAGTCCACGCTCCTCGGGATGCTCGCCGGGATCATCCGCCCCACCCTGGGGACCGTCCTGGTGCGGGGCGAGGACCTCGCCTCGCTCTCGGACGACCAGATCTCCGGGCTCCGGGCCCGGGAGATCGGGTTCGTCTTCCAGTTCTCAGGACTCCTTCCGACGGTGACGGTGCGGGAGAACGTACTTGTCCCCACTCTCTTCTGCCGGGGGGGGCCGGGATGCGGCGACCGTGCCGCGGAGATCCTCGAGTTGGTGGGACTTACAAGTCGGGTCGACGCGTACCCCCGCACGCTCTCGAGCGGGGAGATGAAGCGGGCGGCGATCGCACGGGCCCTGATCAACGGTCCGTCGATCCTTATCGCGGACGAACCGACCGGGGACCTCGACGCCCGCACCGAGTACGAGATCATGGAGATCTTCCGGGAGCTCAACCGGGAAGGTACGACGATCGTCATGGTCACCCACAACCCGGACCTGGTCGCCTACGGAACCCGGGTATTCGACATGGAACAGGGTGTGATCACTGAGCGATCCGGAGGTGCCGGCCATGCCGGGTGAAGTGGAAAAAAGACATCACGATCGCTCCGGCGGAGCTTGGACCCGGGGCATTCATTTCGTGTTTGGTTCGGGAGGACCGGGAGATCCGGGTGTTCCTGCGCGGATCAGTGCCGGGAATTGGGACGTCTTTTGCGTGGAGGTCGCCGGATTTTATGGAATTCCGTCCGTCACCAGGGGGAAGGCATGAACCCTGTCGCATTGGTGGACCTGGGCAGGACGCGAATTGAGGGGAAACTGTTCACGCGGAATACCCCCATGGTTCCTTTTGCCCTCCAAGAAACCGCAGGCAACACATTCGATGGCCCTGTGTTCACCCGTCCATGTACATGCGGACCGCGGAGAGGTGGCCCAGGATGAGGGCGGATGAGATTATCCCGGTTTACGGGGGAGTTCAAAAGTTCATTCAGGAGATTCGGCATGCGAAGATTCCCTTGAACACGTCTCCCCACCCGGGATCCGCAGGTGAACGCCGGTACAGAGCGATGGGGGGCATACCGTGACCGGGATAAGCCTCCTTTCATATATCGTCGCGGGCGTGCGGAACAAGCCCGGGAGGAACCTCGCGACTGCCTTCTGCTTCGCGTTCATCGCAGCGAACCTTTTCGCCGGACAGTACCTGTTCACCGGCGCAGCCGGGAGCGCCGACCAGGGGATCGCGAGGATGGGGGCGGACCAGATCGTAGTCCCCAGCCGGTACCTGGTCTTCTTCCGGGGCAACACCCAGAACAATACCGCCCCCCTGGTCAGGGCGGAAGCGTCGACCTTCCGGATCGGCGGCAGCGTGATGGAGGACATCCGGGAGGTCGACGGGATCGCCGCGGTCTCACCGCAGGTATACATAACCTCCCTCCAGCTCCCCCACCTCTCCGACCTGCCGGTGGACGTCTTCGGCATCGACCCGTCGACCGACTTCACCATCCGCCCCTGGCTGCGGCGGCCTCTTGCGGGCCCGGTCCGGCCCGGCGATGTGATTGTCGGGAGTGGGATCCGGACCGACGCGACAGGCAGGATACGGATCGGGAAGACCGAGTACACCGTCGTGGGAACACTCGACCCGACCCAGTCCCCCGTGGACCGGACCGTCTTCATGACCCTGGACGACGCCTACGCGCTCGCCCTGGTGAAGGGCGCTCTTCCGGAGAACGCCCCCTCCATATCCCGAGGGGACATCAACGCGGCGATGATCCGCCTCGAGCCGGGCGCGGACAGCGCCGCGATCGCCACGAGGATCAGGATGCTCTTTCCCGCAACCTACCTCGCGGTGGTGGAGCGGCACTTCTCCCTCGACCCCGCCTCGCAGGAGATCCGTGGAGTTCCCGCACTCCTCAACCTGGTCTCTGTAGTGGTCGTGGTCGCGGCCCTCCCCCTCATCGCCCTGATCGCGGCCATGGCCGCCCGCGAACGGCAGCGTGAGATCGGGCTCCTCCGCTCCATGGGCGCGAGGAAGAGGGTCATATTCTTCCTGGTGATCTCCGAGTCCCTGTTCCTCGCTGCAGCCGGAGGGCTTGCCGGAGTCGCTGCGAGCGTGCTCCTCCTCTCCGGCATGAATTCCGCAGGCATCCTCACCCGCACGTTCGCAGTCTCCGCCCCGGTGCCGGACGCGGCGGGCATCGGGGCGATGGCCGGGGTTGCTCTCCTCGTAGTGATCGCCATCGGGAGCATCGCAGCCCTCTACCCCGCCTACCAGAGCAGTATGATGAATCCCTATGATGCAATCAGGAACGAGGGGTAAAAAGAGCGTTGTGGCAGAGGGAAAGAGACATTATTTTCCCGATGTTCACCTTGAAATGATCAACCCTGGAAAATGACTCCCCTCATCGAAAAATTCGTAACAATGGCTACAAGGTCAGCCATTCAGCAATATTTGAAGAAACACTGCGCCCATGACACCCGTCGACCTCAGGACGCGGAGGGCAGTCACCTCCTTATATGAGCCCTATCCCCGGTCATTGAATTCGCCTCTTATAATGTTGAATTTCGTCCCCCATTTGACATATCTCAATCCTCACCGATAATCTCTCAACATTAACGTATATGCCACGAGACTCGCCACCCTGGCGAAATTCCTATCTCCGGTCATTGAATTCGCCTCTTATAGTGTTGAATTTCGTTCCCTCATTTGACATATCTCAATCCTCACCGATAATCTCTCAACATTAACGTATATGCCGCGAGACGGCCTGCCCCGTAAAATTCCACATCACCCCCGCGATCCCTTTCACCGGAAAAACCGGTACCTCTCCCCGTATTTTCATACCTACATCGGACGACCCCCGACGCCGGGGGCTCGTCACCCTCATCGTCGCCATTATCGCTTCCCCTTCCAAACTACTCACCAATGTTCGTGCTCGCCCACCTGCTCGTGGGAATCCTGATCGGCATCCTGCTCTATCTCTGGAGACGGGAACGGTGGCTGGTCCTTGCCGCTGCGGTGGGGAGCATCTTACCGGACCTGATCGACAAGCCGCTGGGCCATATTTTTCTCACAGGATCAGTGAACTTCGGCAGGATCTACTTCCATACCCTCATATTCCTCCTCGCATTCGTGATCGCGGGGGTGCTCATCTGGTGGAAGTACCGATCCTTCATCGGCATCGCCCTGGCCCTCGGGGTGCTCTCCCACCAGGTGCTCGACCGGATGTGGGTCGAGTACTGGAACTGGCTCTGGCCATTCCTCGGGCCTTTCCGGGGAAGAGAGATCGAGAATTTCTTCCTCGACGGGCTCCTCCGGGAACTCGCAAACCCCTCGGAATGGATATTCGGCCTCGCAATCCTCCTCGTGCTGATAAGCCTGCCCCGAATAGGGATGCGTGCCGGCGATTCCCCCGGGCATCATCCCTGGGCACGCGATCATCCCCTGATTTTCCGGATTTTTGCCGGGATTTGTGTAGTTCTCCTGGCGCATGCCGGGGCCTTCGCGATAGCCTGCGGAATTACAGGGACGCCCTGCCCGGCGACCGGCCTCAACGATCCGGAGGATAACCTCCTTTTGGGAATCGTAATGATCGGGGGAGCCTTGTTCCTGGGCTGGATCGATCTGAAAAGAGATTCTCCGGGACATAATCCAAAAAAATGACCGTACACATTTATTAATGACTATCAACGGGACAGCCCGGCGACCGGCCTCAACGATCCGGAGGACAACCTCCTTTAGGGGATCGTGATGATCGGGGGGGCCTGTTCCTCGGCTGGATCGATCTGAAAAGAGATCCTCCGGAATATAATCCAAAAAAATGACCATATGCCGCTATTTATTGCATCAACAGAACGGCCCAGGAAGAATTTTCAATCGGCACCTAAAAGCTGAACCACTGGCGAAAATCCGGTCCGTCGTTATCAGTGTAGACATTTTCGTATCTTCCCCGCATTTCTGAATAAATGGCAGAATGGAAGCCGAAACACCCAATCTTCCCATGTCCGATCACATTCGACTAATCTTTGCATCCAATGAATATGCGATCACCCTAATCCCATACTTTTCCGGGAATATCCGGCCCCTTTCACAGGAAAAACGCCATGAAATCATCCCCCGAATAATCCCCAACCGCACCGCGCACATTTCCACTGGAAGATTTCTCCATACCGGATCCCTTATTATTTGACCTTTATGAAAATATTGTAATAATCCTTAATCATCAATATTCCGCAAAATTGCATGATTTCCACTGGATGCGCTCCTCCCCTTCCGAGCGCGATCCCGGCGATTTCACGGCTTTTTTCCAGCCCATTGCACCCATTTTTTCCTTAACGGTGGGTCAATGAAGGCACTTTTTTCGAAGAAATTGGAAAGACTTTTTATCCCCTCATGCTAATTTTGATCTGCCGATACAATTTCATTCAATAAATCGCGCAAAATGGTGGCAACACGACTTACAAAGACCAAGGGGGGTTGGTCTTCATGTCCGATCAACGGGATTTGATCTCAGAAGTACCTGATCACAAAAAGTACGATGATTATACCTCGTCCCTATTGGGACAGTATTCGCAGTTCCAGAATACACTCCGTGCCAATTCGGCGACCGTGATGTTGGATAGGAAAGAAACTACCGATTCAAATCTCAATGTTGATCGATTTAACGAATTAAATATAATATTCCGCTCCTCAACCTTCAAAAATAGAGAGGAATCCACTTCGGAAAACACTGCAACATATCGCAATCAGAAAATTGCAGTCGTCGTTCCGGCATTCAACGAAGAATTACTCATTGGAGATGCTCTCTCTTCAATCCCTGACTTTATCAATACTATTTACGCAGTGGATGACTGTTCAACAGATCAAACAATGAATATTATCCAAGAATACTCTTTAATTGATAAACGAATAGTGCCGATCCATCACGAGATAAATGGGGGTGTAGGAAAGGCAATTACATCGGGATTTAAAAGGGCAATCCAGGATAACTTAGACATTGTGGTAGTTATGGCAGGCGATAATCAGATGGACCCCCAATATCTTCCAAACCTGCTTGACCCAATAATAGAGAGACAATGTGATTTTACTAAAGGAAACCGGTTAAAAAATGGATTTTGGAAAGGGATGAGCGCCTGGAGGTTGTTCGGGAACATCCTATTGACAACTCTGAATAATATTGCATCGGGATATTGGTACATTAAGGATCCGCAAAATGGCTATGTTGCAATTTCGACAAATGCCTTAAAGAAAATTAATCTCGAACATCTCTATCCGCGTTATGCGTTTGAAAACGACCTCATGATTAAAACAAATATTGCAGATATCAAAATGCTAAATATCGATATCCCTGCAAAATACGGAAATGAACAATCTAAAATTAAATATTTAAATTTCATTTTTTCCACAAGTGCATTCCTTCTTAAATCTTTTATATACAGAATTTCGGAGAAAAGTAAACAATCATTAAACCCTGTTTATCCTTTGTACTTTTCCTCGCTTATTCTGGTGTTTGCAGGTATTCCCCTTGTTGTCATGAATATTGGCGTTATTTTCGCACTTGGTCTGATCCTTTTCGCATCAGCGTGCGCATTGGAAGCCTTTCAGCAAAAAAGATCATCTAAGGGGTAGAATAATGAAAAATATCGGAATATTTGCCATTACTCCTGCTCAAATTCATTTTTATAGAAACATCATTTGCGAGTTGAATAAAAAGGATACTAATACATATTTGTTGGTTAGAGATTATGGCGAAACAATCCAGTTGGTAAAAGAATTTGAGATGCCACACTTCATTTTTTCAAGACCTCCTGACTCAAAATATGGAAAAATCCTCAATTTGCCCAAAGAGGTGCTTACGGCCTACAAATATCTTAGAGAGAAAAATGTTGATCTTGTCACGGGATTCGGTATATACGAGTCTTTCACTTCTGCATTACTCAATGTCCCTGCCATCACATTCACGGATTCTGAATATTCGGTCAACGCCTTCACATACGTAATTCAATTTTACATATCTTCATTATTCACAGACAAGTACATCACCCCCACATCGTTTAAACAGGACTTAGGGAAGAAACAAATCCGGGTAAATTCCTTCAAGGAACTTGCATATCTCCACCCGAAATATTACCATCCGGATGATTCCATTTTTCCGTTACTTGGACTTTCCAAAGGAGAACCCTACATTCTTATCCGGTTCAACGCGTTTGATGCAGTACATGATTTTGGGGTAACCGGCTTTTCTCTTGAAGAGAAAATAGAAATGGTCAGGAGCCTTGAAAAACACATGCGTGTATTTATTTCATCCGAGGGATCCTTACCTGAGGAATTGTGTAAATACCAGGTTAGAATACCGAAAAACAGAATACACGATGCCATCTACTTTGCCAGCCTGGTGATAACGGATACCCAGACGATGGCCACTGAGGGCGCAATACTTGGTACACCTACAATCCGATGCAATGGCTTTGTAGGATCGGCAGACATGGGAAATTTCATCGAACTGGAGCGTAGATATGGACTTTTGTATAACTTTTCAAAATATGAAGAAATATCACCATCCAGTAAAAAAATTATCCAAAATCCAAATTCCAAGATAGAATGTCAAAGAAAAAGGGAGATTCTGTTAAACGAGAAAGAGAATATTACTGATTTAATTTCGCAAATATTGATTCATTCGGTTAAATTGGAGAATACCCCCTATGCAATTTAAGTTCTCGGACAATTTTATCAGAAGAAATATTTTCATGTTCTCACATAATCTCATTGATAAATCTTTTTCTTCCGAATATTACAGATTACAAAAAAACCAATGGGAACCCAGAGGAGAATTAATTCGTCAGCAGGAAAAAAATTTAAGAGCGATTATTAAATATTCCTACGAAAATGTGCCATATTATTCAAAATTATTTAAAAAATTAGATTTAAAGGTTAATGATATATCAAGAATAGAGGATCTCAATAAGATACCGATTCTCACGAAAGACATTATTAAAAAGAATTGGGAGGATTTCAAACCAGTTAACCTTGAAAGACTTAAATATTCAGAACGATCCACAGGAGGCTCAACTGGCACCCCCTTTCGTTATCGCTTATCAAATAATGACAGATATTTATCAGGGGCTCTACTCTACCGAGGTTGGAGCTATGCTGGATACCAACCTGGAGATAAAATGGTTTTCTTTGGAGGTTCCTCAATCAATGGTCAAGATACTACTTCTTTAAAATCTAAAGTTCTTGAAGGCGTTCGGAATATTAAAAAGTTTTCAGCATTTGATATGAAAGAAAACGATTTGAAAAACTATCACACTAAAATCAGGAAGTTCAGACCAAAGTACATATATGGATATCCTTCAGCATTATTTGAATTTGCAAATTGGCTTGAGATCCATGATTTACCTGTTAGAAATGACTTAATTAGTATTTTCACAACTTCGGAAAAAATCTATCCACATATGCGCAATAAAATCGAAGAGGTTTTTGATTGCAAAATATGTGATTGTTACGGGTTAAATGATGGTGGGGTCAGTGCGTTTGAATGCACCGAACATACTGGCCTTCACCTCGATACCGAAAGGAGTATAATTGAGCTAGCGGATGATTGCGAGTCATCAATTGAAAATGGCGAGGGCAGAATTATCACTACGAGTCTTAAAAATTTTGCAATGCCGTTTATTCGATATGATACCGGAGATCTTGGTTCTGTAACTGATGAAGAGTGTAACTGTGGGAGGCAGTATAGAAGTTTAAAGGAGCTGATCGGCCGAAGCGTTGACATATTAATAGCCCCAGATGGAAAGAAGGTTCATGGATGGTTTTTTCTTTATATATTTTGGGAAGTTTTTAAAGGGATTCAGGAATATCAGGTTGTTCAAAATTCCGTTAATACAATCACTATTAATATCGTACCCGAGCAGGAATTCAAGGATAATAATTTGGAAATTATTAGGTCAATAATTGAGGGAAAATGTCCTTATTGGGACGTAGAATTTAATATTGTCGATAATATCCCAAAATCAGGATCAGGGAAATATAAATTCATTATTAACAAAGTGAATGGCGGAAATGAAAATTAGAATTTGTGCTGTTGGAGATATAATGTTGGGTGAACATCCATTATGCATAAATTTTGGTGTTAAAAGCAGTATTGATAGAAATGGGTTTAATTATTTGATTTCTGAGATTATCCCAACTCTTCAAAATTCTGATTTCACAATAGGTAATTTAGAAACTCCTTTTATAAAAGATCCAAAAAAACGAATAAATAATTATTTTTATTCTGAATCAAAAAATGTATCCACTTTGAAAGAGAATAATTTTAATCTTCTTTCGATAGCGAATAATCACATAATGGAACAAGGGAAAGAGGGATTTCATGATACAATAACAGCTTTACAAAATTATAATATTACCCCACTCGGCCTTAAAAATCAAAAATATATTATCAAGAAAAATGGCCTTAATCTTGCCTTTTTGGCATACTCCCTTATTGAGGATTTTAAAGATGATGGATTATATAATAAACTAAATTCTTATTCTCAAATTATCACAGATATTCATGAAATTAGACCAAATTCTGATATTGTTATAATATTACTCCATTGGGGTGATGAATACGTTCCAAAGCCATCTTTATCTCAAATCGAGATGGGACGAAGAATAATAAATGAAGGCGCAGATATTATTATCGGAAGTCATCCTCATGTTTTACAAGGTTATGAAGAATATAATGATAAATTAATTATTTACAGTTTGGGAAATTTTATTTTTGATATGAAATATATAAAAAAAACGCTAAATTCAGCAGTTGCGCTAATTGAAATCGATGAAGAATGTAATATTTCTTTGAAATTTTTACCGATAACGTGTAACCCCAATGATTTTTCTTTGAAAATAGCTAATGGAAAAGAATATACTCAAATCTCTGATTCTCTTTACAAGATTTCGAAATTTTTATCGAATAATTTCTTTGATTCAAAGAAATATCAAAATAATTATGAGAAGAATAAAAATAAATCTGCATTTTTTGCTAAACTAAGTATGATTTTTCATTTTATTAAAAACTATACTAAATATCCTTCAATTAATAGAAATCAGATAATAATTAATTTTTTAAAAAAAAATAGGTGTCGAAAATGAAAATTTTACTTTCGATTGGGCTCGCAGACCGCTCAATGCAGCATCACATTGCACCTCTAGCAAACGTTGACAAAATTTCTGAAATACTTGTTGTACGAGGATCTGAAGGTCCGAATATTCCTAAGGTCAAGTATTTTTGTCCCCCAGTTTTTTTTAGAGATAATTCATTTTTTAAAACTGTATTTAAATACATTTTACTGTATAAAGTTGCTTTAACCGAGAAACCGAATTATATTCATGGATTTATGTTTTTCCCTGATGGTTTAATGTGTTTAACAATTGGAAAGTTATTACATATTAAAACCGGTGTTTCATTAATAGCAGGACCGGTCGAAATTTACAAACCAGGAAGAAGTCCGATAAATAAATATTCATATACGAAGACATTACCCAAAATTACTGGGATTACTAGGTTTTATAAATGGCTATTAGAAAAATTTGATTTCATTACATGTACAGGAACTTTTACGTCTGATTTTTTAATAAATCACCAAATTAGAAATGATAAGATTTACATCGTACCACATATTGTTGATAGCAGGTTTCAAAAACAAATTGCATCTGAAAAAATATTTGATATCATATATATCGGAAGACTTGCACCAGTTAAACATTTGGAAAAAACTATTGATATAATTAACATGATAAAAAAAGAAATTCCTGAAATTTCTACAGCTATAATTGGAACAGGTCCTCAAGAAGAAGAATTGAAACAAATATCTAAACAAATGAACTTAGAAAATACAATTCATTTCCTTGGGTATAAGGAAGATGTCTGGAATTGGTATAATTTAGCGAAAATTTCAATATTAAATTCTGAAAGGGAAGGTTTCCCATATTCGGTTATTGAATCATTAAGCTGCGGAGTACCTGTAATCACTTCAAATTGCGGCGATGTCTCAGATGTAATTGTAAATAAATATAATGGAATTATAATTAATGATAATGAGGATATAAAATCATTCAGTAAAGCGTTTATTGACCTTCTTAAAGATGACGAATTATTAGAAGAAATCAGCGATAATGCTTTAAAAAGTTCTAAAGATTATAGTGACCTTTCAGCGACAAACGTCTGGAAAGATCTGTTATATCAAAAGGTTTTACAAAAAAGGTGATTAAAATTTTAATATCCCGCTCACGGGCAAATAAAGTTACTTTAATTTTATTTTTTTTATCAATTTGTATTCCATTATTAATGTTCAATGGAACAATAGATGATTTTGTTCCAAAACAAATTGTTAATGTTCAAGAAACTTTTAATTATGGTACATTAGTCGAATTTTCAGGTCATACAATTCAAGTTCCAGGATTTAATATTTATGGTGCAATAATTTTAAATCTTACGGGAATGTCTTCAGAAAATTTAATTTTTTTCCCTTTTCAGTTATTTCCTTATACAGTTATTTTTTTCACAATTATATATCTAATTTCAGATAATGGGATAATTGCCGGTAGTATTACATTAATCACAATGATCTCAGGGTCAACAGGAACGACCACAATTTTCTTCTGGCCACATGGCATTGGATATATTCTATTTTTTACATTTTTAATTCTTATTTACGTTTTATTCAAAAATAAAAATTTTAAACCTGTAGTTTTAATAGCTACAATTACAGGTTCAGCTCTTGTTTATATTTCTTACAATTTAATGGCGGTCTCATTAATCTTAATTGCGACGATAGTTGTTTTTTTATTTATATATATAACAACAAATAAAAAAATATATTTTCAGAATAAAAATTCGTTAAAGATTTTTACAATTTTGTTTTTAGTGTTAGCAATAGTCGAATTAGGACTGTCAAAATTTGTCTATGGAGTTTTTATTCCCACGATACAATCTGCTCAGGAATTAGATCTTAGCGGTTTAGATAAATTTCTACAGGCCTATTTTAATTCAAATATTTCCTCATCTCCGATCAATGTTTTACTTCTCCAATTCCCTTCAATAATTTCAATTATCAGCGGTATTAAATATTCAATAATTGTTTTATCTATTGCATTATTTATATCATATTTTATCTTCAATAGGATTCGTAAAACGGAGCTGACTTTCCAACATCTTTTTTTATTAGCCTTTATCGCGACCTTTTTAATTTATATGATTCCAAGATATTATATTGGAGGTGTGGTCATTACCTTACTATGGCTACCAGGAATATTCTGTATCGCCCATTTTTATCGTTTTTCAAATACATTTAAACTATTCGCAACCATATCAATTGTAATAATAGCCGGATGTGTAATAACATATTATTATACGATGGATGAATATAATTATATAAATCATAATGATTACAACACTAAATTATATAAAATTCCTGCAAAATGGCTAATTACATATTCTAATGAAAATCCTACAGTTTCAGATGAGCTGACAAAAAATTTTCTGATCTTTTATACATATAAAGAATTTGGTTATTCTAAGGATTCTCTATATGAAATAACTCAAAAAAATGGTTTAATTTTAAGTAAGGATGCTCTAAGTCTGACCCAGTTATCTAATAATCCCACGGAAAATAGCTATTTTGTACTAAATGATAAATTGCCTCAATTAAGCCTCCAAAATTGGATTGTCATTAAACCATGGAAAAATTACGAACTCCAAATTGATAGCAATCAAAAAATTAATAAAATCTATTCAATTCCGCTTTTATCAATTTATTATTCATAAATTGGCACGGGACTATCCTGTACAATTTTTTATCCGAAATCAGGAGAATTCCCTGTTACCTCGAAGATTATTCTTCAATAACAGGAATCCGCGGGTCAATTGTACCTTCACCGTATTCTATTACAAAAGTACAGGGAAAATATAGGGAGATGATAAAATAGAAACGATAAATTTCCTCCATTTTTTGATTTCCTGCCGAAGGAAATCCAGATCAGCTTAATATAAGGCATTTTGAGGGACTCATATTTTCGGGGTCTGGCCAGTAATAGATATATGTTTCAGATTTTCTAGCATGAGATAAAAGTGATCTCACGATAATTCCATTCGAAATTTTTATTTTGTAGACAATAATCGGGAGTTTACCGTCTGTTCTCACATTATGAGAGCTTGAACCGTAAAATAGGTGGAAAAGAAAGCATTCCTCATGCCAGACCTAACCAGTGTAGAATCATGATATTAGGTTATACATACAACTCAATAGAATAAATCAATCAATATGCAATCCCAGAGAAATCGCTATTCAGCAGTCATCAGGAATCCTTCATCTATTGTTTTTCTGAACCGCGTGTTAATACCAGCCTTTGTATTACTACCGCTAAAATGTATTCCCTCAGGGTTATTTACAATAGATATATATTATCTAATATCATAAATAATTATTATCGATTAATATGACAGAAAATATCAAATACTTTATTTGTGGATTATGGAGATTAAAAACTATCCAAAAATGGATTAACCATCATTATAATGATAATGAGAATTTAATCATTGATAGCAAGTACTTTCCCTATGTGGTCACAAAGAATGGGGAAATATTCTCTAATAGTTCCCAGATTTACACGGTTAAACAAGCAATGACAGATTATATTTTAGATGATATTCAAAAGGATGATATTGTAATAGATATCGGGGCAAATGTAGGTGGATTTTGCATCCCTGCAGCGAAGTTATCTAATTATGTTTATGCAATCGAACCCATAACAACTGACGAATTACGTCATAATATTAGTAAAAATAATTTGAATGTGAGGGTTATCGAAGGTGGTCTTGGAAATGGAATGCCTTCTGAAGTTATTTGGAATAAAAAGAAAACCGTTAAAACATATACCTTCGCCCAAATAAAGTCTATATGTGGAGGATGTGATTTTTTAAAATGTGACTGTGAGGGCTTCGAATGGTTTATCCGTCCAAGCGAATTAGAGGGCATAAGACGATTAGAGATGGAGATTCATAATTTTAACCCATCACCTAATGACCCAACTATACTTATAAATGGGATACTGAATGAATTTAATATTTCGTTAAATTCTATGTTTTTCAAGAAAAGTGATGATTTTTTTAAGTTTAAATTCAAAAAAAATATTAACCGAATAGGAGAAATCGATGAAGTTGCCATACTACATGGAAATCGAAAATAAATTAAACATAAATGGTCTTGAAAAATGCTAAAGATCCCCCTATTTTAGGGGGTAATGAATAAAAATAATGATCCTAATTTAACCATTAAAAAATATCAGAATTAGAAAAGGCCATTTGCTTCCTCATCACCACTCAACCAATTGATTAAATGATAAATAGATTTGCTCTTCGATACTTGGTTGTGCTGATTTTTTATAATTCTTACCAGGTCTTAAATGATATAAATCTGGCTATTAGAAATCTTGCTATTCTATTCCTATCGATTAGTGTAATTGGGCATATCAGATTCCTTTTTGTTCAAAGATAGTGTGTTTCAGCATTCCTCAAATCCCTTTTACCCTTTTTTATTTCAATGCCAGCAGGCTTTGTGAATATTCTGAATGATCTTGGAAATTAAATATTTCGATCTGTCAATAGATTTTTATTTCAACTTAAATGCTCAATTTGAGGCTAATTTAGGCTGATTTCTCTTATTTTTCCCTTATCATGTCAATTATAGTACAATTTACCTGTTGAAAGGGTCTATCAGCCAAATTTTAACAGGTTCTTCATTATAGAAAAAATTATCAATTAATAATTGACAGATATTATATAATAGTTTTGAGAGCAGATTGAGAATGAAAATCGCAATTGTAACGAGTTATTGGAAAAATAGCCAAGGTGGTGGTCTAAAAAATTATTTGATTAATCTAGTCGATATTTTTAAAAAAAAAGGATATAATGTAAGCGTTCTTTTTCGGGAAGGAGATGATCCACAACAATATCAGTGTGGAATAAATAAGATTTGGTTTTGTTTTAACTGTTATCGACATTTACGAAGGATTAAGCCTAGTGTAATTCATTCCCAAGGAGCATGGTTCTGTCTTTTCCCCAGTGTAGTTTATAAAAAAATCTATAAATGCAGACTTGTTCATACGTTTCATACGGCGCCAACACAAAAACTATCAGTCCCAGCTAGGTTTTTTTTTCAATGGATTCTGAATAATTGTGACTGTATTACATTTGTCTCTAAAAGCCTACAACAACAAATTATTGAAATGGATAAATTAGTTGTATCTAGGACAAAAATTACCTATGCGGGAGTTCAACCCATCACAGTTACTGATGATGAGGTTAAATGGTTCCGAGAGCAGCATAATATCGATAAAGATGCAATTGTCCTTCTAGCGATCGGAATGACCGCTCTTTCATATAAGGCAGAAGGACTAAAAAAACTAATAAGTGCTATCCACATACTTCGAGAGCGCTATCCAAATATTTTATTGATTGTTACACGAAACGCTAAATATTCAGAGGAATTGAGAGCTTTCTCAAATGAGTTAGGTATTAACAAACAACTTATTTTTATTGGAGATATAATTAACCCATTTGTTCCGCTGAAATTATGTAGTATTTATACACATACACCTTTGGGAGAGGGAGGGGTGTCATTGGCTGTTCTTGAGGCAATGTCTATGGGTAAACCAATTATTGCAACCAATGTAGGAGGAATTCCGGAAGCAATAGATGATGGGGTAAATGGGATACTCATCGAACCTGATTCAATTCAAATAGCAGCAAAAATTGACCTTCTTTTACAAAATAAAGAATATGCAGAAATGATAGGACAATTTGCGAGGAATACTGCAGAAAAAAATTTCAATTGGGAGAAGACTGCAGAACAATTTTTAAAAGCTTATTCAGGCCAATGACGATGTTTCACTTTTTATTCAAAACCGAGTTTTCTGACATACCAACGCATTAGTTCCGCATAGAATAACCACGACATGTAATCCACTCTTTCATTGGTATCCATCCGTATAGTGCATGCAAACCAAATAAAGAATCATCATTTCGGGAATGTTCCAATTTACTCAATCATACAACCCGTTTTGCCATCCAGTCTGTGATGTATTTTTATTTGCTATCGGTGAGATATTCAAGTAAAATTTTTAGATCATTCCCTGTTTTCTTGTGTTTGCAATTATATTGGATATATGGTTTTTTTCAATTTTTCATCACTTGGTGTAATAACATATTTAAATCCAACCCCTCTTCTTTATAAGTATACTGATTCCTATTCCAAGTATCATATAGGTGATCAACCAAGCATACCCTGCTCCAATAACCCCCAATGTAGTAAGCAGCCAAAAAGTAAGTCCAATAAGCAGCCCAAATCTTATAGCATTTAGGATTACGATTCCACCAACTCGTAAACGAATATTCTGAAGGGGAATAAACAGGTTGTAGATGGTCACGAAGAGGCTTGAAATAGCAATGATCCTTAGCAGGTTAAACGCCGCGAGATACTCTGTCCCAAACAGGCCGAGAAGGTAGTTTCCAAAGAAAACAACGAATAAAACTGCCGGGATCAGGATTGCATACGTAACCCCAAGGGTCCGGATCGCTCCGCTCCGGAGATTGATTCCGTGACTCCCTTCTACAAAGAAGGATGTGGTGATCGCATCCGGAATGATAAGAACGAGATTTCCCACTGCAAACGCAATGTAATAGAGTGCTGCGTCCTCCGGGCTGATGAGGTTAACAATGATTATTGGGATAATCAGAGTTGGAATGCTCTGGAAAAGGCTTGCAATATAATTCTGGACAGAGAACCTGAATGTCTTCCGGATAAATTCGTAGTCAATCTTAAAAGATATGGTAATAAATCTGGCGATTACAATAAATGCATAAATCGAGGCGATCAGATATGCAATTCCGAGTGACGAAAAAATCCCCAGACTTCCCAGGAATACAAATGGAAGAAGGAGGAGCAGCCTTCCTCCCATAATGATATTCTGAATGAATTTAAGGTCTGCTTTTCTCAATGACAAAAGGGCATTACCCGTAGTAATAACGATGGAGTTAACGACTGCAATAATTATGAAAAGAACAGCATATTCTTGGATAAACGCAATATCCGGTGAAATAAAGTTAATAGCGGCAAGATAGACGAAACTGGCAACAATTGCAGCTCCAATAGTTATCCAGAGGCAGGTATTGAACACGCGGTTGTAGTCGTGGGAGGGCATGAAACGAATGAGAGTAATGTCGAATCCAAGTCGGGAGAATGCCATCACGAGGCCCAGTGAAGATATCAGAGCAACGGCAAGTCCTACATCGGTTACTGAATAAAATCGAGCAGCGACTGTCCAGAAGAAAAATCCAATTCCTACGTCAAAAAACCTGCCAAGAGCGATATAAATGGAATTTTTATAGAGAGGATTTTTCCAATAATTCCTGACCTGTCCGGGGCGTTTCAGCAGCGAAAAATCCATTTCCTACCTGACATTAGAATTATATTTTTCTTATCTTGTCTTTTTTAGGCGGGTTCCATTTATCGAAAGACTATTAATAATCATGTTCCTGTGCCATTGCATGGATAACTCTTGCACCAGTAACACAATCGAAATTAGGCCCCCAGTATAAGAGTAAATCTATCTCCTATTCAATCTTCCTTTTTAATTTATTTTTATTATTAAAAATAAAACAAAAATCTTCATTATTTCCCGAAACCGAAAATAAACAATAACCCGCCTTTTTTAATTCCATTATGGCCTCCTCAGTCGCCGGAACCCCTACATTTGGAAATCTATGGTGGAATTCAACCAGAATTTGAGTGGGAATTATCTTCGATTCAATCAGATCATGAATTACCTGGTATTCGGCTCCTTCTATATCCATTTTCAGAATGTCTACATGCTGATGCTCCAGCTCCCGCATAATTGTCTTCAACTTCTTTACATCGACAATGATGGCATTATTACCCGTCTCCGGCCGGTCTAGGATAGTATGGGATACATGATTTGGATTTTTGGGAGGATTGAATTTTATTACTCCGTCAAAATCGGCAAGACCATATTCATGAACAATAAATGAATCCGGAAAATGCTGTTCGTGAACCCACTGGATCGATTTGGGAGGAGGATCGAAGGCATGTATCGTTACTCCGAGTCTTTGTATCATTTCCAGGTCGAATGATGCATCCTCTCCGATTCCAAATGAATAAACAACAGAGTCCTTGGAAATATCTTCAACAGCAACATCCCACCCCCCAAACCTGGAACCGAATCTTTCCTTTTTACGGGTGCAATCAAGCTGGGAAGAAAATCTGTCCGATAAAATTATATTTTCAATTAATTGCTTTATTCTGACTATCATAACAGTTGATCGATCCCTGCTGAATTTGAATTATATCCAATATAGTTTTATCTTAAGATTTGGTAGTTTTGCTCATTTAAAAATAATGAGATAAAATTTCTTACGTTGGCGATTATAATTGCCTTAAATTATTAAATACTTAATATCCTACTCTTGAGTAATGAAATTAAAAGTGAATGACGAATTACAAAAATATTATGATAATTATTATAGTAAAGAAGAAAATAAAAGCGAATGGAGAGATTTAGGGGCTATTGATAAAGTTAATAATATAGTAGAATTATGTGGAAAATATCCTCATGAAAAGATACTCGAGATAGGGTCTGGAGAAGGTGCTATACTAAAAAGACTGTCAGATCTCAAATTTGGCAAGGAACTCTGCTCGTTAGAAATTTCATCTTCCGGTATTAATTCGATACTTAAAAAGAATATCCCTACCTTAAAGGAGGTAATAATTTTTGATGGATACGATATTCCATATACTGACAAGGAATTTGACCTAGTCATATTATCTCACGTGATTGAGCATGTAGAACATCCTCGAAAATTATTGTACGAGGCTACACGGGTTGGAAAATTCATTTTTATCGAAGTGCCACTGGATGATACAATCCGTCTGAAAGAACAACATTTAAATAAATCAGGCCATATAAATTTTTATTCTTTAAAAACCATCAAAATGCTGCTCAGGTCATGCAATTTGAAAATTCTGAATTATTCCGTGACTAATATCTCGTATCCGGTCAGGAAATACCTGTCTGGCAATAAGGCACTAATTTATTATCCTTTAACAGAATTCTGCCTGAAAATCTTTCCAAATCTTGCCCCGGTGATATTACCTTATCATTGCGCTTTAATCGCAGAGCAGGAATAATTCTTTAATTTCACATTGTTATTAGATTAAATAATTCCAGGTTATTAAGGGAAAATTTTGACCATATACGTTTCATTTCAGATCTTAACTGAAGATCCGAATACTTCATCTTCCCTTTTTGGATACCATTCCCTGCCTTGATATTCCGATTAAACTGAAGAATTAGAATTCAATTGTTAGCAAAACCCACACAAAGATAATCACATCCTATAAAAGAATATTAATCAAATGCCCGAAACGGAAAAATCTTCCAAATCGGTAGGCCTCATCTATGCAATAATCCCTGCCTTCAACGAAGAGGTGGCGATAGGGTCGGTGGTCCTTCGGACGAAAAGAAATGTCGACAGGGTCCTTGTGATAGACGATGGTTCGACCGATGCCACTGCCGAAATTGCTGCAGAAGCCGGTGCCGAGGTACTCCGCCTGGATGAAAATCGTGGAAAGGCATATGCAGTGATCAGTGGGTTTTCCAAATTGAAGGAAATGCATCCGATAGCTGTGGTGATGCTGGATGCCGACGGCCAGCACAATCCCGACGAGATTCCGCGGGTAATTCAACCTATTCTCAACGATGACGCGGACCTGGTGATTGGCTCGCGATATCTCGGCCAGGAGAACATCGTTCCAAGCTACCGGAAGGTCGGGCAGAAAACCCTTGACCTTGCCACCAGCATGAGTTCGGGGTATTCTTCCACCGATTCACAGTCCGGATTCCGGGCGATCGGAGGAAAGGGGATCGATTGTTTCAATTTCACCTCGGAGGGCTACAACCTTGAATCGGATATGATAGAGACGTTCCTCAGGAAAGGGTGCAGGATCATTGAGGTCCCTATTACAGTAAAATACGATATTGCCAATACACACAAAAAACATCCCCTCGCACACGGGGTCGACGTGATGAGTCACCTCTTCGGGCTTATCGGGTACAAGCGACCTCTAATCTCGTTCGGTATGCCAGGACTGATCTTTACCGGGTTTGGGCTTGGCGGAATAATTTACACGTTTTCAGTGTATTATTCGGGCGGAGATTTTCACTATATTGTCTTCATAATGGGAATCGTGGGGATCATTCTCGGGCTCCTGCTGCTCACTTCAGCCCTTATCCTCAATTCGCTGTTGATTATTATCCGGGAACAAAACATGGAACGGCCGTGAAAATAGAAGACTTCAGGTTCAGGATCGTCGGGGGACAATCATGAGCCGCCTTTCAGTCGCAATCCTGACACCCGAGTTCATCCCGGTCCGGGGAGGAACCGGGGCGTATGTGGAAGGCCTCGCACGTAATTTCCCTCGGGATGTGGATGTCCATATCGTAACCCCCTACGTTGCAGGAGAGCCGGAAAAAATGATCTCTCCCCTGGGAGGCCACATAACAGTACATAGGCTGGGGACCACGTCCAACAGTTTTATCGATAATTTGAGGTTCCAGCGTATTGTCGGAACACAATTACCCCTGCTCGTGGAAGAATATGCAATTGATATCGTCCATTCACAAAGTGCCCTGCCAGACCGGTATATCGATCCCAGGATGCTGAAAGTCCCTATCGTGACCACGATCCATTCGACCATCGAGGAACAGATCGCCACGATCGAGGCAACCAAACAGGGATTTTTCAGGTTGTCGGACTCGGAACGCTATTGCATTCTTTTAAGCCCTTTTCTTAAAAGAATTGAAAACAAGTATTACACCAGTGACAGGTATTTCATCGCGGTATCCGAATGGACTAGAAATCAGGTCATCCGGGCAAAGCAAATCGACCCTGAAAAAATCACCGCTATTCACAATGGTGTGGATCCCGAAAAATTCCGGCCTCGAGAGAAAGAAGAGGCGGCCAGGCATTTCCCCTCTCTCGATACCTCGGACACCCTAAACGTCCTGTTTCTCTCAAGGATGAATGCAAGCAAGGGACTGTATACTTATCTTGATGCTCTTGAAGATATTTCGAAGAACACTCACCTCCACTTCATCTTCGCAGGCCCGGGAGAATTTCCTGAAGTTTCTCTTCCCGGTGACTCGTTCACCTATCTAGGACCGGTTGATCACGATATTGCCCCTTATCTCTACAACCTTGCAGACGTTTTTATCCTGCCGTCATTTTACGAAAATTTCCCAATAAGCGTTCTTGAAGCAATGGCATCCGGGTTACCGGTAATCGCATCCGAAGTGGGAGGGATCCCGGAAATGATCAGGAACAGGGTCAATGGGATACTGATCCCGCCAAGGGATCCCAAAAGAATTACAGAATCACTTATCATGCTTGCAAATGACGGTACTTTAAGAAATTTGCTTGGTCGAAATGCCAGGGGTTCCGTTGTTTCAGAATTTACCTGGAACCATGCCGCTACTGATACGATGAACTATTATAGAGAGATATTAGGCCGTAACAATGGAGATCCTGCTCGTTAACCCCCCCAGGCTAGATGAAAGAATACCGGTAATCCGGGAGGATCGCTGCGAGATTACCGATCGGTATGCAATCATCCCTCCCTATTCCCTCCTGCAGATGGCATCGATACTCAGGGAAAAGGGTCACCTGGTGCACCTTATCGATGCGAACGGGGAGAATATTACGTACTCCCAGGTCAGGGAAAGAATTTCCGCCATCAATTTTGACATAATTTTTTTCCGGTTCGGGCCGACGACATTCGACTGGGACATGCGGGTCTCGCAGATCTCAAAAGAACTCAGGCCTAAAGCCGTTACCGCAGGAATATGCTACACAGTATGGTCAATTCAGAGTGAGGTGATGCAACAGGCGGATAATCTTGATATTTTAGTTTCCAACGAGTGGGAACAGATTATTCCACGGATCGTGACCTCAATCGGGGCCAACACGGCACTCGAAGGAATCACAGGAATTTGTTTCCGTCAAAACGGAAAAATCGTAGAAACCTCGAGAATTGAGACGGTGAAAGAATATGGGGATCTCCCGCTTCCAGCATACGATCTAATTGCAGATTTCAGAAATTACAGGCCAAATACTCCTACAAATGGAAATTTCACGATAATTTATACCAGCAAGGGGTGTCCCTTCGGATGCACATACTGTACAGTTGCCCGGACACCCTATCATTCGAAACCCGCGAATAAGGTGATCGAGGAGCTCCTGCTCCTGTACAACAATTACGACGTGAAGCTGGTCACGTTTTTCGACGAGACCTTTACCATAGACCGGAAGCGGACTGTCACAATCTGCGAGGAAATATCCCGAAAGATGCCGGAATTACGATGGTATTGCAACACCAGGGTGAACCTGGTCGATGACGAGCTCCTCGGGATCATGCATGAGGCAGGATGTCGGGGGATCGCCTACGGGATCGAATCCGGCTGCCAGAACATTTTGGATAATGTCCACAAAGGAATCACAGTCGAGCAGGCACGGACTGCGATCCTGCTCACTAAAAAGAACAGGATAAAGGTGTACACGAGTTTCATTCTCGGACTGCCGGGTGAGACAAGCGAGACCGTCGCCGAAACGTTCTCGTTCCTGAAGAGTACGACACCCCACGGGGCACAATTCAATATCGCAGTGCCTTACCCGGGGACAGAACTCCTTGACTACGCAATTCGGGAAGGATTGATATCAGAGTACCGGTGGAAAGAATTGTACCAGCACCAGGCAATGCTGAAATCCGAAACTCTTACGCCAGAAGAACTGGAAGCGTTCAGGAAAAAAGCATACAGGATCCTGTATCTTAATCCGATGTGGGTGGCCTCGAACGTACGCTGGGTCCTTGAAAATCCCGAAGATCTGCGGCTGGGAATCCGCTACTATCTTAAGGCCCTCAGGAACCTGTTTATCCACGACATGGAGCATGCTCACTAATATGGAAACAAAAAAAATCCTGCTGACTTCCACTTTTTTTCCTCCCTACCACATAGGAGGGGATGCACTCCATGTCTTCGCCCTCGCACACGAATTACAGGACAGAGGATACGAAGTCCACGTCATCCATCTTCTGGACTCGTATTATTTCAAAAGAGGAAAGGGCGGGGTACCACGAGATGACGAATTTGTAACTGATGCACAAATCCACTCGATTAAATCCCAATATGGCTTTTTCTCTTTGTTGAGTGCTTATTCGGCGGGAGTCTCAAGGGCCATCGACAGGAGAGTTGAGGCGATCATCGATGAAATCCATCCCGATGTACTGCATCACCACAATATCGCCGGGTTCGGACCTTCAATTCTGTTCCATCATGCCCCAAATGTGCTCTACACCGCACATGATTACTGGCTTGTCTGCCCTCTCGGGAGTATGATGTTCAGGGATTCACTCGAATGTGGGTATAATAAAAATTGTACGCTGTGCCTTCTTGCCAACCGGAGACCCCCCCAGTTATGGAGAAGATCCAACCTGTTCAATTCAGAAAGAAACCAGGTCAGGACAATTATTTCTCCCAGTGAGTATGTCAGAGATGTTCTGATCCGCTACGGAATTAAGCAAGATGTAGTGCATATCCCGAATTTCATCGACCCCCCTCCGGATGATGAATCCTCTAATCCTCCAGTCTTCGAAGACTTCTTCCTGTTCGTAGGGGTTTTGGAGCACCATAAGGGAATACTTGACCTGATACAGGTATTTCGTGAGGTCCGGAATAAAAACCTGGTAATCATCGGAACCGGCTCACTCGAAGGTAAGATCAGGGAATCTTTGAACGCAGAAGGTGATGCTAATATCCGCTATCTAGGCAGAGTGGCTAAAAAGACATTGTTTCACTATTACCGGAACGCGAACGCGGTGATCATTCCCTCACTCTGGCCGGAAAATAATCCGTTGGTCGCACTGGAATCCCTATCGGTAGGAACCCCTATTATTGTCTCAAATAGAGGCGGACTTCCTGAAATTGCCGGAAAAATAGGTGCAACGCTTATCTTCGATCCATGCGATTTCGGGCAGTTAAAACGGATCATCGAGGAATTCCAGGGATCAAGAGCAGATATAAAAGAGATCTTTGATGATAATTATTCACAGGAAGCATTCTTCAGGCAATATATCCCATTGATCAAAGAATAGGAATTGCATGCACATTCTTGATAGCCATGAATTTATCGAGTTATATCGGGGAGATAAGGACCTCCGGATCGGAAAAATTCTTGCGTTGGATTACGACTGCACTTATACGGTCATGGTTCCGGACTTGCAGAGCCCCGCTGATAGAAAAATTCTCGATGAAAAATCTAAAATTTTTTCAGAATTCATGAAAGGTTTTCCGGAAAAAATGAATTTTATTCATTATAAGACTCACTTAATCTATTTCAACAGGAAAAATATTTCCCTCGGAGGATTTTTCCAGGTATCTTTGACCTACTTTATGAAATTGTTCAAAGCAAAACGCGTTGATCTGATCCTAGAAAATGTGTACACTACCTTTACCCCGCGTATGTACATGACTTTTTTCTACAGTATTTTGACAAAAACACCAGTAATTTACGTTGATGCAGGAGATATCCCCGCAAAAGGGACTATGAAAAAATTTTTGAGCAAATTTGAAAAAATTTGCATAGAGAATTCGAAAGGCATAATCGTATATAACGAACTTGGATCCAAACGCTACCTGCTCGAGTATGGCATTTCATCGGATCGAATTAGCGTTATCCCAAAACCTGTGGATTCTATCGAATTCAATCCCATGGTATCAGGGGCTGATTTTAAAACACGGTTCAGTCTTGAAGATAAGTTTGTCGTAGGGTATTTCGGCCGGCTTGATGCCAACAAGGGATCCGCGTGCCTCCTGAAGGTCGCCAAGGAATTATCGGAACGAAATCTCGATAATATCATCTTCCTTTTTGTCGGCGGAAATATCGAAAACAAAAGCAGTACAAACTTCAAACAAATACTTTTGGACTATGATCTCCCAAATGTTGTAGTAACTGGGATGATATCGCACGATGAAATGCCTATGGCATATGCATCGACGGATATTGTTGTTTTTCCGGATATTACTAATATCCCCGGTTTCCCCACAGTCCTTGCCGAAGCGATGTCCATGCAGAAACCTATCGTTGCCGGAATAAATGGATATGAAGAGGCTTCTCCATTGAATCCGGAGATGGGACTCATTATTCCCCCTCGCGATATTGGAAAAATTATCGAGAGTATTCTTCTTTTGAAGGATAACCCACATATAAGGGAGAAATTTGGATTAAACTGCAGAAAATTCGTTGAATTAAATATGGATTATGATAAAGTTGTGCATAAGTACTATGCCTTGTTCCTGAAGGCCGTCGCAAAATAATTCCTTTTCCATCATGAAAGGCAGCATTATCACCATTTTCATTCCTATTTGGCCAATTCTTCGATAAATACTCATATTAAGATAAATGCTTGATTTGGCCAGTATAGAGTTTTTTTGATTTAATTGAAAATTACTAACAGATTTTAATGGAATTTAAAATGTCAGCAATCCGCCTGCTTGCTCCGATTGTGCCGAAAACACCAATTTTTCTTTTTGACGATTTGATATTAACGATTTCAGATAAAATCATGAAATAATCTGCTCCAACTAGGACATTCCACCCGTCCTTCACGGTCTCGACCCATTCGGTATTTTCCCTAAGGGTGATGCAGGGAACATTAAGCAGATATGCCTCTTTCTGCATTCCGCCGGAATCGGTGAGTATCTTTTCTGCATGAGCCATTAAACGGATCATATCCAGGTAGCCGAGCGACTCACTAAGGATAATGTTCGCGGGAAGTGTATCGAGAAGGCCATAATCCGAAAGGCATTTCCTTGTCCTCGGATGTATCGGGAACACCACCCGTTTCCCCGATCGGCCCAGGGCGGAAAGAATCGCTTCCATGTGTTCCCGGTTGTCCGTGTTTGACGGCCGATGGACGGTGACTACTAGGTAGGACCCAGGTACCAAAGCAAACCGCTCCAGTATGCGGGACTTTTCTTCAGCAATCTCCCGGTTGTACTCCAGGGCGTCCACCATCACATCTCCGGTGAGATGCACCCCGCTCTTGATACCTTCCTGAGCAAGATTGTCGATCCCCGTCTGCGTAGGACAGAAGAGGAGGTCGGATATATGGTCCGTCAATACCCGGTTGATTTCCTCGGGCATTGTCCGATCAAAACTCCGTAACCCGGCCTCCACATGGGCCACCGGAATGTGGAGTTTCGCGGCCGCAAGAGCCCCGGCAAGGGTGGAGTTCGTGTCACCGTATACAAGCACCAGTTCCGGCTTCTCCTTGATTAGTACCTCCTCAACTTTTGCGAGGATCTTCCCGGTCTGCTTCCCATGGGATCCGGATCCCACTCCAAGGTAATAATCGGGCTTCGGAATATGGAGTTCCTCGAAGAATATATCGGACATCTCCAGGTCATAATGCTGTCCGGTATGGACGAGTAGTTCGGTATGCTTTTTTCGCAATTCGCGGGACAACGGGGCACACTTGATGAACTGTGGCCGGGCTCCAACGATTGTAACGATCTTCATGGCTATGCAACACCTCACACCGGTTCAATTACTGTAGCGGGTGTAGATTCTTATCCCCTCTCCCGATACCCTTGTACACGAATCCGTTACGGATGAACAAATCTGCATCAACAACGTTCCTGCCGTCGACAATAACCGGGTGTTTTTCCTGCATTAACATCTTCAGAAAAACCGGGTCCAGGTCATAGTACTCCGAATGCCCAGTAAAGATTGCGATCGCATCCGCTCCTTCCAAAACCACAGCTAAGTCCTTCTCGATCTCCACTCCCGGATATTCTGTTATCCAAGGATCATGCACTTTCACAATGGCCTTGGCTTCCCGCATTCGGTTCCGGTATAACTCCGAGGGGGTGTTTCTTGCATCGGCGGAGTTGGTCGTGAACGCCCACCCAAGTAATGCGATATTAGCTCCTTCTACTGTTTTTCCTGCCCTTTCAAGTCCCGCTATTGTTAAGTTGAATATGTGCTTCGGCATGAAGTCGTTGATATTCCGGGCCAGGACGAAGAGGGAATCTTTCCCTTCGGGATAGTCCAACGGCCCACCGAGGACCTTCACCCCCCGTTCCAGGTGATAGGTGTCCTTTGTCAGGCAGTGTCCGCCGACCCCGGCACCCGGCCAGAGGATCGCCCTTGTCACCCCTTCTTCCTTCAGGCTTGCAATCCCCTCCCGTACGTCGTACACGTTGATCCCCATCGCCTCGCAGTAGAGGGCGAGCTCGTTCACCGCGGCGATCTGCAGGTCACGGAACGTGTTCTCCGCGGTCTTGGTAACCTCCGCCGCCGTCGCGGTCATGGGGATGATCTTCCCTTTCGTGAGAAGCGGAGAGTAGAGCTCTGTCGCCCGCGTCGTACTCGTCTCGTCGATGCCCCCGACGATCCTGTCGTGCTCCTGGATATTCCGGATCAGCCTTCCCACCATCACCCTCTCAGGGGCATGGGCGAGGGCAAAATCCTCCCCGGCTATCATCCCGGACTCCTTTTCCAGGATCTCCCGGGCGATACCGCTGGTCGTCCCTGGGGTTATCGTCGACTCGAGGACTACGAGAGTACCCTGCTCCATGTTCTTTCCCACAAGCCTGAGGCCTTCGAAGAGGGCAGTAAAATCGGGTTCCAGGTCTTTTGGGTTCCTGAAGGGCGTCTGGATGGCCAGGGTGACCGCGTCGCATTCCCCGATTTTCGAAAAATCGGAAGTGCAGGCGAATTTCCCGGCTTCGACCACCTTTCCGATGAGTTCTTCGAGCCCGGGCTCTTCACCCTTCAGGGGGCTCTCGCCACAGTTGAGCATCTCGATCTTGTAGCCCGAGGTCTTTGAGGCCCGCTGGAAACCATACACCTTTTCGATGCCGGGAAGGTCGGCAAAGAGCACTGCCGAGGGGATTCCGACATACCCCATCCCGACCACCCCAATCCTGCGGATGGGACCTCTTTTCTTCAGTAAACCGGAAAGAATGGAATTCATGTCTGGCCATTCCCTATTCGCCATGATGTGGGATATTGTATCGGTTGTTCATTATTCCCGGCGCACACGAAATAATATCTCTTCAATTCCTGGAGGTTCACTTCATTGCACGATGGTTCATGGTCCCCGGACGCAACCGCGGATATCGTCCGGTAGCTGATGGAATTCACGAAAGTCCCGCCTTGATCGATTCGCAGATCCGGAGGTCCTCGTACGCCTGCAAAGCGGTTACCGGGAACTCTTTTCCGTCCTTTGCACATTCGAGGAACGTCTTTAACTCCACCTTGAGAGGCTCGACCTTGTTGACCATCACCTTCTCGATGATGTTCTCCTGGACATAGCGCTCGTTCTCCACATGGTAGGTCTCCGGTTTCCAATAGGAAAAAATCTCCTGGTTCATGAAGTCTCCCTCGATCGTGAGCTCTTCCTCCTCGATGTAGATCCTGCGGATCTTCTTGGAGGATTTTCTGCTTGCCGAGAGAAACGCCGGAGTCTTCCCGAACCGGAACAGTGCCGTCGCGACATCTTCGGTACCCCCGGGAGTGAGATCGAATCCGTCCGAGAAGAGGACGTGGCGGAGGATATCGATATCGTGGATCATCAGGTCTTCCACCACCGATGCCCCTGTGACACGGTACGAGGCGGGATTGTGCCGGTTCATCTCCACGTAGAGGGGGTCTTTGCAGATACGGCGCACTTCGGGAACGATCGGGTTGAACCGCTCGATGTGTCCCACGCCGAAGGTGGTCCCTTTCCCAATAAGGGGAAGAAGTGCCTCTGTCTCCTTCGTAGTTGCACATATCGGCTTCTCCATCAGGACGTGAATATTCTTCGGGAGGACCGTCCTCGCTACTTCGAGATGAAACTGGGTGGGCACACAGATACTCACCGCTTCCACGTTCTTCACCAGCTCCTCGATACTGGAACAGGGTGTCGCACCATTCTCCATGCCGACCGCTGTCGCGGCCTGGTAGTTCACATCATAGACGTATAAACCGGAGACGGGCCTCAGTTCTGAGTACACCCTGACATGATTCTTCCCCATGACCCCGACGCCTATTACCCCTACATCCATGACTATTTCACCTCGTTCAATATTGTGACGATATAATCCCTCTCCGTATCAGTCACCGACGGGTGAACCGGGATACTGATGACTTGATCTGCAAGCCTTGCGGATACCGGGCATTTCGTATCACCCGCAATCTCTCTGAACACAGGTTGCCTGTGCAGAGGTATCGGGTAATGAACTGCATTCCCGATGCCTTTCCCGGAAAGGTATGCAGAAAGGCTTTCTCTCGTCATAGGACCGTTCTCCATGACTTTGAGCACATACTGATGGAAAACGTGAGTTGCTCCGGGGACTTCGAACGGAGGGATTATTCCTGCGGCCCGGATATTCTTCGAATAATACCTTGCAATCGCTCTCCTTCGCGAATTAAACGAATCGAGTTTATTCAGCTGGACACATCCCATGGCGCCTCCGATATCGCTCATCCGGTAGTTGAACCCGAGGCAGGAATGGAGATATTTCTCGCTCTGTCCGTGATTAATTATTATCCGGATCCTTTCGGCGAGGTCCCGGTTGTCGGTGGTCACCATACCCCCCTCACCGGTGGTCATATTCTTCGTGGGATAGAACGAGAAACATGCCGCATCCCCTAACCCTCCGGCCTTTTTATTATGATATTCCGCCCCGTGAGCCTGGGCAGCGTCCTCGATCAGGGGTATCTTCGCATCTTCGCAGAGTTCCCAGACCGGGGTGACCTCAAACGGCTGTCCAAACAGGTGTACACCTATCACAGCCCTGGTTTTCGGGCCAATACACTCCTGAACTGAAATGGGATTCACATTGAATGTCCTTTCCTCCACGTCGGCGAATACCGGCCTGGCCCCGCACATGCACACGCTCGATGCCGTGGCGAAGAACGTGAAGTCCGGCACGATCACCTCGTCCCCTGGCCGTACCCCGAGAGCAAGAAGCGTCGCGTGAAGCGCGGCAGTTCCATTATTTACTGCGACGGCCTCAGCCACGCTACAGTACTCGGCAAAATTTTTCTCAAACCGGGCCACGTTCTCCCCCTGGGCGAGCATCCCGGAATACAGGACGTCCGCGACCGCCGACACCTCTTCCCCCCCCATCGAGGGTTTCGCAATCGGAATCATATGAACGTCCTCATCTGATCGGGGAGGTCCCGTATCCGTGCGGGAGATCCGATCGCCATCTTCCCTTCGGGAACGTCCCTGGTCACGACCGATCCCGCTGCAACTGCTGCCTTTTTCCCGATCCTGATGCCGGGCAGAATGGTACAGTTAGCCCCGATGACTGCCGAATCACCGACCACAGGTCCTTTCAGTTCAGGTTTCCCTGTCGGGGGGTACCGGTCATTCGTGAGGACCGCATTCGGGCCGATAAACACATTATTTCCTATCTCCGTAAGGGTTGGAATGAAGACCATGCTCTGGATCCTCACCCCGTTTCCGATAGTACAGAATCCCTCGATTACCGTCGCAGTCCCTATCGCAACATCCGACCCGATTCTGGTCTTTTCCCGGATCATGACGTTATGGCCGGTCTGGAAATTATCCCCTATCTCCACATCGCAGTAGATTATCGTCCCGGTCCTAAGTATCGCATGGTTTCCTATTACTGTGCCGGGAAAATCCGTTTGTCCTAGCCGTTCCCGTGAAGGGAAACCAAGGATCACTGGTTCAAAAAGCTGAGCGGAATTCCCAATGGAATTTTTTCCATATCGTGTCATTGTTGGTGTACGCCCCCCCAGAGCGGGATATGAAGTGATTTTAAAATTCACTCAATAAATGGAAGATATAATTCAAGATAAATACATCGTTTTTGAAAAAAAGCCTATCCATAGTTGCCACCTCAAGATTTCGCGGCAAATTCGGTTTCATAACTCCCTGGAGTGTTTTGTCGAGCGCGCCGCCTGACCCGAATTTCATAAGATCCAGGCGCAAAATCCAAAAAAATCTTTTACTGGGCGAAGGATGTGAAAACCGGGGTTAGGTCTTACCACCTTCGGGCTACCCTTTGAAAGGTTGATATTTCACTGACCTTGCACACAGAATCAATCCATTGAGGAACCCCTTGAAATAACAGAACAATAATTTTGCACTTTTATGCTTAACCAAATGAACATACACCGTATGCCCGATATCATAAGAGAATAAATAAAAATAAAATTTGAAAAAACGGGCATCCGTGGAATATTTTTTCATGAAATACATCCGGTTACGTGTCATATAATATTCAAAAAACCCGGTGATTCTTCTCGTGGTGAAAGAAACCTTATGCCAGACTTTGGCATTCTTCAGACAAACGATCCTCAATCCCAGTTTTTTCACTCTTACACAAAAATCCACGTCTTCCCAGTAGGCGAAATATTCGGGATCGTATAGTCCGGTCCGTATGATAGTATTGTGTGAAATGAGGAGAAACCCGTGATAATCGATGTCCAGGCACGCAGGAAATTCTGTATCTTTTTGTCCGTTATAGAGAAGAGACGTGGTTGCATGGTCCCAGTCGATCATTGCGCCTCCGAGTTGAATGATTTCAGGTGCATCGTAATAATAGACCAAGGGTGACGCAATCCCGATCGAAGGATCGGATTCCATGCAATGCAATAATTCCTTGAGCATGTTTTCGTTGCACATCACATCGTTGTTGGAAATAAAAAGATAATCAAAACCCATTTCGAGTGCATGCCGGATCCCGACATTCTGCCCTTCCGCAACACCGTAATTTTTCCCGAGCTCGATCACGGTGAATTCAGGGAAAAGAGTCTTTACCATCTGCTGAGAGCCGTCTTTTGATCCATTATCAACGACAATTACGTCATAATTTGAATAGTCAATTTTTTTATAGGAATGTAAACACTCTTCAAGAACATTTTTCGCATCCCAGTTTACGACAACGATAATTACCTTTTTTGGATGTTCCAAATATTTTCACCTTTATGGGGCAATTTTTATTGAGAGAGGGGTTTAAGTTCCAACTCTAAAAATTATCCTATTTAATCCAAATTCGAATCACTTAAGAGGGTTCGCACAATAATTCTGGATGCTATCCGGGGGGAGTACCAATTTTCAGTTATGTACCGGAAAGGGGCCAGGTACATTGTTTCGGGACAGCCCGGATTCTGTGAAAGGTACTGTGACAGCCCAAAATGCCTGTAACCTGGAGGCAGAGCAGGAAAGTCTTGCAAATTAGGTTCTTTCTCCAGCGGGTACTTTTCGCTCAGGAAGATCCGGGAATTCAATGTATGAAACACAGGGTAGGGATCACGGGCCGGCACGGGTTCCTTGGCACAAGTCTCGACAGGTATCTCCAGAGATATGAGGATGAGATCGAGGTAATCCCATTTTCCCGGGATATGTTCTCACAACCGCATGACCTGATTGAATTTTGCCGGAACTGCGATACAATCGTTCATTTTGCCGCGGTGACCCGGGGTGACGAAGAGGCCGTGTACCGGGTCAACATGGATCTCGTGCTATCACTCTGCTCGGCCCTCGAACATGTGGAACACGTTCCTCACGTGATATATGCCTCATCGGTGCATGAAACCCGGAACACCGGGTACGGGCGGTCGAAACGTGAGGGAAGGATGCTGCTGGAGGAATGGGCCCGGAAGAACGGGTCCCCCTTTACCGGCCTGGTGATCCCGAATGTCTTCGGCCCGTTCTGCCGCCCGTTCTACCTTTCCTTCATCGCAACCTTCTGTTACCAGCTCACTCACGGGCAGGAGGCAGAGATCCACGTCGATGCCCTCATGAACCTGGTGTACGTGGAGGAGCTGATGGAACTGCTGGTATCCCTGATCCGTACAGGTCCGCAGGAGTCCTGCATCACCGTCCCGCCGGGCGGGGTATTCCTGGTCAGCGAAGTGCTCGAAAAACTGACCGGCTTTCGCGACCTGTACTGTGTCCAGGGGATTGTCCCCCCGCTGGACGAACCCTTCGACCGCAGACTTTTCACCACGTTCCACTCGTACGTTGAGCCGGCCCATTTCCCGGTCCCCCTGGACGTTTCCCGAGAGGGGGATACAAGAGTCGCAGCACCGGGAGAGAAAGACAGAGAGGGGGTAGTCATCTCCATGCTGGCATCAGGAGGGGAGAAGGATCATGAGAAGGTTGTCATCTCCATGCTGGCATCAGGAGGCGAGAAGGACCGTGGAAAGGCCGTCGTCTCCATGCTGGCATCAGGAGGCGAGAAGGACCGTGGAAGGGCCGCGGTCTCCATGCTGGCATCAGGAGGCGAGAAGGATCGTGAGAGGGCCGCGGTCTCCATGCTGGCATCAGGAGGCGAGAAGGATCGTGGAAGGGCCATCACCTCCATGCTGGCATCAGGAGGTGAGAAGGATCGTGAGAGGGCCGCCGTCTCCGTGCTGGCACTTGGAGGTGAGAAGGATCGTGGAAGGGCCGTCGTTTCGGTGCTCGCACCGGGCAAACGCATGGGAAATCACTACCATGCCGAAACATTCGAACGTCTCTCCATCCTCCAGGGGAATGCGTCCCTGCGGATGAGGAGGATCGACTCGGAGTGGGTCACCGAATACGACCTGGATGGAGATGCTCCGGGCTATATTGATATTCCGGTGTATCATACGCATGAAATCACAAATACCGGGGTCTCTGATCTCGTCACAGTGGTATGGAGCGATACGAGCGACGAACGGGATACCTTTTTTGAGACGATATGAAAATCGAGGCGCATCAACCCCGCCCGACCCGTTGTTCCACGGGGCCCGTGTTTTTTCCCACTATCAGCATTGATCCGGTTTCGTTCTCCCGATTCCGGAGAATGGCGGTGATGCAACCACCTGAGAGTAGAATCTGGTGCGGAAGTGAACAATGTCGGCGCATTGAGAGCAGGATTCGGGTGACAGAGATATCCCAGAATAAACCGAAATAGTTTCTATCGCTAAAAAAAAATACGTAACACATACGAAATCCCACGTGTGAACCTGGCATGCCTCCGCTGTTGTCGATCATAATACCCACGAGAAACAGGCAGAAATATGCAATCTCTACCGTTGAGAGTATTTTGAACATTCAGGATCCCGATCTCGAACTCGTGGTTCAGGACAACAGTACTACCGGGGAACTGGGAGAGTACCTGCGGAACACCACCGATGATGAACGCCTGGTCTATCACTATAATCCCCGTCCCGTGTCGATGATAGACAATTTCGAATGTGCGGTCAGATCGTCTTCAGGGCGGTATTTGTGTTGTATCGGGGATGACGACGGTCTCAATCCCGGGATCCTCGAGGTAGCACGCCAGGCGGATGAGGAAGGGTGGGATGCGGTCATACCGGCGATCAATGTCGTGTATTACTGGCCGGGTTCCCTGGGACGCGGTAGTACAAAAAAAGATCCGGATGACGGGGTATTGCACATTAATCCGTATTCAGCGGATATTTCGTTCGCCGATTCAGAGTCCGAACTCAGGAGACTTGTCCGGGACGGAGGACTGAATTACTTTCTCGCGGGAATTCCGAGGTTATACCACGGGATTGTAAGTCGAACGGTGTTACACGCAATATATGAAACAACCGGCTCACATTTCGGGGGATTGTCCCCTGATGTCTATATCGCCGTTGCGAGCGCCGGTTATGCAAAAAAAGTAGTTACGGTAAATTATCCGTTGACTATCTTAGGTGCCTGCGAAGCGAGCGCTACCGCCCAATCCGAGCGCGGGGAACATAGCGGACCACTTGAGAACGCTCCCCATTTCCAGCACAGGGAACACTATCAATGGTCGACGCGTGTCCCCTGTTTCTATTGCGTCGAGACGATTTGGGCCGATTCCATGGTCGCTGCCTTGACCGCCCTGGGAAGACACGATCTCCTGCGCGAGTTCAATACCACGAATCTCGCAGCCCATTGCATTCTCTATTACCCGAAATATTTCCCGGTCATCATCCGTGACATGGTACGGTATTTCAGGGAAACACCTACGGACCTTGCTACCGGAATGGTGAGATTCTCACACCTGATAGTGCATAATTTCAGGAACGACGTGCTGAAACGGTATCGTGCGAGAATCTGGGGGACCTCAGGACCTCCATGCACCACATACCATAATGTTCGCGACATACAGGAAGCGATGGGCATCCTGGCCGGGTACCTGGATCAGAACAACCCGGAATTCATGGACTCGATATCGAACACGAAACTGGAACAGGGGATTTAATGTTCCTGGTCCGGGCCGACGGCCTCACGTGAAACCTCATCCGCCTGGACCTGGGTTTGCATCAGGGAGGGCCCGGTACGAACGATCGATCCCTTACATCCCCTTTTTCCTGATATATTCCCCCAGTTCCCCCTTCATCCCCTCATCCTCCATCGCGTACTCGATGATCGTCTCGATATAGCCGAGTTTATCCCCGGTGTCGAACCTCTTCCCGGTATATTTGTACGCATATACATCCTCTTTTTTCATCAGCTGCCGGATTGCATCGGTCAGCTGGATCTCTCCGCCAGCACCCGGGGTCACCAGATCAAAGCAGGGAAATAGTGCGGGTGTGAACACGTACCTTCCAATCGCCCCGAGATTTGACGGAGCGTGTTCAGCCCGGGGTTTCTCTACGATATCCTCGAGAAGAAAGAGGTTGTCGCCCTCTTCACGTCCTTTGATGATCCCGTACTTGCTGATATCCTTCTTTGCAACCTCCTGTACCGCAATCACGGATCCACCGGTCTTCTCGAACACGTCGATGAGCCGGCGTGTGCAGGGGATCCCGTCCTTCATGATGTCGTCGCCGAGGAGCACCGCGAACGGGTCGTCACCGCAATGCTTTTCGGCCGAACGAACCGCATCGCCGAGGCCTTTCGGCTCCGTCTGGCGGGTGAAATGGATACCCCGGAACCTGGATATCTCGTTCAGGTCCTTCAGCTGCTGGTTCTTTCCATGACGCTCGAGGTGCATCCGGAGCTCCGGTGCGTCGTCGAAATAGTCCTCGACCGCGCGTTTCCCCCGCCCGGTGATGATCAGGATGTCATCGATCCCCGAATCGAAGGCTTCCTCGACGACATAGTGGATGACCGGCTTATCAATGATGGGAAGCATCTCCTTGGGCATCGATTTCGTCACGGGAAGGAATCGCGTGCCGAGACCCGCCGCCGGTATGACCGCTTTCCTCACCCGGGTCTTCTTCTTCACCATGATATGCTCACCCCGGAAATCGGGCGTCCGGCAGGAAGGGGGTCGCCTGCCCGCCCCGCCGCGCAGCGCCGGAGGCAGCGCAAATCCCCCCGCATCACCAGCACACTCCCTCGTAGATTGCTGCCTCCCTGCGGGCCCTGGCGATCCTCCGGCCGTCAATCACGATCTTCCCCCGGTAGTCCAGGTCCTCGAATTCCTTCCACTCGGTGACGATAAGGACCGCATCGGCGTCGAGCACCTCTTTCGCGGTCCCTGCGTACCTGATATCCGGGAAGAGCGGCCTGAAGTTGTCTGCCGCGATCGGGTCGAACGCGACAACCCTCGCTCCTTCGCGGAGCAGTGCCCGGATCACCGGGACCGCTCTGCTCTCCCTCACGTCGTCGCTGTCCGGCTTGAACGCGAGGCCCAGGACCCCGATGGTCTTCCCGCGTAGTTCCAGGTGCCGTTCAAGGAGGCTGACCAGGTTCGCAGGCTGCGCCTCGTTCCGTTCCATCACGGCGTCCAGGATAAAGGGCTCGATGCCGGTCGCCCGTGCATGCGCAATGAGCGCCCGGACGTCCTTCGGGAAGCAGGAACCGCCGAACCCGATCCCGGACCGGAAGAACTGGTGGCCGATCCGTGAGTCCATGCCTACCCCTTCAAACACCTCGTAGCTGTCGATACCGAGCTTCTTGCAGAGATTCCCGATCTCGTTCGCGAAACTGATCTTGGTGGCGAGGAAGGCATTGCTGGTGTATTTTATCATTTCCGAGGTACGGAGTGTCGTGAAAAAAACCGGGGCGTCGAGAGGTTCGTAGACCTGCTCCATGACCTTCCTGCTCCTGTCGTCGTGTACCCCGATGACCACCCGGTCCGCGTAGAAGAAGTCCTCCACCGCGGTCCCTTCTTTCAGGAACTCGGGGTTGGATGCCACGCCGAAGTCGAGGAATGCCTTCTTCCCGGATTCACGTTCCAGTATCGGGATCACGATGGTCTCCGTGGTACCGGGGAGGACGGTACTCTTCATGATGATCGTGCGATAGTTCCCATCCGACCCGAGACTTTTCCCTATCGTCCGGGATACCTCTTCCACCTGGCCCAGATCGATCGATCCGTCCTCCAGTGAAGGGGTACCGACGCAGACGAACGTGACCTCCGAATCGCGGACCGCACCGGCGAGATCGGTCGTGGTCCGGATCCTCGCCGTGTTCCTCTCCAGCAGGTCGTCGAGCCCCTTCTCGAAGATGGGGCTCACCCCGGAGCTGATCAGGTCGAGCTTCCTCTGGTCACGACCCACGAACACGACATTGTGCCCCATTTCCGCGAGGCACGCTCCGGTGACGGCTCCGACATACCCGGTCCCTATCACGGTGATATGCATCGTGTTCATAGACGTACGCCCCCCGTTCGAGAAGGAGACGACCCTGTGGAAGGAAAAAAAATCATTATTTGTCCGGGAGTGCAGCGTTTCATTCTCAAAACCTTCCCGTTATTGTTCGTAGTATGAAATTATAATAATTCTTCAATTTTTTCAGATCGTGCGGCCGCTTCATCCGGGAAGCATCTGTCTCTCCCGTTCACCAGAAGCATCCCGGGATTCAGGTTCATTTTTCGCCCGATACCTCACCTTTATTGAGCCCGGACAATCACTAAAGGTTAAATGCTACCCTGATGACCTAGTAGATGAGGGGAGCGTTGAGGTTATTATCAGGAAGCAAGGAATATGGAGGCAAATTCCTCGGTCTTTGCACCCGCTTATTGTCCGGGAAAGAACCAGGACAGGAGCAGTATTGTGAAGAGGAGATCCGGTTATTGCCCTGTTTATGCGACAAAAATAAGATTTCCCTCGATATCGGGGCCCATTGGGGAGAATATACCTTCTGGCTGGAGAAATATTCGAAATGCACCTATGCCTTCGAACCCCACCCGGATATGATCGAAAAACTCCATGAAAGATTTTCACAATATCCCAATGTGAAAATTATTCCCTATGCGGTATCGGACAGGAATGGTAGTGCCGAGCTTTATACTCCGTCGGTACACGGGGAAGAGATCATCGGCCTGTCCACGATCAACCTGGAAAAGAACAAACTGGACGGTTTTCCAATCGTAAAAAATCCGGTGAAAACGATCCGGCTGGACGATTGTCACCTGGATGAGGTCGGGTTCATCAAAATTGACGTCGAAGGGAACGAACGGGAAGTCCTCGAAGGAGCACAGAATATCCTTGAAAAGTACCACCCTGGCATTATGGTCGAGCTGGAAAACAGGCATCACCCCGGTGCAATCGATTCCATCGGTCGGTTCATGGAAGAATTCCATTATATGGGCTATTTCTTTTTCGAGGGAAAATTATTCGAAATGGTACATTTTCAACCCGAAGACCACCAGAATATAAAAAATCTGAATGAGACCGGCACCGGCAGGCGGGAAAATACCATCTACATTAACAATTTCATTTTCATACACAATTCGGACCGATCCACACTCAGGAAACTTACGAAATTCCTGAAACCGAAGGAACCCATAAAATTACACTGAGTTTCGAGGGGTTGTCCCCCCGGGCGGGAGAATAATCAGGATTATTTTTTCAGAATGCCTCCGATTGTAGTTCTCCGCACGTTACTAAAAAAGAGGACATGTTGTAGTTCCCCGCAGGTTACTAAAAAAATAAGGGACTCTCCCTTCATTCACCCCGCTCCCTTCTTCGCGTACATCCCTCCTCCCTTGATCAGCCCGTACTCGATCTCGTAGTAAGCCCCGGGGACAGAGATCACATAGTTAATCTTCTTCTCGGCCTCGGCATTACAGATCTGCTGCAGGAGCGAGGCCTGATCAGTCTGCGAATGTCCGCAGATCACCCAACGACGGGTCTCGTCGGTCATCTTCCAGGACCGCCCCGGGACCGCTGCAGGAGGTGACGTAATCTTCTCGTCCCCGGGGTCGAAGAAAGATATCACATCCCCGGCTCTCTCTTCGGCCTTTTTCTTCCCGGAATGCTGCCAGAGCGCCGCCAGGGAAGCCCCGGCGGCGGCAGTCAGCTCAACGATCTGCAGGATCCCTGGATCCATAGGCAATCCCCACGGCAACGATCTCGTGGTCTTCGCAGTGTCTGGTGAACTCCTCGCAGACCCGGTCGAACCTCCCGATCTTCTGGTAGATGCTCCAGAGGGCCGGGTAGATGGGGAGGATGGCCGCAAGAAGGAGTGCTGTCAGTTCATAATCCATTGTCAGTCACCCCGGTGTCGATGAGAGAGAAACTGCTCCGAAGAGTGAGTGCTGTCATTTCATAGTCCATTATGGTCACCCCGGTGTCGATGAGAGAGAACTGCTCCGAGGAGGAGCGCTGTGAGTTCGTAGTCCATTGTCGATCACCTCGTTTTCAACAGAATATGGAAAGGGAGCAGGAATATCGGGAAGATGAGAAATGGAGAGGGGGACCGATGAGGGGAACGCAGAGGGTTGGTTCTCTCCTCTCCTCATCTTCCGGTTCCCTTTCCCGTTCCCGTTCAGGCCAGGGCGGGCAGTGCGTCCGCCCAGGTCTCGAGTGCGGTCACGATGCCGTCGTCCGAGTAGGAGGAGACGGTCACCCGGTCCCTTGCGAAGGCAACGTAGTAGATCTCTCCTGCAGCGCTATGGCACTTCAGGGTGCAGGAGAAGCGGTCCGCTTCGGTATCCCGCACCGGGTCACCCCCCATAGCGGTGGCGAACGCCTCGTTTGCCATGATCTCGGCGATGTTCCCGGAGAATGCCCCGATCGTCGGGGCCCGGGCGGTGATCTGGCCCACGGTGGCTGCTTCGTTATCCTGGAACAGGACCCTTGCGGTGTAGTATTCCCGGCTCTTCATGACCGGTGCCTGCTCCACGTCGTTCTGAATGTAGGAGGTGCACCCCCAGGGGTTGTCGTCGAGGATTCCCTGGACGATCCCGTTAAAGGCGTTCACATCTGCGATCGGTGCCGCCAGTTCACGAACGGCGGTCTTCTGGTTATTGGTCTGGACAAAATTTGCCATTTTTTTACCTACTGCCTCTTTTGGAGGCACATACCAGGTAAGCAGGGGATATCAAGGGGTTTCTCCGGGGTGGAGAAACGGATGGCTCTATGACGCGGGATTTTTGAACCCGGGACAACGATGGGGAGGAAAATGAAAAAGATGGAAAATATCGAAATTTTCCACTCTTGTAGAGTGAAAATTTGAACCGGCAATGAAAGACCTGGCTGCCAAAAAGGTCGTTATTGATACCCTTGTACTGTCACCCCGCCGCTGGCGGCGCCCTCATGGGATAGTCCATGGCCGGTCGAATGCAGTGAACCGCACGTTACGAACACATTGTGAAAATAAACCAAAAATAATTAATATTTTAGCTTTCACTTCTATTAACAAGTAATAGTGATTACCATGATTCCGCAACCATACGAAGTGGTGGAGCGAACGGTGAAATCAAGGGGCAAAGCGGGGTAGGTGTACCTCCCGAAGGAGTGGACCGGAAAACGGGTCCGGATCCTCCTCCTCGATCCCCTTGATATCGAAGAGAAAGAACTGCCCGCAGAATAAGAACCTGCCCATGTTCCCTTTTCCTGGCCCTTAGGTCATAGATTAATCCGGGAATTTCCTATTCAATAACAAAAAAGATTCTCATCGGCCAAAATTGGGGATTAGTCTTTTTGCCAACACATATTCGGGCTCTTGTCGCGTGAAAATTTCATTCGCGTTCTTCTTCTCCGTCCAGGGAGGACCCGGCACTCCGCATACGCTGCAGTGGCGGGGAGGGTGTCCGGAACAGCTCCCCGATACTGACTCCCTCTCCGCGGGGCGCGAACTCTTCGTGCACTATCGATCGAAGCCCGCCCGGGAATACTTCGTAGAACCTCCAGCCGAAAGGAGGTGCCAGGGTCCAGAGTTCCCTCGAGCATTTTCCCGAATGCCTGAATTTTCGGAACGCATCCAGGTCCTCCCGGCAGCGGAAGGACACCGCCTGGGCATCAGGAACTGCGGCATGGAATCCCCGGACCATGATGAGCATGTAGTCGCCGTCGGGTGCGTTCACCTGCAGATCGGGCGGGGCTCCTTCCTTTCGTCGGGTCACCTGGTATCCGCGGGACTTGAGCATCCGGATGGCCTCGAACTCTGCCCGGCATCCTTTCCGGTATGCCTTCATACTGCATCACCACCCGTATACCGGGTGCCATCCGCGACGCGGTTCATCGATGTTCCTCCCCGGTCCGGGAGGCTCGGCGTGATTTGGGGTCCATAAGTCTTCGTATTGTGGTTTTTTCCACGGAAACATCCCGGAATAAAATTCGGGACATGTCCGGGAGCGTTTATCTGACGTTTCGAATTCAGTGACGCCCGTTGGAAAGGACGCAGCAGGGTTCAAGGGCGGGAAAGCCCTTGAAAAAAAAGTGCCGGAACCCGGAAGAACTTCGAATCTTTGAGAGTCGCGATGGCGACGTACCGGGAACGGTGACATCGGAAGGATACGGGTGAACCGTCGACGTGGATGCGATTCCCGGAAAAGATCTCCCGGAAGAGCCGGCATTTCATCGTTGCAGGATAAGTACAGGCCGGAAAAAGAGGGAAGGAAATGAAGAGGAGCTCTGCCGCTCCGGCAGGGGGAGTTGCTCCTCCTTGTCCGTCCCTCCTCCCAGGAAGACCCGGAGCGTTATCATGAGGGGGGAGAAGAACCCGAAGAAACCCCACGTACGAGGGCGTATCGAAGGGTCCTTCATCCCGAGCCTCCATAATCGCATTCCGAGCTCGCTGACCATGTATACAGGAAAAATACCTCCGATACATATGAATTTATCGAACTCATGAGTTATATGGACCTGATTTTTAAAAAAACGGGATATCTGAATCGAATGACCTGATTCATGGAAACTGAGTTCTCCAAAAAAATTTAGGTCCCGGTCCGGACAAGTTATTTCCCGCGTTAGCTGGTAAGACGGCCCCTAAACCCCGCCCATGAAAAAATGAGAGTATGCCCTGTACAGGGCCAGGTCGGGAGATCTCTACGCCGCGGGAAGTTCGCCAGGCCTGAACTCATCACCCGACGTGGAGATATCCAGGAACGGCGAATCGGGAACTTCGCCCCCCTTCCCGAGACAGTCTCCGCAATAATAACGTGGTCGCTCTTCGGAACCGTTCTCCCGGCACATAAGCACATAGATCTTCGTCCAGGATCCGCACTGCTCGCAGCAGCCAAGGATGGTGTGTATTGTCAATTAACCCCCCCGGGTAAAACACAGATATACCGATGCCAGCATAAATGTTTTGAAATCAAAGTAATTAAATAAAAAACGGATTTTCGGACCTGATTTTACGTCTAACGGTAAAATTCTTCAGAATTAGAGCGCGGCGAAAAAATGGTTGTCCCGGGTGCTCCAGGCCCGGAAAGGAATTGACGCGACATTTCCTGTGCGCGGGCTACCAGAGCTTCGGGAAGGCGATCTTCCAGGGGAACGGGAAGAACCCCAGGAAGGTCTCCTCTCCGTTGGATTCGGTTATATTGACCATCGAAACAGAGGTAAAGTTGTCCGGACTCGTTGCGTTCACCTCCGGGAAAGAGATCTCTTCCGCGACCACGGGTTCGGAAACGGTCTCGAAATATTCCAGTACCCGGTCGTTCGCCACCACCGCGAGTGCGCGTCCGTCGGAGGAAAACTCCATGCGGGTGACCGCCCCCGTGGGGAATACGTCGAGTTCGTGCTGCCAGATTATTGTACCGTTCCGGTCGAACACCCTCAGGTCTCCCTCATCGTTGCCTGCGGCAAGGACCCCCGCCCCCGGTGCATAAGAGAGTCTCCCGGCAGGCGCCCCTGACTGGTACGCCCATTCGAGGTCTCCCGAGCGGTTGTAACAGGAGACATTCCCGTCCCCGCCGGCGATAAACACACATCCCCCCTGCCCGTCCAGGGCCAGGTCGTTGATCCGGGCGAGATCCTTCGACCAGAGCCGGGTCCCGTTCCTCGCATAGAAGTTCAGCACCCCGTGGCTCCCCTCACCTCCCGCGGTGGCGATATATGCGCCGTCACCCGAGAGCTCGATCTGCCGGATTGGTTCAAGATATCCGTAAGTTCCTGTATAGGCGAAGTCCTTGGCAAACGACTTTTTCGAGCCGCTGCTCACCGTGACGAACTTCACCTGGGGGTTGCTCTCCTCCAAGGCGTATGCGAAATACTTTCCGTCCGCCGAAAGCGCCAGGTCCGCGATAATGTAGGTCTTGGGGAGGTCGTTCCACGTCCGCACTTCAAGTCCTCCCCCGTCCAGCATCACCACATTCCCCGCCCGGTCACCGGTGACGATCCGGTCGGTCCCCTGGCAGAAGTCCATGGAGGTGATCCACCCCGAGTTCCAGAACCACTGCGCGTCGCCCTCCGCGTCGAAGAGCCGGAGCGTCCCCTTGTTCTTCTCCCGGTCCTCCTGGGACGCCACCAGGTAGGCGCTCCCGTTCTGCAGGATCCCTACCTGCGCCGTACCGGGGACCCGGACTTCCATGCAGACACTCCCGTTCGGGTCATACACCCGCACCTGGCCGGTGTTGGTCCCTACCATGACCCGGGAACCGTCGTCCGAGAGGGCAAGCCCGGATATCCCCGGGATCCCCTCCTCCCACCTGAAATCCAGGGTCGTTCCCTGCGCGGAACCAGCGAGGAGCGCAATAAGCACCCCTACAAGCAACAATTTTCCCCCCCCTCGCGCCATCGGATCGATATTGCCGGGAAACAGAGAAATAATTTTCGAGAGCATAGATACTAATAACCAGGACGTATTTTATTAAATAAGGCAATTTTATCGCTTTTTCATTCCCAGTGGTTGCTGCGTCGGTCTTTCTTTCCGACGCAGGGAACCCCCGGCATATATGCGCGTGGTCAGGGAGCATCCAATCCTGACCTTCTGATTTTTCAGGCAGCCGGCACCCTCACTGATATCCCGATGGTTCAGGGAACATCCTCTCTCGACCTTCCAGTCAGATGTCCCCGGGAAATTCCCGAACTTTTGAAACCTGCGATTGAACAACAACGACGTCTCGGATCTTTCCCCGATAAACCGGTTTTTGGGAAAAACCATCGAATCATCTCCCGGTTTTCCTGGAACTCCCCCCTCGTATCCGGACTTTCGCTCACGAACCCCGGGGTTAACCCTCTGAAATTCATGGTTCCGATAGGAATATACCGGAATTCGACAATAGGACTTACCATGAAACGCATCGCCTTAATCCTTGCACTGGCGTTCGCCGCCGGAATGCTCTTCACCGCAGGGTGCGTGCAGAGTCCCGGAATCCCCGGAATCCCGACTGCATCTCCCACTTCGGGTGCCCCCGGAACACTGACCACCGGGCCCACCCAGCAGCTCCCGGCAGACTATTCAATGGAGTTCCAGGTGCAGAGCAACGGCAACAACGTCAACCCCATGATGGAGGTCTCCCTCCGGGGCGGCAACGGGTTCAACCTCGACACCCGGATCGACGTCACCCAGACCGAGCCTGACGGGAGCGTCCAGACCGCGACCATGCTCCCGCCGTTCTACCAGGGACAGACCGTCACGTTCCCCTGCAGCGCCGACAAGAACCGGATAGAGATCTGGGTCACCGCCCCCACAGGCCAGTACAAGGTATACGACCAGGTCATCCCCTTCAAGACCCTGAATCCCTACTAGGGAGATCAATTTTTTTCTCTTGTCCTTTAGTTCTCTCCCCCGAAACGGGTAATATCTCCCGTATTATCAAAACTATGCATGGGTGTCTTCTTCCGCAATCTATTGGTCTGATGGAAAACTTTCCGGGGGTAATGATCTCAGGGCTCACCCCCCGGGAACCCGGAGAATCGTTATTTGATAGCGCTGAAGGAAGCGCGAGGGGTACCGGGGAAGGGGTGGATCCGAAAAGGGGCGAAAAAAAAGATCGGAGGATATCCTGGGTTACTTATGCTGCCCTAGCGCGTTCCTCTCCTGCCGGTCGTAGTATTCGAGTGTTTCGGAGAGTCCCCACTCCAGTTTGCACTCCGGCGAGTAGCCGAAGTCCTTCTCCGCCCGGCTGATATCCGCCACCGAATGCTTCACCTCGCCGGGACGCTCCCCGGTATGTTTCGGCGAAAAAGACAACCCGAAGAGGGCCATCATCGTCTCCGCCAGGTTATTCACGCTGGTCTCCTCCCCGCACCCCACGTTATAAACCCCGGTCGCACCGCTCTGCATCGCCTTCACGTTCGCCTGCACCACGTCCTTCACGTATACGAAGTCCCTGGTCTGGTCCCCGTCGCCATAGATCAACGGCGGCTCCCCCTCGGCGAGATGAGCGATGAACTTGGGGATTACCGCCGCATAATCGGAATGCAGGTCCTGCCGGGGGCCGTAGACATTGAAATAGCGCAACGCCACCGTGGGGAGGCCGTAGAGGCTTGTAAAGAGCCGGCAGTAATATTCTCCGCCAAGCTTGGCCAGTGCATAGGGGGAGAGCGGGTCCGGGGTCATCCCTTCGTTCTTGGGCTGTTCCGGGATGTTCCCGTAGATCGCGGCCGACGAGGCGAAGACCACTTTCTTCACTCCCGCGTCACGGGCCGCGAGGAGGACGTTCAGGGTTCCGGTCAGGTTGACGTCGTGGTTTACCATAGGGTGCATGATGGATTTCTGCACCGAGACCATCGCCGCCTGGTGAAACACCCCGTCCGCCCCCCGGAACGTCTCCGCGAGGAACGCGAAGTCGGCGATCGTGTCCTGGTAAAAAGTGACCTTCTTCTGCTCCAGGAGGGGCGCGATGAACTCCTTTCTGCCCGACGAAAGGTCGTCGACAATCGCCACCTCGTGTCCCGCACCCGCGAGCGCCTCGCAGAGGTGCGACCCGATGAACCCGGCCCCGCCGGTCACGATATACCGCATGATACTCCGAGATACCATACCCGAAGAAACCAGATAAAGTTCACGCTCTGCGGGCGCGGGTAGTCTCTCTTCTTTCCGGGAGATGTATAATGATAGTCGGGATCTTACGGGGGATGCATCTGGGTTACACTCTTTATTTCCGGAACATTCCCGATCAGGATGGTTCCGCCGCTCCCGAAGGGCCCCCCGGCGGCGGATCAAGAACTCAATCCGGCGATTTTCCTGTCACATATTTTACAATCGATACTTATGAAATCACTAAGTTATTTTCCAGAATATTCTGCAGCCAACAGTCCATGCCATATCCTGTTGAGGCGCCACGTGGCGGGGCGCAGCCTCGGGAGCGTTATATTCTGTAAATTGTCTTTCGATAATCCTGTCGGGGAGTAAAAAATGTTCATCGCTCGCCAGGTGGGAATACCCCACAAGTTCCTGGAAAACGAAAAATGCGAGTTCTTCTCCCCACCGGTCCAACGGTCCCTGGAGAAGCAGGGCGGGGATCGCGGGTTACAGTTCCCGGAACCTTCCCCAGGCCGAATATCCCTTCGTGAGCAGGTAGCAGACGATCAGCACGATCAGGAGGATCCCGTCGAAAAGGGCGGTGGCCGCTGCGTCGGTCGCCGCCCCGAGGAGAATGATCCCGCTCAGTGCGAGCGCCGCCTTGTGGAACATGGAGACCTCCCACACCCCCGGATAGGCCCGCGGATTTGCGGCCAGCATGAAGAAGAGCCCGGCAAAGACCAGGTACCCGAACTCCCGCCAGAGCTCGACCATCACCGTCGAAGGCGGATACGAAGTCATGGTGAGCAGGGGGGCCATGAAGGCATACACCGCCGCGAGACCCGCGAGGGTCATCAGCACGGTGGCGACCCTGTCCCGCCAGATCCCGGGGGCGCGGATGCACATTCTTCGTTCCGGTTGATCGGTGTCGCACTCTTCCAGATCGGTCATACTCATCATCCTCTGGAGAGGGAAACCGATAAAGGTTCCACCGGCCTGACCCCGCCGCGAAGGTCTCTAGAAACATTCCTGTCTTCGCTTCCGAGCTTCGCACAATTTCAACCGGAAAAGTTCGCGATCCTCCGACAGCACGGACTTATCTTGTTGGGACACCGCAGGGGCAGGGCGTAGATCCCGGAGCGTCCTGTACTGCAGGTTTGTCTTCACCGGCAAACCCCCTGGGTCGGCAATATCCCCCACCCTTACCGATGCGTGGCTTTTCCGGGTGACAATCGCGGCAAGTCCCACGGCTCCACTGCCCATTCGGTTCCATGTGCCCGTGACGGGCTCTGTAAGTCCTCCCTGGCCTTTTTCCGGCTACCAATTCACAATGTTTTAGGGTTCTTCCGGGAACCACTGTTACGAACGTCATGGACGATCCCCCCGCCTCCGGTACGCCGTCGAACCGCCTTCTCCTGCTTACCGTCGGTATCGCCGTCTTCATGACCTCGCTCGACATCACTATCGTTAATATCAGCCTCCCCACCATCTCCCTGGAGTTCGGAGTCTCCACCGCGACCATCTCGTGGGTGATCATGGGGTACCTGCTGGTGATGTGCAGTTTTCTTCCCGCCTTCGGCAAACTGGGGGATCTGAAAGGGTATCACCGCATCTTCTCCACCGGCTACCTGGTCTTCGTGGCCGGATCGTTCCTCTGCGGGATATCGGGAAGCGCGGCGATGCTGATCGGGTCCCGGCTCCTCCAGGGGGTCGGGGCATCGATGCTCTCGGCCCTCACCACCGCGATCGTGATGATCGCGCTCCCTCGCGCCGCCAGAGGGAAGGGACTCGGGATCGTGGCCATGTTCGCCTCGCTCGGGATCGCCCTCGGGCCGGCGATCGGGGGGTTCATCACCACCTACCTCACCTGGCACTGGATATTCTTCATCAACGTCCCGGTGGGGATCGCCGGCTTCTTCATCGCGCTCCGTACCGTACCGAAAAATTCCCTGCCCGGGAGGCAGAAGTTCGACTATGCAGGAGCAGTCCTCATCTTTTTCGCAATCCTCGGTATCCTGTTCGTCCTAAACCAGGGCCAGGCGCTCGGCTGGACCTCCTTTCCCGTCGTTCTCTCGCTCCTCGGGGCGTTTGTGTTCGCCGCCCTCTTTATCCGGCGTGAACGCTCCATCCCGTACCGGGTCTTTAACATCGGCCTCTTCCGGGTCCGGGACTACGCCCTGTCAAACCTGGCCACCCTGATGGTCATGCTCGTCTTTTCCGGGGCGCTCTTTCTCCTCCCCTTCTATCTGGAGTATGTCCGGGGGCTCCCTCCCGATATCGCGGGGCTTGTGCTCACCATCCCCTCCGGGGCGATATTCCTCGCCGGACCGCTCTTCGGGGCGCTCTCCGACCGGATCGGGCCCCGCATTCCGTCCGCGGCCTCCGCGGTGGCCCTGGCCCTGGGATTCATCGCCATCGCCCGACCGGGTGTGACCGGGGACGACGCACTCCTCTATGGGGGCCTGGTACTGATCGGGCTCGGGGTCGGCGGGTTCATCCCTTCGAACAGCGTGCAGGTGATGGCGCTTGCCCCCGAAGGAGAGGTCGGGTCGGTCTCTTCCATGCTCCTTACCATACGGAACCTTGGCTCGACGCTGGGGGTCGCGGTATTCGAGGCGGTCCTGGCGGGGGTCGTCCTTGCCGGGATCACCGGTCCCTTCGTGGCAGATGCCATCCCTCCCGGACTCCTGCTGGATGCGTTCAGGGTCGCGTTCCTCTTTGGAGGGTTTACCTCGGTCCTGGCCTTCATCACCGTAATGGCCACGAGGAAAAAAAGAAAATTCGCGGCGTAACAATAAAAATCACCCAATTTGGTCTCGCAAAATTCCGGCACCACAGTGAAAATGCCCTTGAAACACCAAATGACCGAATTTCTCGGTAATTCAGATTTTTTGCGTTCATCAATAAATGGTAAGAATAGCCAAAAAAAGGAAATTATCATTCCGGCAGATCAAAAGTGGGCAGGGGCCCCGAGACCTTCGAGTCGTACCCCATTACCTTCTGGAACAGGGTGATGTCCCCGCTCGCGGTGGTGAATTCGGAATACGTCAGGTCCTCCGCCTTTGCGGCTCCAATGTCATCGATGACCGGTCCCTCCCTGGCCTCCTGGACATGCACGTTGATATACGCATCCGCGCTTCCCATTGCAGGAACGTCGCCGAAACCGGTAAGCTTCACGGAATAATCCATGGAGACGCCGGGGTCAGCCGCGTAGCCCAGGAAGTGCTCGCCAGTGGTAGTGGTGAGGGAACCTAATGTGAGGTCCATGTCGCTTCCCATCTCCTCGATGTTACAGAACGCGGGGATGAACGAGTCGACAGTTGCCGCGAAAGGACAAATGAAGTTTTCCTCCCCCTCGAATCCGGAACTTGCCCCGTCGAGGACTACGTTCTCTGACGAGGTCATCCTCCCGGTATCGAGCCCGATAAATTCCACGACTTTCGAGGTCGCGACGTTGTCAACCCCGACAGCCTGTTCGGCAGTATCGATGGACGCCGTTTTCACGTACGAGACCAGCCCCTGGTCCGCGATGGTGTCCTCGCTATACGACGTGGTGTAATAAATGAAAAGCAGATCCTCCGGCGGTATGGTGTCGCTGGAGATGATCCAGGTAAGTCCGTCGGTCTCCGTCACCGTCCCCAGTGCCTGGATCGTGGTCCCGGTGGAGAACCCCTGCGTCTCGGGGGTTTGGAAGATCCCCGTGTCGGCGAATACTCCGCCGGTCACGACTGCCAGCGTGACGATGGTCAGTAGTGCTAATGTGAAAGATTTCATTACTCCTCCTAAATTCGCCGGATTTCGGCAAAATACAGTCTTATAAAGAGATATATATAACTTCTTGATTGATCCGCAAAAGACCAGCGATCCCTGCATGAAGAGGCGTGTTCAGGACAAGCAAGGGGCCGGATCGAAGAGATCGGATCCTGAAGGACCCTATCGGAAAAAAGGGAAGAATTATCCTGTAAGTTCAGTCGGAAGCGCACCGGTAACCTTCGAGTCGAAACCCATCACTTTCTGGAAGAGCGTGATCTCGCCGGCCGCGGTGGTCGTTTCCCCGTAGACAAGGTCCTCGGCCTTGAGGAATTCTCCTTCATCGTCCCCGAGCGTCCGTGCTTCCTGTATGTGCACGTTTATGAATGCAGTTGCACTCCCCATCGCCGGGATGTCACCAAAGCCCGTGAGCTTGACAGAATAGTCCATGGCCACGCCGGGGTCACCCGACTTCGCCACATGGCGTTCATCCGTCGTGGTGGCGAGCGATCCGATGGTCAGATCCGCAGTGCTTCCCATCTGTTCGATGTTGCAGAACGTGGGAATGTACGATTCCGGTAACGACAGGAACGGACAGATGAACACTTCATCCGCATTGGGCATATACCCCATCGCTCCGTCGATGACCTCGTCTTCACTGGTTATCATTCTCCCCGTATCAAGCCCCACGAACTCGACCACTTTCGCGGTCTTGAAATTATACTGGCCCGCCACCATGGGACCGGTATCGAGTGCGGCAGACTTGGTATAAGTCACCAAGCCCTGATCGGCAATGGTATCCTCGCTATAGGACGTGGTGTAGATGATCTCTCTCATGAGGGGGAGATCGGGCGGGAGCTGATCGGTGTCGAGGGTCCAGACCAGCCCGTCCGTCTCGGTCACTGTGCCCAGCGCCTGGATCGTGGTCCCGGTGGTCAGGCCCTGGGTCTCAGGCATGTTAATCGTTCCCGTATCGGCTACAGCAGCCCCCACGAGGAACATCAGGGCGATAACGGCAGGTACGAATATCTTTTGTAACTCCATTCCTCCTCCTGTTAAACGCCGATTTTCTCGGCAAATAGAGATTTTTTTGGGTTTATTTAAATCTTCCCCTGATCTCGCCCGTAATTTTCCATGGATGACCCTGTTTCACGGAAAAAATTCGATTGCGACTCACACAGGGGACCGGATGAAAAAAAGAAAATTTCCGGATGTGTTCTGCGTGCAATTTACCCGTACCATATCCGGTAGATCGCTCCCGCCTGGTCGTCGGAGACCAGCAGGGACCCGTCTGGAAGGGTAAGCACGTCCACCGGTCTCCCCCACGCCGAAGCCCCCTGCAGCCATCCCGACGCGAACGGCTCCCAGGAGACCGCGGTCCCGTTCTCCATGGTCACGCTCACCACCTGGTACCCGACCGGCACCACCCGGTTCCAGGACCCGTGCTCGGCGATGAAGATCCTTCCCCGGTATTCTGCGGGGAACATGCTCCCCCGGTAGAACTCCATCCCCAGGGGGGCGACATGGGCCGGCAGTTCCAGGGCGGGAGGTATCGCTCCCGGGCACCCGTTGCCCTGAACGGCAGGATCGGGAATATTATCTCCGTAACAGAGAGGAAAACCGAAGTTCTGGCCGTGTGTTGTGGCGACGTTCAGCTCGTCGGGAGGGAGGTCCTCCCCGAGAAAGTCCTGACCGTTATCCGTGAACCACACAAAACCCGTCTCCGGGTCCCAGTCGAACCCCACCGTGTTCCGAATCCCCGAGGCATAGATCTCAAGGTCCGAGCCGTCGGGGTTCATCCGCATGATGGTGCCGTACAGGGGCGTATCCTCGATGCAGATATTGCAGGGCATCCCCACCGGGACGTAGAGCTTCCCGTCCGGCCCGAACGCGATGAACTTCCATCCGTGGGTCGTGTCCGAGGGGAAGTTGCCGTTGACCACTACCGGCGGCGGAGGGGTGTCGAGCCGGGAGGAGATGTCGTCGTACCTGAGCACCCGGTTCACTTCCGCCACGTACAGCGCACCGTCCCGGTAGGCGACACCGTTCGGGAGGTAGAGGTTCCCGGCAACGATCTCCACCCGGTCTGCCACGGAGTCGTTGTTCTCGTCGATTACCGCGTAGACCTTCCCCTCCCCCCTGGTCCCGACAAAGATCATCCCTTCAGGGCCAAGGGCCATCTCGCGAGCCCCTGGAACGTCGGGGGTATACACCCCGATGTGGAACCCTGCCGGGAGATTGATCATGGAAAGCCGGGAGTCCGCAGGCGGTCCTCCCGGGGGGAGCATCAGGGGAACGATGCTGATGAACGCCAGGGCAATGACGACTACCAGCACCACCATGAGGGCGATCTTCTTCCAGGGCATCTTCCCGTTCACCAAACCCCGATGGAGTGCCGGGAGTATAAAGTTCCTCCCCCGTCATACCGGGACGATCCCGGTGCCGGTCGGGGCGCGGTATCACCAGGAAAAACGGTAACTTCAGCGGGAGCGATTCACCTTTGCAGGATATCCGGCCTTTCTCACCTCCCTTTAGGTACTTTGCAGGCGGACCGGCTTTGTTAACATCCCTTCTTCATGACGTTCCTGGGGGATCAGATGTCCCGGGTCCCTCAGCATATACCCTTCCCGAGGCCGTTCCGGGAGGAGCCCGCGGTCATCCCGGGTAATCTTAAATATTACTTCCTCCTTCACACTCGACGAAGGAGTGATGCTCTGATGACTATTCTTGAATGCTGCAGGGCGGCGGTCATTACCGCTTCCCCGGACGCCACTGCCCACGAAGTGGCCAGGCTGATGAGCGAGGCGGGGGTCGGATCGGTGGTGATCACCGGTCCGGACGACTGCCCGCTGGGGATTGTCACCGACCGGGACCTGGTGCTCCGGGTGCTCGCCGAAGACCTGGACGGGAAGAAGGTAAAGGCGAAGGATATCATGACCGGCGACCTGCTGGTAGTCGAGGACGGGACCGGCATCTATGAGGCCGTCCGCTGTGCGAGGGCTGAAGGCGTCCGTCGGCTCCCCATCGTGGACACCGGCGGGAGGCTGGTGGGGATCATCACTGCCGACGACATCGTTCGCCTCCTCGCCGAAGAGCTCCGGTGCGTGACCGACATCATACAGGAAGAATCTCCCTGATCTTCTGATCTTTTTGGAGGACTGAACCCTTGGTCACCCTTGTCGATATCAGGGAAGCCGAATCGAGGATACGGGGAAAGATCATCCGCACCCCGCTGGTGTACTCCCCCACCTTCTCGTCCATGAGCGGGGCGGAGGTCTATCTCAAACTCGAATCCATGCAAAAGGCGGGGTCGTTCAAAGTCCGGGGCGCCACCAATCGTATCCTCTCATCGCGCGATGCCATCGGGCCCGCCGGAGTTATTGCCGCCTCGGCAGGAAACCATGCACAGGGGGTAGCGGTGGCCGCCGGCCTCGCCGGTGTTCCCGCTGCCATCGTGATGCCCGAGTGGACCTCGCTCTCCAAGCAGGAGGCCTCCCGGGGCTACGGGGCCCGGGTTATTCTCGCAGGTACCAGCCTCGAGGAGAGCATCGTCCGGGCGAAGGAACTGGCCGGAACCGAAGGGATGATGTTCATCCATCCGTACGACGACCCCGCGGTCGTCGCCGGGCAGGGTACGATCGGGCTCGAGATCCTCGCCGACCTCCCGGACGTCGACCGGGTGCTGGTCCCGGTAGGAGGAGGGGGGTTGATCGCGGGGATCGCCCTGGCAGTCAGGGGGCTCCGGAGAAGCGCCCGGGTCACCGGGGTGCAGGCCTCGGCGTGCCCCTCCGCCATCGCCTCGCGGGAGCGCGGAGGCCCGGTCGCCGTTGACGCCGAGTCCACCATCGCCGACGGTATCAGGGTGAAACGGACGGGCGACCTGACCTTTCCCCTCATCCGGGACCTCGTGGACCAGGTGGTGGCGGTTGAGGAGCAGGCGATCCTCGACGCGGTCCTCCTCCTCCTGGAGCGGAAAAAAGTGCTCGCGGAGGGAGCCGGCGCCGTCCCCCTCGCGGCGCTTCTTTCCGGAGCGGTTGCAGTAACCCCCGGGGAGAAGGTGGTGCTGGTGATCTCCGGCGGCAACGTCGATACCTTCCTGCTGGAACGAATCCTCAAGCGGGGCCTTTTTGATTCCGGCCGGATAGCCCGTATCGCGGTTCTTATTAAGGAAGACTCCCGGTCGCTTCCCGCACTTCTCGAAGTAGTCTCCCGGGAAGGAGGAGTGATCGGCGCGGTAGACCAGGACCGCGACGACCCCGGCGTACCTCTCGACCGGATGCGGGTCAGGATTGAGGTTGAGACCCGGGGTCCTGATCACCGGGACCGGATTCTGTCGGCACTTCAGCGGGCGGGGTATCGGCCCCTTTAAGTTCCCCGCCCGAGAAGGTGAGCCGCAGCGTCCCCACCTGCACCGAGCTCACCTCTTCCGGAGCGAACGGCGGGGCGAAGAGTTCGAGGGTGTCCCCCCGGAGGTCGAGGCTGACCACGATTGCGAGCCTGATCACCATAAGGGCCGGGTCGCAGAGGGCAACCACCCGGAAGATCCAGTCCTGCTGGCGGAAGCTCCGGGGGATATTGCCGTGAATTGCGAGGCCCGCCAGGGGAAGGCGGTGAAGGGTTGCCCCCCGGAAGTACTCCGCGAACCGTTCTTCCCTGTACCTCTTCCTCCAGGCGGTGTTCCGGGGGATCACGGAAGGAGAAGGACGGATGCGGTGCACCACCGCCCCGGACCGGGCAAAGGGTGCGAGAATGGGTTCGAGCTCGCGTTCCTGTTCGATGCCCACGAGGTACTGCGGGGCGAGCAGGTCGATCATCCTGATATGGAACTCCTGTGCGGCCTCGTCCTGCACGTACCCGGGGGAGTCCACCAGGATCAGGCCGGCCCGTTTCTGGAGCGCGATGTCGTGCAGCCGGGCCGCACCGGTCATCAGGGGGAGAAAATGCCCCGAAGGGCTGGTGGAGCCCACGAATTTCAGCAGCGGACGGTGAAGGTTCACGAGGCGGAGGCCGACCGTGGCAGGCGGACCGACGGTCGACTGGCCCGGGTCGCAGTCGAGGACCGCCACGGACCCGGTGCCGGGGGAGAGTTCCTGGAGCACCGTGCAGAGGGTGGTCTTCCCCCGGTCGGTGCCCCCGAGGATGTACACGGTCCCCCGGGGGTCTTTTCCAAGCTCTTCCAGAAGAGGCGTCCAGCCGGGAGGGATGTCGATCGGCACGGATGAGAATACGATGAGATCGGATATAGGCATTCCCGGCGGAAGTGGAGAAAAACCCACGGCAACAGTCACCCGCTGTCCCGCAAGAAAGCCCGGCACCGTGATTTTGGGATTGCTGACCATCCTTTTTATTAGGGCAAAAGAACTCCCTGCCTTATTGGCGTAGTATATCGCGTGACATTCCGGGCGTATCCCATTTGGCCCCGATATCGCCGGAAACGTGTGCTCGGCTGATAATTGTTCATTATCAAATCAAAAAAATCCCGGAACTACGACAGTCCTGGCATATCCTGTCGGGGCGCCGCAGCGGCGGGGCGGAGCCCCTGGAGGGGCATACAAAGTAAATTAGAGTTCTTTGATGATCCTGGAGGGTATTTTCAAAAGTGCTCGTCAATAATCCGCTTCGAGTGAGCGCGCAGGGGAATCACGGAAAATACCCGCACCACCACCCTCCCCTTAGAATGCACCGGAAATACCCTTTTTCCTGTCCGTTTGCCAGGTATTACCCGCATCCTTCGTGGTGTCGTTCTTTCACCATGGTAAGATGGTTGGTCCCGCCCTGGTAGCGGTAGGACACCTGGTCGGTCATGCTCCGGATCAGGTGGATCCCGAGTCCCCCGATCTTCCGGTGGTCCACATCCGCTGCGATGTCCGGCGGAGGGACCGTGAGCGGGTCAAAAGGGACGCCGCGGTCTGAGATAGTGACTTCCACCTGGTGGTTACGGACGCACGACGAAACACTGATATTCCCACCCCCCTCCCGGTAGCCATAGAGGATGATGTTTGCGCAGGCTTCGTCCACCGCGAGCCCGATCTCGAAGATATCCTTCTCTCCGACACCGGATTCTCTCAGATGATCCTCGAGCAGGGCGGCGATTTCAGAAAGGCTCTCCATCGCTGCCTCGACCGTGAATTCCCTGCACGCCTTCATTCTGACCTTCCTCCCCTGGTGACCGCCGGCGGGCCGGAGAAACCCGGTCACCGTGCCTTTTGTACTAGCTGATTCTTTCTCTACCCTTATCAAGAATCCCAAAAAAGGAGGGGATGCAGGCAACCCGTGCAAAATTGAAATTTTTCCCGGGATCGCGCGTGGTCCCTGCTACGGCCTGGAGAGCGCTTCGATGGCGTCATTATACCGGTCATAAAATACGAACATCCGGTCAAATCCCGCAACCTCGAGTATTTTCTTGATCGGGGGCTGGAGACAGGCAATGAGGAATTTTCCCTCCCGCTCTCTCATGAGTTTAAGCCCGGTGACGAGCATTCTCAAGCCCTCGCTGTTGATATAATGGAGTCCGGTAAAATTCAGCAGGATTCTCCGTTCCCCCTCAAGGATAGCATCCTTTACCTGACCGGCGGCCATCGGGGTGGTGATATCGTCCAGCCGGCCGGTAAGGTCAAAGACCAGCACCGGTCCTTCCCGGCGGGAACAGAGCGTGAGATCCTCCCCCATTACCCGAATAGTCCCCCTGCCAGATGATGAGTGTTCCGGCGGGAGCGGAGCGCGGGGAATATAAATCCCATAAATAACAGACAATTTTTGAAAATAAGGCCATTTATCCCCTATAATCCTCTCAACGGATGTTCAAAAAATTATCATGATCGATATATCTCAGCTGAGTGATGCAGTGACTCCGGGTTCGGATCCCTACTCCAACCCCCCTCTGAAGATGAAATTTGGTATCCTCATTGCATATAGCATCATATGGTTTATGTAATAAAAATACCGATAATTTTGCATTATTTCATGGATTCAGGCGTAATTTTTCGAGATTTATTTCCAATTTCTTTGACACTTGTCCCGGGCAGGAAGATCGGGGCGATTTGTGTTGAGTGATTCGCGCTCATTAAAGTGGTGAAAATTAAAAATAACAGGAATTGTTCACATTTTTATTCCGGAAGATGCGATTGGAAAAGGCATCGAGCACCCCCTACCCGGGGCCCATGGAGGGATCGAGGTCCCGAGAATCCCTGCCTTTCACCTCCCATCTATCCGGGAACATGGGGAAAGCAGGGATATCCCCTGGCCATCCATTCCTCCGTGTTGCACCGGGAGGGATTATTTCCTGACGTTTTTTTGAGAAATACACCCGTAATAACGTTAATTCGTCCGCCAGGAATGAGCTGACGGAGTTCATCGATATCAGATACCAAATCAATTTCAATTAATAAACTGTCCCGGAACAACGTGAAAATCAGGCTACGTCCTGCTGGAGCGCGATATCTCTGAAAAAGAGTTCTTTCTGGCGGGGAATCCCGGAAAACCCTGCCGAATATCAGTACGCTGCATATTGTCAATACCAATCGACAGTAAAGACAGTGGTACTACGATTCACAAGACCTACCTGGTCTGGACACCGGAGCTGCGGGGAGCAGCCGGGGCGACCGCCAAATAATGCAGATTCATCATCCTGGGCGATCCCTGGAGATTTCCTTGTTCACGTTAAGGGAAAAAGACCCGAAAATTTCCATAGGACCTCCCATTTCACGAATAAAAGAAATCCGCGATTTTTCGATAACCAGGAATATTTCCTGGAAAGTACGAAAAACCCGGTACCTCACCCGGGAACGAATATATGGTTCTCCTCCCTATCAAGGGCCGTAAAGCCCGGTTACTTCTCCGGGGGCCTCTGATATGGTCGTTTCTTCGGATCAGGAGCCCTGATACCCCATGTTTTTTTCTGCGACCGACTATCCGGCCTCCCTACCTCCAGCGGTGCTAGTGCTCCGGGGATTCATCCCTGGGGCGTTTCTTCACCGGTTCGTGATTTCCTTCCGACAGGGGGAAGAACTCCTGGTAGACGCGTTTCCGCTCGTCCAGGTCGGTATGCAGGTAGATCTCGGTGGTTTTGATGGAGGTGTGACCCAGGTTCTCCTGGACCACCCGCAGGTTCTTTGACCTGCGGTAGAGTTCGCTCGCGTAACTGTGCCGGATTTTGTGAGGCGTTATGCCCGGCGGGGCATATTTCTTGAAGATATGTTGTACCGAGCGGGGAGAGATATGGTGCCCCTGCTGGCCGGCGAAAAGCGGCCCCTCGATGTGGTTCCCGATGAAGCGGGAGAGCTCTTCGAGGGTCTCGGGGTCCACGAACACGATCCTGATCTTGCCCCCTTTTCCCTTAACCCGGATGGTCTCGTCCTCGAAATCGATGTCCTCGATGTTTATTGTGCAGAGCTCCGATACGCGGACGCCGGTGGCGTAGATGGTACGCACGATAAGCCGGTCACGGGGGTCTTCTATGGAGGCGATCAGCCGCAGCACCTGGCTGTGTTTAAGATAACGGAGCTCCTGGTCCTTGATCTTCGGCCGTTCCACTCCGAGCATGGGGTTGTTCTCGATGACCCCCTGGGCGTAGAGGAACCGGTAAAAGGAGCTCAAGGTGGAGATGACCCGGTGGAGTGTCTTCGCCTTGTAGGTCCGCTGGGAACTCATGAAGGTGAGATAATCGCTGATCATGGCCGGCTTGACGTTCACCTCGGTGTCCAGCCGGGCCGGAGCGAGCTCGTCCCAGAAGACCTGGAGCTTCTCCGGGTCGGCGGTGCGCCGGAGCCAGACATAGTAGCCGAAGTTCCGGACCACCTGCTCGTAACTCTGGATGGTCCGGGCCGAATAATTGCGCATCCGGAGGTAATGGCGATACTTTCCGAGCCACTCTGAAAAAAAACCTCCGTGCATGCTCTATTCTTTATTACATCAAATAATTAAATTTTTGCGCAGAATCTCTCTTCTGCGCAAGTTATGGATTCGGGAGTGCGATCCGGCGCCGGAGCTTCCCGGGCCCCCCGGGCCACCTGTTACGATGCCGGTACCGCGCCCGGAGCCGGTGAAAACGTCCTTGCGAAGAGCCTGACATTCGACACTCTGGGGACCTAAGATTCATGACCCGGAATGGTAATTGTGGCCCGCGGATTATATCGTGATCTCATAACTCCCGATCCCGACCCGTACTACAGGACCCCTGACCCTTCCCGTGTGCGGATTAGGCGTAATCGTAGCGGAAAGAAATCTCGAAAATACGGGCTTTTTATCGTGCCGAGACGGGACTTTTTCGAAGAAGATATGTTATCCATCGATAATTTGCAATTAGTCGTTAATTTGCCTTCTACGTGCGAATCGGGGATCTTGAGGGGGGTGGACAGGCGATCCGGAGATCACGACGGTCCGATCACCTGTCCGGGCCGCTCCTTCAAAAATTTCAGGGAGGTCCCCACCCTCCCGGGGGGGATTTGGATATCAGAACTGCAATGTTCCGGAGATGGTCCGGCTATCTCGGACATCCCCACAGGCGTTGAACCCGCCCGAGCGTAGTACATCTGGATGGACTCCCTGGTCCCAATGATAACGCCGGGTAGTCCGGTTCGGGGCTTTGAGGGTCCCTTGCCTCACCACGAGATATATCTTCGATGAGATATCGAACCAGGGCGGGCGCTAAAGAGTACATACGCTCCGCCCCGGGCTCCCGCTCGTCGAAAAATCCGAAATATTTCGGTCGCATCCCTCCCTGCAGACGGAAGGTATGAGATGCTAACACCGCCGTTTCAGCAGCGTCCCTGTCACGAACATCCCTGCGAGAATCTCAACGGCGACGACGAAAGGATGTGTTCCCGCGCTTGTTGCCGGGTTCCACCCTGATGATCTCTGTGGCCCGGTCGGATCCGTCAGGCCCGGCCACTTCGAGGACTACCGTGTACATGCCGGGATTCCGGAAAATATGGGTCGTATTTGGCGTGGCGGCACGGCTCCCGTCCCCAAAGTCCCAGGACCATGCGGTTATATCTCCGGTCCAGGCACCCGTGTATTCAACCGCCAGGGGAACAGTTCCTCCGCTGACATTCGACCGGAACGATACCTCCGGGGGCACCTGCAACGGTCCATAATACCAGACATCGTTCAACGGAATGTCGGCGGAGCCGCCGATGACCCACAGGCCGCCTTTAAATGCCGCAACTCCCTGGCCGTAACGCGGGGAAAACCCGGCATGCTCGGTGTCCATGGTCCAGGTTATTCCGTCTCCGGAATGCCACACACTGTCGAAGGCATACCTCGGGGGATATTTGACGTCACAAAACGGGGGAGGACCTCCGCCCCCGGCGATCCACCGACTGTCGTTGAATACGGCAAGCGGGACGAATTCACGATCCCCGAATGCGGGTGAGGAATTTTCCAGGCGCCACGAGCGCCCGTCGGTCGTCGACCATACGTCATTGAGCCACTGCATGATTGTAGAGCCCCTGCTGTTCTCGGTCCTGGAATAGCCCCCGATTATCCAGGGGCGGGCGTCGTATGCCACGACACCCGGTCCATGACGGGGAAGGAACTCTGCGTGATCCTTCTCACGCGTCCAGTTCTTTCCATCTTCCGACGACCATACGTCGTTCGCAAAGCCATTTGGCGTTTCGCCGCCGATGATCCAGATTCGTCCGTCAAATACTGCAACTCTGTGCCATACCCGCGGGGAAAAAGCTGCATATGCGGTCTCCCGGGTCCAGTGTTTTCCATCGGCCGACGACCATACCCCGTTATCATAACCAGTTTCGGTGTACCCCCGATTACCCGGATACGCTCGTCGAATACCACGACCCCGTGCCCGAACCGGGAGGGAAGGCCCGCATCCTCCGTTTCCAGTGACCAGGTCTTCCCATCCGTAGAAGACCACACGTCGTTGTAGGTCCCATTCATTTCAGGGGTGAACGGTGGGAGGGAGGTCCCGCCAATTACCCATAATTTACCGTCGAACACGGTGGTGCCGTGCCAGCCCGGGGTGAAAAGCCGGCATCGGGGTTTACCTGCGACCAATACAGGTCATTCTCCGCACCGGATAAAGTCGGGAGAAGAACGAAGAAACAACAAAGGACCGCAAATAGAAGTGCCCGTTGCGGAGTTCCTCCGGGCGATATTATAAAAAATACTATTCGTATATTTTTATTTATTTTTCGATTTTGTAAGGTCTCTTGTGGCGCCTTCCGGCCCGAAGGCGTTTAAAGGGATATGTTCGTGAGGGCGCGACGGTCGATATCATGAATTCGTTCATATTTTTTGGAAAATGAAATAACCAGATATTTACCGGAAATGGTAATTCTTCCGGAGCTGATAAGCTGCCCTTAACCTGGGGACGGCGTTCACAACACCGCTCGTATTCATGCAGGATCAGGCAGGATTGTAATTTTTCTCCCGGAAACATCCTGAATCCGGAGCCCCTGCTTCCTTGATCTTGAACGCGTTGATTCTCGTTGGTCGACCGATGGGATGAAATAACAAGTCCCTTTAAACGTTGAAACCCGGGACAACCCATGATTTCTCGAATGGAAGTCGCGACTTTGCGAGTGTAAAAAACGCCCCTCATTATTCGAACCGGCCCCGGAGTGGCGCGAACCGTCCTGGAATTGAGAGGGATCGCCGGCTTTTACAGAATCGGGATGAATGTCACCGAAACCAGATCCGCGGTAGAAACGCCTGCTTCCTCGATGTACGCACCCTGAGCCTTAGTATTTGACGGAACACTTCCTGCTGATTACTTATACTACGGCTACGGACTCATCTCTATCCTTTTATGATCCGCAAGATCATCTCCCGGGATTCAGATGATTGTTTTTGAAATAGTCGGTTCATAACAAAATTCTCGCAGATCTCTCTCTCTGTCCTGACTTGAACCGTCGAATTCGGTCGCCATGGAGCAGGAGTCCTGTTTCCGGACCCTTCCGGGTCCCTGTTCGTTAAGATCACTCTCTGTTCCGGAACTCCCCTTTACCCGTGAGCCGGGCTTTTACACTTTCACGCCCTGCCCGCCGATCGTTCAAATAACCATCCGTTGACATTCGATCTGCCTGCATGGCACGACTTCGTGCAGGCACTGCAGCACGTGTATATCCTGACACAGCAAAAAATGGGCCAGACGGTGAATTACCCCCTCACCCGGCCTCTTTTTTCCCCGGGACGTACCTGGAGTTTCCCTCTTACGTTCTTTTTTTCGCATGTTCCGGGCTGACCGGAAATCATGGAGTCAGTAACAAACCCACCGGAATCTGCCACGTTTAGGCCCAATGATCGACCCATGAGTCGTACCCGCCCGGGACTGCCAGGGACTCGATAAAAGATTTATATGAATTCGTGTTCGGACCCGGGAAGACCCCCCGGTCTGGAGAAGGATTTTCAACAGTTGTCACTGTTCTTATTGAAAAATTCCCTGGTTTTGCGACCCTGATTCGCGTTCGTGCGAATAAAAAAAACAAAGGGAAAAATATCATATAAGTTGAAAACTACTGTTATATTGCTCAATTCAAGGTGGCATACCCCGGGCAACGTGATAATTAGCATAAACCGTATGATGCTATACAATGAAGGAGTCACAGAGCATCGCGGAAACGGTTCAAAAGGAAAAATACTAGGAGATTGTTGAGAAAGAGAACAAAGGGATACTTCCCGCTGCGTCTTCAAAGCCCGGGAGATCCACACGATCCACCCCGGCCGCGAGATTTATAATATCAGGCTGCTATTCCCGCATTCATCATGATCACCGTGCTGTTTGTCGATGACGAGCCCGCACTCCTGGACCTCTCCAGAATATTCTTGGAAAGGACGGGTGAAGTGAAGGTCGATACCTGCGGGACGGCAATCGAGGCCCTTAAACAGCTCACCGGGAGGCGGTACGATGCCATCATCTCGGATTACGATATGCCGGGAATGGATGGCCTGGATTTTCTGAAGAAGATCCGGAATTCGGGTGATACCACCCCCTTCATCATGTTCACCGGAAAGGGACAGGAACAGGTGATGATGGAATCGCTGCGGAACGGTGCCGATTTTTATATCCAGAAAGAGGGCTCTCCGAAACCCCAGTTCGCCCAGCTGGTGCATTACCTGAAGATCGCCGTGGTCCAGAGGAGGGCGCTCGAGGATCTTACTATTGCTCAGTACGCCCTGGAAAAGTCCCCAGTTTCGGCATTCATCATGGATGGATTCGGAAGGATACTCCAGAGCAACGAGCATTTCAGAAACTGCCTCGGATACGGGCCGGAACAGCTTCGCCTGAACGGGCTTTCGGACCTCGACCCCTGTTTCGAGGGCGAGGCGCTTGCCAGGTTCCTCGACCGCTTAAAAGAAGAGCGACACGTGGAGTGCTCCGTCTCGTTCAGGTCGAGGGCGGGCGGACAGGTTCCTTTCCTGATCCGATGCACTATCAAAGAATTCGGGGACAAGACGGTTATTTTCGTGTATGCCCAGGAAGTATGAAGGTCCGGGGCCCCTCTTGGACGAGATGCACCGGAGAATAAATCGTTCCCTTCGTTTTTCGTTCATTGGTAAGGAATGGTACCGGTGAATGCTCCCGTAACACCCGGACCCGAGACTCATTACGACTGGAATCCCCCGGGCTATAGTCCCGGAACCACACGGTTTCTCTTCTTGAATCGCATCCATGCAAGCAGGCAACCGTACCCGCGAACGCTCCTGTTATCTCCGGACCCGCACGGCGCCGACCTGTCCCGGGGGGACGCTGCCTCATGCTATATTAAAGGGTCCGTTCCAACTATGATCAGATGCGCAACCGATTCGGCCCGGATGATGTGAACAAGTACAAGAAATTCAAGAAGGTTGACGGTGCGACCTACCGCAGGGTGAACCAGTTCCTGCGGAAACGCACCTATATCACCGCGAGGGAATGGGCGATCGCCCGGCTCTGCACCGACTTCCGGACGCGGGGAGGGGCTGAAATGACATTCATTGGCCAGCATCTCCCCGAACTCGTCCCTTTCATGAAAGAGCCCTATACCCCCCAGGCGGTCAACCAGGCGAGGAACTCTTTCAAGAAAAAGGTCTACAAATCGGGCGCTACTTTTTTCTACGGTGCGATGTGCGGGTTTTTCACCACCGACGAGCTCGACGACCTCCTCTTTGAGGCCTCCGAGGTCGCACGGTTCCTCCTCGAGGTGGAGCGGAGCACCCTCGATATCGACGAGGAGATTGATGTAGAGGACAGGATCACCGAGGTGATGAGGAGCGTGGGAGAGGCAGCAAAGACAATCCTCCGCACCCGGGTCAGGAAAGACGAGGAAGACGAATACGACGGGGAAGAGGTCGTGGAATGAGGGTTATCCACGTCGCCGGCCTGTCGGGATCCGGAAAGACCCGGTTCATCTCGCAGTTGGTACCCCCTCTTCGGGAACGCGGCCCTGTCGCAGTGGTCAAACACCTGGGACACCACCAGTGGGACCTCCAGGAAGGAAAGGATACCACGGTATTCTTCGAATCCGGGGCGGTTTCGGTGGGGATAGACTCCCGTAAATCGGTAATGGTCATGGAAGAGCACGACCTGGAAACGGTGCTCGGAATGCTGGACCGTATCGGGATGGCGTTCGCGGTCATCGAGGGGTTCAAGCAAAAGCCCTTCCCGAAGATCGCAATCGGCGGGCTGCCGCATCCCGAAAATGTCCTGTTTGAGGACCCTCCGGTCGAACTGGTCCTTGACCACCTGGACATGTTCCCGGAATTCCACGGAAGCTCCGCACCTGGGGTCAACCAGGTGGCCGGAAACGACCCGTTCACTCTGAAACTGGAAATCCCCGCGGGAGGCCCGGAATGGGATCCGGATGAATTCTCCCGGTCAGTCCTCGCCGGCATGGACCAGGACTACCCCGGCCTCCGCGGGTCCCTTGTCCGTTCCGGCCCGGGCGAAAAGAAGGTATCCCTTCAGATCTCGGCCCCCGACCCCCGGTCGGCATATTCGGCAATGAACAGGGTCTTGGAAAAAATGAGAGAAGCAATCCCATATTCCTCATCCACTGGATAACGAAAGGACTGACCTGGCAATGAGCGTAACAAAACTGGAAAAGAAACTCTTCGGCACCAACGGGGTGCGTGGAGTCACCGGCGTGGACATGACCCCGGAACT